>NZ_JBVPGR010000036.1:0-533640 GCF_055816895.1 Ochrobactrum sp. PL_is501 | reverse complement strand
TCAGAGGGAAAATACACCACGTCGCTTCGCGATATGACGAAAATGTCCCATCTTGGCGTCGCAAAACCTCAATGGGGGAACCACCCCATCTTCGGTTTCGCTCCTAAAGCTGAACCATTTTCGCTCATACCGAACCATGAGTTAATTCATCACTACAGCCTAGGGTTTCATTGATCTTGAAGGAGCGACCGGCATCGGTGCGGCTCCAGATGCGACGCAGCAAGGTGCTGAGAAGCTGCTGTTCGCCTGACGAGAGATCGCTCATCAGGCTTGCAATCCATGCGGTATGTTGTTCGAAAAGCTGTTGCGCCAGCAGCGAACCTTCGGGTGTCAGCCGGACAGCCAGCTTGCGGCGGTCCTCGCTATCCGCGTGGCGCTTGAGGAAACCGTCGCGCTCCAGCCCGTCCAGCAGGCCGGTGATGGTGGCGCGCGTCACGCCTGCACGTTCCGAAAGCTCGTGCGGCGAGAGGCCGTCGGGCGCATTGTGCAGCAGAAACAGCAGCACGAACTTGCCCTCCGAAAGCTTGTGCGGCGCCAGCCGGTTGGCGCAATCCCGGTCAATGGCCGCAGCAAGCGACAAGACTTCAAAGCAGGCTTTCAGCGCGTCGGTGGACGGGCTGTGCCGGCGTTCCATTTCACCCAGAAGGGCATGATGCTTTTGCTCGATAATTTCCATACGGCGGCATATAGTACGGTGCCATATTAAATGCAAGGGTTTTGATTGCCTGAGAAGGAAGAGTAGAAGGCTTGATGAATGGATTTATACGATTTATATATGGTTCGTATATAAAACGCTTACACTGGATATTGCCATGGGTATCGTAAAGATTGGCGACGAGCTGCACGAGGAATTGCGCAAGGCGAGCGACGTCATGTGCCGTTCGATCAATGCGCAGGCAGAATATTGGATGAAGATCGGCATGCTGGCGCAGGCGTATCCCGACCTGTCGTTCAACGAGATCGTGCAGATGCAGTTGCGCTCGGCACAGGTCGAGTTGCCGGTTCTGCCGGTTCTGGCAGTGCAGCAGCCGTCATGACCAAGACCCCGGCCGAAGTGGAAAAGATGGCGGCATCCGGCGCGCTGCTCGCCTCGGTTTTTGCCCTTCTCGACCGCACGCCGCTGGCGGGCATGACCACGATGCAAGTCAACGATCTGGTTGAGGATTATATCACCCGCGAATTGCAGGCGCGGCCTGCCAGCAAGGGGCAGTATGACTATCCTTATGTGCTGAACAGCTCGAAGAACGAGGTCGTCTGCCATGGCATGCCGTCGCATGACGAGATCATTCAAAACGGCGAGATCATCAATTTCGACATCACGCTGGAAAAGGACGGCTATATCGCCGATTCCAGCAAGACCTACATGGTCGGAGAAGTCGCGCCCTTTGCCTCGCGCCTCGTCCGGGTGACCTATGAGGCGCTGTGGAAGGGGATTGCCGCCGTGCGCCCCGGCGCGACCTTGGGCGATATCGGCCATGCCATCGAGCGCCACGCCAAGCGGCATGATTACAGCATCGTGCGGGAATATTGCGGTCATGGCATCGGTCGCGAGATGCATGAGGAACCGCAGGTTCTGCATTTCGGCAAGCCCGGCACCGGCGTTCGCCTGCGCGAAGGCATGGTGTTCACCATCGAGCCGATGCTCAATCAGGGAACGGCCAAGGTGAAGCAGGAAAAGGACGGCTGGACGGTGGTGACGCGCGACGGAAAACTGTCGGCGCAGTTCGAGCATACGGTGGCGGTCACCTCGAACGGCGTGCGGGTGCTGACCTTGCGTCCGGGCGAGGAAAAGATGCTGGCCAGCATCAAACATGCGGCCTGAATAAAGAAAAACGCCCTCCGACGGGGAGGGCGTTTTGCATTTTGGTTTCCCTGACCTTTCACCTTCGTGGTTCGAGGCTCATTTCCCCTTCGACGAGCTCAGGGTTCATTCGCACCTCACCATGAGGTGAAGGGCGGTAGCGCCCGCAGTAACCCTCATCCTGAGGTGCGAGCGAAGCGAGCCTCGAAGGACGAGGGTGCTTGGATCAGCCAATCAGGCTTATTTCCTGTCGCGCGCGGCGAGCGTGCGCAACCGCAACGCATTGAGCTTGATGAAGCCTGCCGCGTCCTTCTGGTCGTAGGCGCCCTGATCGTCTTCGAAGGTGACGAGCTTGTCGGAATAGAGCGACTTTTCCGATTCACGGCCGATCACCATCACATTGCCCTTGTAGAGCTTGAGCGTGACTTCGCCTTCGACATGGCGCTGGCTGTGATCGATTGCGGCCTGCAGCATTTCGCGTTCCGGCGAGAACCAGAAGCCGTAATAGATCAGCTCCGCATAGCGCGGCATCAGCTCGTCCTTCAGGTGCGCCGCACCGCGGTCGAGCGTGATCGATTCGATGGCGCGGTGCGCGGCAAGCAGGATCGTGCCGCCCGGCGTTTCGTAGACGCCGCGCGACTTCATGCCGACGAAGCGGTTTTCCACGAGGTCGAGACGGCCAATGCCATTGTCGCGGCCATAGTCGTTGAGCTTGGCAAGAAGGGTCGCAGGCGACAGGCGCTCGCCATTGATGGAAACGGCGTCACCCTTTTCAAAGCCGATCTTGATGATCGTTGCCTTGTCGGGCGCGGTTTCCGGCGAAATGGTGCGCATATGCACATATTCCGGCGCCTCGACAGCCGGATCTTCCAGAACCTTGCCCTCGGACGAGGAGTGCAGCAGGTTGGCGTCGACGGAGAACGGCGCTTCGCCCTTCTTGTCCTTGGCGACGGGGATCTGGTGCTGCTCGGCGAATTCGAGCAGGTGCGTGCGGCTCTTGAACGACCAGTCGCGCCATGGGGCGATGATCTTGATGTCCGGGTTCAGCGCATAGGCCGAAAGCTCGAAACGGACCTGGTCGTTGCCCTTGCCGGTCGCGCCATGCGCGATGGCGTCGGCGCCGGTCTTTTTGGCGATATCGATCAGGTGCTTGGAGATCAGCGGGCGGGCAATCGAGGTGCCGAGCAGGTAGACGCCTTCATAGACGGCATTGGCGCGGAACATCGGGAAGACGAAATCGCGCACGAATTCCTCGCGCACGTCCTCGATGAAGATTTCCTTGATGCCCAGCATTTCCGCTTTCTTGCGGGCCGGTTCAAGTTCCTCGCCCTGGCCGAGATCGGCGGTAAAGGTCACGACTTCCGCGCCCAGTTCCGTCTGAAGCCACTTCAGGATGATCGAGGTGTCGAGGCCGCCCGAATAGGCGAGAACGACTTTCTTAACGTCTTTCAGCTTGCTCATAGTTACTTCCGTCCAATGCGGTGCGGTTGAGGCTCTGGTGGAACCCAACTGATATATCCGCAAGTCTTTTATCAGTTGCCAAGCGCCGCGCAAGCCGAAGGGCTGCGACTTATCGCGAAAACTGATGCGGTATCATGTAGCCTGCGGTTCGCCCACCTCATAAACAACCAGATTGCGGTCGCCGATGCCAAGCTCGGGCCAGGCGGCCCGCCATTCGGCAATATGGGCGGAGGCAAAATGCCGGTTCAGCGAGGCGCGGTCGCGCCAGAACTCCTTGACGTGGATCAGGCCCGGTTCCAGCACGTCCTCGGCATAGCCATAGTCCACGCAGCCATCCTCCGCGCGGCTGGCCGCAATCATGGCCTGCATGGCCTTGCGCGCCCGGTCGAGGTTTTCCGGCGGCAGGCGGACGGTCCCCACGATCAGCAGCATTCCGGTCTCCATTCCGCTGTTCCCTTTGCCGGGAAATTATTCTAGCGTGCGCCATCTCTTGGAGCACATCTCGATGTCTTTTCTGACAAACCTGACCTTCATCCCTGAATGGACGATCTTTGTCCAGTTCGCGATTGCAACGGCGATCCTTTCCATCACCCCCGGCCCGGACATGACGCTGTTCGTCGGGCGCGCCCTTTCTGAAGGCAAGGCCGCGGGCTTTGCCTGCATGGCTGGCGCCAGCACCGGCATCGTCATTCACACCACCATGGTGGCGCTCGGCCTTTCGGCGCTGATCATCGCCTCGCCTGCGGCTTTCACGGCGCTCAAGATCGTGGGTGCGGGCTATCTGGTGTGGCTCGCGGTGCAGGCGATCCGCAAGGGATCGGCCTTCTCGCCGGAAAAGAATGGCGGCAAGAAGCATACGCTGTTCCAGAACTGGCTGACCGGGCTTGGCATCAATCTGCTCAACCCGAAGATCATCCTGTTCAACATGACCTTCCTGCCGCAATTTGTCTCCGCGCACGACCCGCATGCCATGGGCAAATTGTTCTTCCTCGGCCTGTCGTTCATTCCGATGGCGCTGCCCTTCACCATACCGATGGTGGTGGCGGCGGACCGCTTTGCCGGGCTTTTGAAAAAGAACCCGACCGTGACGCGCATCGTGGACTGGATGTTTGCGGGTGTATTTTCCGCCTTCGCGCTGAAGATCATCACAGCGCAGGCGAAGTAAAACGCTTACTCTGCCGGATGGGATAAAAGCCGTCCGGCCTTGCGGCCTGCGAGCAGCCAGTAGACGAAGCTGCCGACGACGCCGGCCCCTGCTATGGCGGCAATCCACAGCGAGCTTTCCGACACGCTGCGAGTGTCGCTGAAGGGAAGCGATGCGCTTGCGGCGGCAAGCCCGATCAGCGTGCCCGCGACGCAATAATAGAGCGACGACCTGTAACCGCGCGCTTCAGCCAGAACGATAAGGACGAGGGCGGGCACGAAGCTGAACCCGCCGGCCAGCATGGCAAGCGCGAACCCGCCGACGAAGACGGAGCTCCAGAAGCTGGTTGTGGCCCAATAGGTTCCGCCGTCTGAATCGACGGCTACCGTGGCGAACGAGATAAAATCATTCATGAGCGAATCGACGCCCAGGGTGCGGAAAAGGATGGCGGCCAGAAACCAGCCTGCCGCCAGCACAGCGCAGCAATAGCCGAATACCACGATGACGAAGCGCGTTATGTAGTCAAAAGTATCGTTCAAGCGCGCTCCCCCTCGGTTTATTCGCCGTGCCCTGCGATCATCATTGCTTCCAGCGCAAGGCGTTCGCTCTTGCGCAGGCGTTCGGATTCCGATTTCAGCTGGCCGCAGGCGGCGAGAATGTCGCGGCCGCGCGGCGTGCGGATCGGCGATGCGTAACCAGCCGCATTCACATAATCGGCAAATTTCTCGATCTGCTCCCAGTCCGAGCACTGGTAATTCGTGCCGGGCCATGGGTTGAACGGGATCAGGTTGATCTTGGCCGGAATGCCCTGCAACAGCTTCACCAGAAGCTTGGCATCCTCCAGGCTGTCATTGATGTCCTTCAGCATCACATATTCGAAGGTGATGCGCTTGGCATTGGACAGGCCCGGATATTCGCGGCAAGCCTTGATCAGCTGTTCCAGCGGATACTTCTTGTTGATCGGCACCAGAATGTCGCGCAATTCGTCGCGCACGGCATGCAGCGAAATGGCAAGCATGACGCCGATTTCGTCGCCGGTGCGATAGATTTCCGGCACGACGCCGGAGGTCGAAAGCGTGATGCGGCGCTTGGAAAGGGAGAGGCCGTCGCCATCGGAGGCGATCAGCAGGGCCTTCTTCACTTCCTCGAAATTATAGAGCGGCTCGCCCATGCCCATCATCACGATATTGGTGATCTTGCGGCCCTCGGCAGGCACCATGGCGCCATCGGGCGTGTCCTTGTCCGGAAAATCGCCAAGCCGGTCGCGGGCGGTCAAAAGCTGCGCCAGAATTTCTTCCGCAGTCAGGTTGCGCACCAGCTTCTGCGTGCCGGTGTGGCAGAAGGAGCAGGTGAGCGTGCAGCCGACCTGTGAGGAAATGCACAGCGTCCCGCGACCTTCCTCCGGAATATAGACGCTTTCGATTTCGACCGGACGGCCAGCACCGCGCGGCGGAAAGCGGAACAGCCACTTGCGGGTTCCGTCCTGCGAAATCTGTTCCTCGACCACTTCGGGGCGCTGAATAGTGAAATGCTGCGCCAGAAGGGCGCGCAGATCCTTGGAAATATTGCGCATGTCGGCGAAATCGGAAACGCCGCGCACATAAAGCCAGTGCCAGAGCTGGCTGATGCGCATTTTCGTCTGCCGTTCCGGCACGCCGACCTTGATCAGCGCTTCGGCCATTTCCTCGCGCAACATGCCGATCAGCGACGGCTTCGCCTCCAGGCTGGCGCGCGCATGGCGGGCAAGCTGGTCACGCGTATCATCAATGGTAAGGTCGAACGAAATGGACATCTGTTTTCAACTGTTGGAGACGAGCGCCTTGAGCGCCTCGATAAGCTTCGCCAGATAATCTGGCCCGAATTCATGGATAAATAGGGTCGGACAGCCGACATTGCGATCCTGATGCGCGCGCTAATAGCACACAATATCGCATTCGTCATCCCACACGAAATCCGGCCACACGAAATCCAGGCCACACGAAATCCAGGCTGCCATGCATGAAGGCAGCGCAAAAGAAAAAGCCGGACTTGAAGGCCCGGCTTTAAAAGTCATCCAGTCGCGTGGATTATTTGCACTTCTGGATGGCTTTCAGCGCATCCGAAATACCTTTGAGCGAATAGGTGTAGTTGGTCTTGGTGCCGCGCTTCGACTGTGCCTGCACCTTCATTTCCGAACCGCCGCGCATGGCTGCGATGAGCTGCGGCTCTTCGGCAGCATTTTCCATCCATCCGGACTTGCCGTTGACGAACATGTTAAAGCTGCGGTTGCCGATGGAAACGACGACCTTGGCATTGGCGTTGAGGTCGTAACCGGCCATGAATTGCGGTTCGAACGAGATGTTCTGGCCGGGCTTCTGGCTCACGAGGAAGAAGTTGTCGCCGTGATCGACAGAGGCCGGGGCCTTCTGGGTCGGCACGGAGAGGACATAGCAGACCTTGCCGTTGCCCGACTGATAGCTGTAGGCGCCCCAGGCATTGAACTGGCTGATCTGGCTCGGGGTCTGGGCGAGTGCCGAGCCCGCCATCCCAATCATGAACACAGAAGCCGCGACGATCGATTTTCCAAGCATTGGTTTTTACCGGTTCTCTTTCGTTTGCTTCAAACTTGAATATCGGGATGCCGCCGTTCATCACGCCGTCCCGCTCAGTTGCCGATTAAAATGCCTTAATCTGGGTTACCAAACGGTGAAGTTTCGAAAGAAAACTTGAATGAGCAGCCAAGTCGCCCCGCCATCCCTTGGGGGAAGTTGAATTAAAAGAAAGCGGCGTCAGTAAGGCGATAAGGCAATAAGGCAATAAGGCAGTAGGGCAGTAAGGCAGTATGTTAAGGGAGTAGGGGAGTAAGGGAGTAGGGGAGTATGTTTTGGTTGCGGATGACCGCGCCAACCATATCCTTCTCTGCCCTACTGCCCTACTGCCCTACTGCCCTACTGCCCTACTGCCCTACTGCCCTACTGCCCTACTGCCCTACTGCCCTACTGCCCTACTGCCCTACTGCCCTACTTGATCCTCCAACGCCTGCTTCGCAGCCAGCCGGTGCGCGGGCGTGATGTGGGCGCGAACGGCGGTCAGTGCCGCCATCAGCACGGCAACGTCATCCGTGAAGCCGATACCGGCCAGAAGATCGGGAATGGCGTCGAAGGGCAGGACGAAATAGGCAAGTGCGGCCATCAGCGTCATGCGCACGCGGGTCGGCGTCTTCTGGTCGAGCGCGCAGTAATAGGCAGCAACAACCTCGTCCATGAACGGCACCATGCGACCGGCGCGGCGCGCGGCCTTCCAGAATCCGTTCTTCACCCGCTCGCTGCGCTTCTTGAATTCGCTCTCGCTGCCGGGTTCGAGGATTTCACCGATTCTGACGTCATCCATTCTCGTTCAACTCCTGTCGTCCTGATTCCGATCATCGAATGCAGGTTATGACCGGCTGAAAATGGGGAGTTTGCGTCGCTCTTGCAAGTCCGGGGCAAGTCCGGTGCAAGTCCGGACCATTTCTCCCCCCGCCCGATCCTGCCAGAACCATCAGCTACAAGGCCCCCGCCAAATCCCCAAAATACAGATTCGACCGGATCGCTTTCACGCTGGAGCGATGCCGCATGAATGGAGGTTTTGATGCATTTGACCGGCTATGGCGAAAACTTCATCCGCAGCGACCGCTCAACACGGCTGTTTCGCGGCAACCAGCTGCTGGCCGCCGGAAGCGAGGACGATTACATCACCATCGATCTGTTCGAGGCCGGATGCTACGATGCCGCCGTCTATCTGCGGTTCCTCTTCGGCGCTGGAATCTCGCTCAACACCCTGCGCGGCACCTCCAGCCAGAACTGGATACCCATCCTGAATTTCCGGGCGGGCGAACAATGGAACGGCTATTCGGCGCTGCCCTATGGCAAGGCCATCGGCTTCTATGACGTGCAGGCGGGACATGTTTTCCACGCCGCCATTTCGCTCGGCGACGTCTATATCCGTGGCGTCCATGGCGGCAAGCTTGGCCAGAACTGGCAGGACCGCATCAATCTGACCCGCGTTCTTCCCTATTCCAGCCGCAACCCCGATGGCAGCTTCAATTATGATCGCCGGAAGATTTATGTATATATCTCAAAGCTTTAACTTCAGGCTAGAGCGTTCATCCTGCGCGCAAGCTTGATGTCGAGTTCGGTAATGCCGTTCTCGCTGTGGGTGGCAAGCGTGACATCGACGCGGTTATAGACATTGAACCATTCGGGGTGATGGTCGAGCTTTTCCGCGTGAAGCGCCGCGCGCGCCATGAAGCCGAAGGCGGCGTTGAAATCCTTGAACCTGAAGCTTTTGGAAATCGCCTCGCGTCCGTCAACCTTCTGCCAGCCGTCAAGATCCTTGAGCGCTTCGTTCAGTTCGTTTTCCGTCAGCCGGTTGCGTGTCATCGTCTTTCGCCTATGTTGCGGTTTCTGAAACAACTTATCATGAACGCGAGAGTTCCGTGACCGTATCAGTGACCGCATCAGCGCCAAACAGCATTCTTTTCATCTGCGCCGGCAATATCTGCCGGTCTCCGCTGGCCGAAGGCGTGATGGGGCAGGTGCTTGAAAAGCGCGGCATCCGCCATGTGCTGGTCGATTCCGCCGGAACCAATGGCTACCATACCGGCGAGGAACCGGACGAACGCTCCATCAGCGTTGCGGCGCGTCATGGTCTCGATATTTCGGGGCAGCGCTGCCGCCAGCTGATCGCAGGTGATTTCAGCCGTTTCGACCTGATCCTCGGGATGGACCGCTACAATATGCGGATGATCGCCGGGCGACAGCCCGCAAATGCAAGCGCGCATATCGGGCTTTTCACCGAGATTGCCGAAGGGCGGGCGGTTGAAATCCCCGACCCCTATTATGGCGGGACCGGGGATTTCGAAAAGGTCTACCGGATGGTTCTGGCGGCTTCCATCGCACTTGCCGACCAGTTCTGGCCCGTGCGGGAAACGGCGACCAAAGGCCAGGCTTCTTCCACGATGTAAGGCCCGCCGCCAACCGAATCGCGCGACGACATCAGCACGAACCGTCCCACCTTGAAGGGCAGCGTCGCGAAGTTGCCGCGTGAGGACAGATAACGCGCCACATCGTCGATGCGGGCGTTTCTGAGCCGCGCCAGCGTCACATGCGGCGTGAACTTGCGCGGATCGGCGGGAATGTGCAGCCGCTGGCAGATACGTTCGATTTCCGCCTGCAATGCATTGAGTTCAGGCGAGGGGGATACACCCGCATAGATGCTGTGCGGCTTTTTGGAGCCGAACGCATTGACACCCGAGAGGTTGAGCATGAATTCGGGTCGCCGCACGCGATCGAGCGCATTGGCAACCTCGTCGGCCACGTGGCCTTCCACATCTCCGATAAAACGCAGCGTTATGTGGTAGTTTTCGACATCAATCCAGCGTGCGCCGGGAAGACCGCCTCGCAACAACGAGAGCGAAAGCGCGGCATCACGCGGGATTTCGAGGGCAGTGAAAAGACGCGGCATAAGGCATCCTCCTCGAAGCGTTCCCTGTCAGAGCGCCTGCATCCGGCTGGATGCGTGAAAGACGCTCTAACCCAGAGTGTCAGTGCATCGTTCCATCGATGATTCGATATTTGCCGATGCAGCTAGAGCGAATCAAAGTTTCCTGTCGGGGGCAAGCTGTTTATGCTCCCGGCTGGCGTCAGCCTCCCGATGTCCCCTTGTTTTGCATATCCGTCAGGCTCTTTTCGATAGTGGGCATGAAATTGGTCACCATCGTTTCGACGCCTTTCTCATTGGGGTGCATTCCGTCCTCGAGCAGAAACTCCTTCTTCGTTGCTACCCCGTCGAGGAAAAACGGGTAGAGCGGCACGCCGTATTTCTGCGCCAGCTTCGGATAGATCGGGTTGAATTTGGCGGCATAATCCTTGCCCATGTTGGGCGGGGCCATCATGCCGGCGAGAATGACTGAAATGCCGCGCTGCTTGAGGCGCGCCAGCATTTCGTCGAGGTTCTTTTCGGTAATGTCGGGCTCGATGCCGCGCAGCGCGTCATTGGCGCCAAGTTCAAGGATCACGAGATCGGTGCCATCGGGAACTGACCAGTCGATCCGCGAAAGACCGCCCGTGGTGGTGTCGCCCGACACGCCCGCGTTCTCGATCGAAACCTCGATGCCCTTGTCGTTGAGCGCCTTTTCAAGCTGCTGCGGAAAGGCGGCATTGGAAGGCAGCAGATAGCCCGCCATCAGGCTGTCGCCGAAGCCGACAATCCTTATCTGGGACAGCTGCTCGGTCGGCAATGCGTCTTCAAGGCCGGTCGGTTCTTCCTGCGCCTGCGCCGAAATGACGGGGCTTGCCGCCATAAAAGATGCAATCGCCGCAAAAACAGGGAGCCATGCCGGAATTGAGAGTTTGAAACACATCGTCGAAAACCCATATTTGAGGGGCTGTGGGCAACTGGCCCGCCGGACTTCTCTTCAATAATTGGCGCAACATAGGTTCAAATTTGTGGCGCGCTATTATTCATATAGGATAAAAACTGCGTGACGGAACAGGTTGTTGGCCCGATTATCGAACTTGAGAACGTTCATCTGACCCTTGGGCACGCCGCCTCGTTGGTCCACGTGCTGAAGGGCGTTTCCCTTCATATATCGCAAGGCCAGTCGGTCGGTATCGTCGGTCCGTCCGGTTCCGGCAAGTCCACGCTCTTGATGGTTCTGGCCGGTCTGGAACATGTCGATAACGGAACTGTGAAGATTGCGGGTGAGACGATCAGCCGGATGAGCGAAGATCAGGCCGCTGCTTTTCGTGGCGCCAATATCGGCATCGTGTTCCAGTCCTTCCACCTCATTCCCAACATGACCGCGCTTGAAAATGTCGCCGTGCCGCTGGAGCTTGCCGGTCGCCGCGATGCGTTCGAGGTGGCTGAGCGCGAATTGCGCGCCGTCGGCCTTGGCGAGCGGCTCACCCATTACCCGTCCGAGCTTTCCGGCGGCGAGCAGCAGCGCGTGGCGATTGCCCGCGCTCTGGCGCCTTCGCCTAAAATCCTGATTGCCGACGAGCCGACCGGCAATCTCGACACCGCGACGGGTCGCCAGATTGCCGATCTCCTGTTTGCCAAGCAGCGCGAAAATGGCCTGACCATGGTGCTGGTCACGCATGATCCCGCGCTTGCGGCGCGCTGTGACATTGAAATTCCGGTGCGTTCGGGTCGGATCGAGGAACCCGCGCAGGGCGGCTCCATCCTCGAAACGCTGGCGGCAGGCGCATGAGTGCGGCCAGGTCTTTCTCGCTCGCTCTCCGCTTTGCGCTGCGTGAAATGCGCGGCGGGCTTGCCGGTTTCTATATTTTCCTCGCCTGTATCGCGTTGGGCGTTGCTGCCATCGGCGGCGTCAATTCGGTGGCGCGCTCGGTCAGCACCGGCATTGCCTCGGAAGGCCAGACCATTCTGGGCGGTGATGTCAGCTTTGCGCTCAATCAGCGCGAAACAACGGCGGAAGAACGCGCCTTCATCGACAAGCAGGGCAAGGTCGCGGCAAGCGCCACGATGCGCTCCATGGCGCGCCTGCCCGATGGCTCCGACCAGTCGCTGGTCGAGGTGAAGGCGGTCGACGCCGCCTATCCGCTCTATGGTGAACTGAAGGTCCAGCCGCAGCAATCGCTTGGCTCCATGATGGGCGAGAAGGACGGCGTCTATGGCGCCGCCGTGACGCAGGATTTTCTGAACCGCATGGACCTGTCGCTCGGCGCAAGGGTTCTGCTCGGTTCGCAAGCCTTTGAACTGCGCGGCCTGATCGAGAGCGAGCCGGACCTGCTGTCGTCCGGCTTCAATTTCGCGCCGCACTTTCTGGTTTCGCTGGATGGCCTCAGGGCTTCCGGCCTGATCCAACCCGGAAGCCTCGTCGATCACATCTACAAGGTTGCCCTGCCGGACGGGGCGACGGATGCGGCAATCGCCGAAGTGAGGCGGCAGGCCGCTGCCGATTTTCCCGACGCGGGCTGGAACATTCGTTCCCGCGCCAATGCCGCGCCGGCGCTCAGTGCCAATATCGAGCGCTTCTCGCAATTCCTGACACTGGTGGGCCTGACGGCGCTGATCGTCGGCGGTGTAGGCGTTGCTAATGCGGTGCGCGCCTATCTCGATGGCAAGCGCGGCGTGATCGCGACCTTCAAGTCGCTTGGCGCGCCCGCGCGTTTCGCCGTGCTGGTCTATCTCGTCCAGATCATGGTGATCGGCCTGATCGGCATCGCGCTCGGGCTGATTCTGGCGGCGATCATTCCCTATGCAGCAGCAATGGCGCTTGCCGATTATCTGCCGGTCGCCGGTGGCGGCGGCTTCTTTCCGGGAGCACTGGCGCTGGCCGCCGTCTTTGGCCTCATCACCACGCTTGCCTTCGCGATCATTCCGCTTGGCAGGGCGCGGGACATTCCGGCGACGGCGCTGTTCCGCGAGCAGGGCTTTGAACAGCGCGGCCTGCCGCCGTTCCTCTATCTCGTTCTCGCCGTTCTGCTGATTGCAGCGCTTGCGGGGCTGGCGCTTTACGTCGCCTATGACCGGCGCATCGCAGCCATTTTCATCGTCTCGGCCATTGCTGCCTTCGGTGTGTTGCGGCTGGTCGCGGACGGCATTCGCTGGCTTGCCCGCCGTGTCCCGCGTGTGCGCTCGACCGCACTGCGGCTTGCGGTCGGCAATATTCATCGTCCCGGCGCGCTGACGCCTTCCGTGGTGCTGTCGCTCGGCCTTGGTCTGACGCTGATGGTGGCGATTGCGCTGATCGACGGCAATCTGCGCCGACAGGTGACCGAGAATATTCCGGCCCAAGCCCCGGATTTCTTCTTTGTCGATATCCAGAACCGCGATATCGGCGATTTCACCAAACTGGTCAGCGGCATCGTGCCCGACGGCAAGCTCACCTCCGGCCCGATGCTGCGCGGGCGCATTGTGGCCTTCAACGGTAAGAATGTGCGCGACATGACCATTCCGCCGGAAGCTGCCTGGGTGCTGCGCGGTGACCGTGGCATAACTTTTTCCGATACGGTCCCTGAAAACTCGACGCTGACCGAAGGCGAATGGTGGTCTCCCGGCTACAATGGTGAACCGCTGGTCTCCTTCGCGGAGCGCGAGGGCAAGGAACTGGGCCTGAAGCTTGGCGACACGGTGACGGTCAATGTGCTTGGCCGCAACATCACCGCGAAGATCGCAAGCTTCCGTCAGGTGCAGTGGGAAACGCTGGCCATGAATTTTGTCATGGTGTTTTCGCCCAATACCTTCGCCGGTGCGCCTGCCACCTGGCTGGCGACGCTCACCATTCCCGACGGCCAGAAAAACCTTGCGCCCGACGTGCTGCGCCAGGTCACGAAAACCTGGCCCGCCGTCACCACGGTCAGCGTGACCGATGCGCTCAATGTCGCCAATGATCTGATCGGCCAGCTTGCCACCGCCATCCGCGCCGCCGCCTCCATTGCGCTTGCCGCATCGGTTCTGGTGCTGGGCGGGGCGCTGGCGGCGGGCAACCGCGCCCGCGTCCACGATGCGGTGGTGCTGAAGACGTTGGGCGCCACGCGCGGCACGCTGATTACGGCCTATGTGCTTGAATATATGCTGCTCGGGCTGGCGACGGCCCTTTTTGCCCTTGCCGCCGGCAGCGCGGCGGGCTGGTATGTCGTCGTCGAAATCATGAAGCTGAAAGCAAGCTTCCTGCCCGATGTGGCGCTGATGACGGTGGCCATGGCGCTGGTGCTGACGGTCGGCTTCGGCCTTGCGGGAACATGGCGCGTTTTAGGCCAGAAGCCCGCAAAGGTGCTCAGAACCATATGAACGATTTGTAACGCAAAGGCAGAAAATAAGCTTAACCCCTTGGATCGCATGGATAATGCGGTTCGCTTTTCAAGTCGCTACATCACGTTTTTTTACAGGAACTACTTGTAGGAGAGCGCCGAAATCCCCATAATGTCAGGCAGGCATGCTGGAGTCCCGCCAGCGGCGCCTGGCGGCGGCTCGACTTTGGGAGCGCCCCGACACCGGACGGGACATGGCAAGAGGATTTAAGTCATGGCTGACTTTCGCAATATTCAGGCGCAGCAGAGGCCGGTAGGCGGCGCTCGTGCCGATGCAGGCATCGATCAGGGCCTGCGCAGCTATATGCTCGGCGTCTATAACATGATGGCTATCGGCCTGGCCGTTACCGGCCTTGCCGCATTCGCCGTTGCCGCACT
This sequence comes from Ochrobactrum sp. PL_is501, assembly GCF_055816895.1. Classification (NCBI taxonomy): domain Bacteria; kingdom Pseudomonadati; phylum Pseudomonadota; class Alphaproteobacteria; order Hyphomicrobiales; family Brucellaceae; genus Ochrobactrum; species Ochrobactrum sp. PL_is501. Next base: position 519,059 of record NZ_JBVPGR010000036.1, on the reverse strand, counting down.
CGCAACCACCACGGATCCGTCCGCAGCCGTCGCGCAGCTCGCCAACGGCAAGATGCTCACCGGTCTCGGCGTGGCGCTCTACACGTCCCCGCTTCGCTGGGTTGTGATGCTTGCGCCGCTCGCGGCAGTGTTCTTCCTGAGCTTCCGCATCGAGCGCATGTCGGTCTCGACCGCTAACGCCGTCTTCTGGGGCTATGCCGCCCTCGTCGGCCTGTCGCTGTCGTCGATCTTCCTGGTCTTCACCGGCCAGAGCGTCGTTCGCACCTTCTTCGTGACGGCTGCTTCCTTCGGCGCGCTGTCGCTCTACGGTTACACGACCAAGCGCGACCTGTCCGCGATGGGTTCGTTCCTGATCATGGGCCTGTTCGGCCTGATCCTGGCATCGGTCGTCAACATCTTCCTCGGCTCCACCGCGTTGCAATTCGCAATCTCGGTGATCGGCGTCCTGATCTTCGCAGGCCTCACCGCCTACGACACGCAGTCGATCAAGGAAATGTATTACGAAGGCGATGCTTCGGATACGCAGGGCCGCAAGATCGTGATGGGCGCGCTGCGTCTCTATCTCGACTTCATCAACATGTTCACCTTCCTGCTGCAGTTCATGGGCAACCGTGACTAATCAGCCGAAGAGTGCTTGAACGAAAGGGCAGCGGAAACGCTGCCCTTTTTGCTTTTGTGCAGGCAATTTCTGATGCATGTTGGGAAGCTCCAACATTCCCTTGCGGTTACAACATGCCCGTCATCCGTGATTTCCAGCCTGCCGATATCGAAACCATCACTACGATTTATACCGATGCCGTGCTGACCGGCGCCGGTTCCTATGAGATCGAGCCGCCGACAGTGGATGAAATGGCAAGGCGGTTTTCGGCATTCGTAGGGCAGGGCTTTCCGATCCTCGTGGCGGAGGAGGAGGGCCGGATTCTCGGCTATGCCTATGCGAGCTATTTCCGCGTCAGGCCAGCCTATCGCTGGCTTGCGGAGGACTCGATCTATATCGCTCCCAATGCCAAGGGAAAGGGCGTCGGCAAACTTCTGCTGCGCGCGCTTATCGAGCGTATTTCCGCATTGGGCTTCCGGCAACTGCTGGCGGTGATTGGCGACGGGGAACAGAATATCGGTTCGGTCAGGCTGCATGAAAGCCTGGGCTTTGCCCATTGCGGGCGCATCGAGGGTTCTGGCTTCAAGCACGGACGCTGGCTCGATACGGTGCTGATGCAGCTGCCGCTCAATGGCGGACGCTCAACGGAACCGGGAACGCCGCCGCTGTCCTCATCCTGAGCTTGTCGAAGGATCGAAGGATCAGCTTTCCACGAGCTTGAGGCTCTTGTCGAACACGCGCAGCACGCGCTCCAGCTCGTGGCCCCGCTTCATGATAAGCCCGCTTGCGGCGATGACCGAATAGGCGCCCTGCTTTTGCGCCAGCTTCGGATTCTTCTCGATGCGGAAAAGCGGCATCTCGCTTGCGCGGCGAAAGATGGAGAACACGGCACGGTCGCTCAGATGGTCGATGGCGTAGTCGCGCCACGTGCCGGAGGCGACCATGCGGCCATAGATATTCAGGATTTTGCCGAGTTCATGCCGGTTGAAACTGACGGGAGCAGGCCGCGCGCGGTCGAGGGGAACGACCTTTGGCGAAGCAGACGAGGGTGATGGGGACGACGAATCCTCATTCGCTGCGCTTGACGTATCCATTTCCTTCCTTTCAGCCTTTTGCGGAGCGCCGACCGGAACCGGACAGGCTCAAAAACAAACTGCGTGCAACCGGGATCGGTATCAGCATGGGTGGTGAAGCGAACCGGATCGGCGCATGACAACAGGGTGATGCTTTTGTGAAGCAATTTCAAGGGGCGCTTCCGCGAGCCTGTTTTTGCATGCGCTTATGGCTCGAACGAAGCCCCCCAATAAATAGGGATTAACCGCTGCGAGCGGTCATTCACGAAAAGAGAATGGGTGTTTGCAATGGTGATTGTTGGCCACATTTTCGCCTTGTCAGCTTCGCATTGCAGCCTGATTATGGCTTCAGCATCTACACGTTGCCTGAGACGGTTCGGTTCGGGCAAGTCCGACCCCAAGCCCCCCGCCCAAAGGACCTGCTCGGACCGAACCAACCTTTTCCGGCCTAGAGCGCATCCCGAAAAGTGTGAAACGGTTTTCGGATAAGATGCGCGCCAAAGACTTAGAGCGCATCCCGAAAAGTGTGAAACGGTTTTCGGACAAGATGCGCGCCAAAAACAAAAACAAAGGTTAGAGCGCTGACCTGATTCAATCAGAGATCGAAACGTGCTCTAAGCTGAATTAACGGCCCTGCTGGGCCCCACGCTTTTCTCCGCGGAACTCCCTGGAAGAAAAACATCGCCAAAGCGCGCCTTGCTGCGTTCAGCAACCGGCTGCCTACAGGCCGACCGGCCGTGTCTGCTTGAACATTGCTGCGCCATGTATGGAGCCGAGCGAATTGTCATCGCGGGTTTCCTGAAGCACCACGGCACAGCCTGATACATCCTTGCGCTTCAGTTCCGAAGCCGGAATCTCGATCTTCAGCGCCTTGCCGTCCCACATGCCGATCGTGGCGGTATCGCTGACCGTATTGCGATAGGTGACGGCTTCACCCGCATTTTCCCCTTCCGTGATCGGGATCGTCACCGAATCGCGGAAATAGAACAGGACCACGTGCACGGGCGCGTCGGGCTTCTTGCCCGCGCCGATATCGATGGACAGGCGCCCGTCATCGAGCTGCGTGATCGAAACCGGCACATCCAGCTTGTTGGCCGCGATCTGCGTCTTGATGGCTTTGCTGTCGCGGCCATTCACTTCGGCAGTACCGTTGATGACGGCTTGCGGCGTATAGATCATGCGCGCATTGAAGGAATTGCGATAGGCGTTCTGCCGGTCGGTGTTTTCCTGACTGGCAAGGGTGTCGCGCCAGCCCATATAATCCCAGTAATTGACGTGGAACGACAGCGCCAGGACATTGGGATCGTCGGCATATTTGGCCAGGTTGCGGTCGGCCTCCGGGCAGGATTTGCAGCCCTGGCTGGTGTAAAGCTCCAGAACGGCGGTTTTCTTGCCGCTGTCCTGTGCCTTGGCAAGTCCCTGCATGGAGATGCAGCCGGTGAATGCCAGCCCCAGAACGGCACAGATGCTACGCCAGCCGGGCAGATGCTCGCCTGCAAGCCATGGACCTGTCCCGTATAAAGGGGGATGGAGTATCACTTCGTTTCATCCTGCAATAATTGTCGCTGACATCTATTATGTAAGAAGTTCTACAATCAATAGGAATTCACGTTGCAGTGAGAGCCTTATCCGGCACAAAAAAGCCGCCGGAAAAATCCGGCGGCTTTTTTTGATTTTCAAACTGGTGCCGATTAAGCGGCCAGATCGCGCAGAACGGTCTGCAGAATGCCGCCGTTCTTCATGTAGTCCAGCTCGTCCAGCGTATCGATGCGGCAGATGAGCGGAACCTTTCTCACCGTGCCGTCGGCATAGGTGATGGAGGCTTCGACCTTCTGGCGCGGACGCACATCGGCAAGACCTTCGATGGTGACGATTTCGTCGCCCTTGAGGCCAAGCGTCTGCCAGCTCGTGCCTTCCTCGAAGACGAAAGGCACAATGCCCATGCCAACGAGGTTGGAGCGGTGGATACGCTCGAAGGACTGTGCGATGACGGCCTTGACGCCGAGCAGGTTGGTGCCCTTGGCAGCCCAGTCACGCGAAGAGCCGTTGCCGTATTCGACGCCTGCGAAGACGACGAGCGGCACGCCCTCGGCCTTGTACTGCATGGCAGCATCGTAGATCGAGGTTTCTTCCTTCGACGGATAATGGATGGTGTAGCCGCCTTCACGTCCGTTTTCGCCCAGCATGTGGTTGCGGATACGGATGTTTGCGAAGGTGCCGCGCATCATCACTTCATGGTTGCCGCGACGCGTGCCGTACTGGTTGAAGTCGGCGACGCCGACGCCATGGTCGAGCAGGTACTTGCCAGCAGGCGACTGTGCCTTGATCGAACCGGCAGGCGAAATGTGGTCGGTGGTGATCTTGTCGCCGAAGAGGCCCAGAATGCGGGCACCCTTGACGTCGCCGATCGTGCCGGCCGACTTGCCCATGCCGACAAAGTAAGGCGGGTTCTGCACATAGGTCGAATTGTCGTCCCATGCATAGGTCTGGCCCGCAGGAACCTGCACGGCCTGCCAGTTTTCGTCGCCCTTGAACACATCCGCATATTTTTCCGAGAAAATCTTGCGGGTGACGTTCTTGGCGATGAAGTCCTGGATTTCCTGCGAGGAAGGCCAGATGTCGCGCAGGAACACCGGATTGCCGTCCTTGTCTTCGCCAAGCGGCTCCTTGGTCAGGTCCTTGGTGACCGTACCGGCAAGAGCGTGGGCGACGACGAGCGGCGGCGAGGCCAGATAGTTTGCCTGCACGTCCGGCGAAACGCGGCCTTCGAAGTTACGGTTGCCGGACAGGACGGCAGCCGCGATCAGGCCCTTTTCGTTGATCGTCTTGGAGATCGGGGCCGGCAGCGGACCGGAATTGCCGATGCAGGTCGTGCAGCCGAAGCCGACGAGGTTGAAGCCGAGCGCATCGAGATCCTTCTGCAGACCGGCAGATTCAAGATAGGCGGCAACGACCTGGGAGCCGGGCGCAAGCGACGTCTTGACCCAAGGCTTGGTCTTCAGGCCCTTGGCAACGGCGTTGCGAGCCAGAAGGCCAGCAGCAATCAGCACGCTCGGGTTCGAGGTGTTGGTGCAGGACGTGATGGCGGCAATCGCCACATCGCCATGGCCGAGGTCATAGTCTTCGCCTTCAACGGCATAACGCGCGGTCTGGCCGGTGGTCTTCTTGTACTCGTTTTCGAGCGAGGTTGCGAAACCCGAAGCGATGTTTTCCAGCGCGATGCGGCCTTCCGGACGCTTCGGACCGGCCATCGACGGAACGACGTCGCCCATGTCGAGTTCGAGAATGTCGGTGAAGACCGGATCGGCTGCACCCTTTTCACGCCACATGCCCTGCGCGCGGCAATAGGCTTCGACCAGTTCGATGCGATGCTCGTCGCGGCCGGTGGTGTTCATGTAGTTGAGCGTTTCGCGGTCGACGGGGAAGAAGCCGCAGGTCGCGCCATATTCCGGGCCCATATTGGCGATGGTGGCGCGGTCGGCCAGCGTCATGTTTTCGAGGCCTTCGCCGAAGAATTCGACGAACTTGCCGACAACGCCCTTCTTGCGCAGCATCTGCGTGACGGTGAGCACGAGGTCGGTCGCGGTCACGCCTTCCTTGATCTTGCCGGTCAGGCGGAAGCCGACGACTTCCGGCAGCAGCATGGAAACCGGCTGGCCGAGCATGGCCGCTTCAGCTTCGATGCCGCCGACGCCCCAGCCCAGAACGCCAAGGCCGTTGACCATGGTGGTGTGGCTGTCGGTGCCGACGCAGGTGTCTGGATAAGCGACGGTCGCGCCGTCTTCTTCCTTGGTCCAGACGGCCTGGGCCAGATATTCGAGGTTCACCTGATGGCAGATGCCGGTGCCGGGCGGAACGACGCGGAAGTTCTGGAATGCCTGCTGGCCCCACTTGAGGAAGCGGTAGCGTTCGCCGTTACGCTGATATTCGAGGTCAACATTGGCCTTGAATGCGCTTGGATTGCCGAATTCGTCGACGATGACCGAGTGGTCGATGACCAGATCGACAGGCACCAGCGGATTGATCTTTTCCGGATCGCCGCCGAGCGCCTTGATGCCGTCGCGCATGGCTGCAAGGTCAACGACGGCGGGAACGCCGGTGAAGTCCTGCATGAGAACGCGCGCCGGGCGATAGGCGATTTCCGCGCCTGCGGAGCCGCGGTCGTTCAGCCACTTGGCAACAGCTTCGATGTCCGACTTCTTGACGGAGCGGTCGTCCTCGAAGCGGAGCAGGTTCTCAAGCAGAACCTTCATGGAGAATGGAAGCTTGGAAACGCCTTCGAGGCCATTCTTTTCGGCTTCGGTCAGGCTGTAATAAACATAGTCCTTGCCCCCTACGGTGAGGGTTTTGCGGCATTTAAAGCTGTCGATGTGCGACACTGCGTTCGTCCTTATGCTGCTGGCCGGAAAACCAGGACGAACGCCTAGGCTAGCGTTTCAAGGACGCGCCAAGGTGCGGGTGCAGTCATTTCCGCTGTCCGTCCCGAAGCCTGCGTCCTTAAGGGCAACAGGTTGAGATCGGCCAAAAATGGTTTCCACGCCGACCGCTGGCGTGGTAGCCCTCATATAGAGAGTTTTCTAAAACGATTCCAGACAGAATATCGTGAATTCGGCCCCTTGCGGCGAAATGTTGCGATGCCTTTGCGTAGATCTTCCGGGCTTCCGGCTCTATTGGTCTGGCGCTTATCCATTGGGGCTTAGAGGGTATAAAATGCGGCTGGAAGCCGAAAATCTGGCGGGCGAAAGGGGCGGCGAAACGATTTTCGCGGGCCTTTCTCTTGCGCTCGGTGACGGCGAGGCGCTGGTGGTGACCGGCCCCAACGGCTCCGGCAAGTCCACGCTTTTGCGAATCATCTGCGGCCTGCTCGCCCCGCAAGCGGGGAGGGTGGAACTCACCGACGATGGCGTGGCCGTGCCGGTGCGCGCTGCCTGCCACTATCTCGGCCACCAGAATGCGATGAAGCCCGCGCTCAGCGTGCGGGAAAACCTGTCCTTCTGGCAGAATTTCAACGGTGCGGCGCAGATGGAGATCGATGAAGCGCTGGAGGAGGTGGACCTTCCCGGCGTGGAGCATCTGCCGTTCGGCTATTTGTCGACGGGGCAAAAGCGCCGTGTTTCCATCGCCAAGCTTCTGGTCAGCCACCGTCCGCTCTGGATCGTCGATGAACCGACCGCCGGTCTCGACAAGGCGTCGGAAACCCGCTTTGCGGAAATCATGCGCGGCCATATGCGGGAGGGCGGCATGATCGTCGCCGCAACGCATATTCCGCTGGGCTTGGATGCAGTTTCAGGGAAAGTGGAAACCGGTTTCCCGTCCGAAACTGCATTGGAAAGAAGTATTGGCGTGCGTGCGCTCGACATGGCCGCTTATTCGCTTGAGGTTGCCTGATGCTGGCGCTTTTCCTGAGAGACTTGCGCCTCAGTTTCCGCGCCGGTGGCGGCGCGCTGATCGGCATATTGTTCTTCCTCGCGGTCATTGCCGTCATGCCCTTCGGCGTCGGGCCTGATCTCAATCTTCTGGCGCGCATCGGCCCGGCCATGCTGTGGATCGGCGCGCTGCTGGCAACGCTTCTGGGCCTCGACCGGCTGTTTCAGGCCGACCGCGAGGACGGTTCGCTCGACCTGCTGCTGATCGGCGCCGACAGTCACATGCTGGCCTTCACGGTTTTCGTGAAATGCGTGGCGCATTGGGTGGCAAGCGTGCTGCCGCTGGTGATCGCATCGCCGATGCTGGGCCTGTTCATGAACATGGATGCATCGGCAATCGGCGCGACATCGCTGACGCTTCTGGTGGGAACGCCTGCCATCGCCTTCATCGGCGCGGTGGGCGCGGCGCTTGCCGTGGCGCTGCCGCGCGGCGGGCTGCTGGTGTCGGTGATCGTTCTGCCGCTCACCATTCCGGTGCTCATTTTCGGTGTATCAGCTTCGCAAGGGGCGACGGTAGACAACGCGCCCTTTCTGGCGCCATTCCTCATTCTTGCTGCACTCACCCTGTTCTTTGCCGTCCTCGGACCGCTCGCTGCAAGCGCGGCGCTCAAAAGTTCGGCGGATTGAAAAGTTCGACCGATTGACGCAGTTGATTTCGGTCAATTGAACGGCACGGGGGGGACAGGTAAATAGAGGCCATGGAAAAAGACATGACCAAAGACGCCGTTAAAACCACGAGCTGGCTCGATCTGGCCAATCCCACGCGGTTCCTTGCCTTTGCGGGCAAGGTCTTGCCTTGGCTGGCCGTGCTTTCCGCGCTGCTGCTGGCGGCTGGCCTCTATATGGTATTCTTCCAGTCGCCGGAGGACTATCAGCAGGGCATGACGGTCCGCATCATGTATATCCATGTGCCTTTCGCATGGCTTTCCATGATGTGCTACTCGATCATGGCCGTTTCGGCGCTGGGCACGCTGGTCTGGCGGCATCCGCTGGCCGATGTGTCGATCCGCGCCGCCGCGCCGCTGGGCGCCGTCTTCACCGCGCTTGCGCTGGCCACCGGCTCGCTCTGGGGCAAGCCGATGTGGGGCACGTGGTGGGTGTGGGATGCGCGGCTGACCTCGGTCTTCGTGCTGTTCCTGATGTATCTCGGCATCATCGCGCTGTCGCGCGCCATGGATGATCCGGCAAAGAGCGCCAAGCCGGTGGCCGTGCTCACGCTGGTCGGCTTCATCAACATCCCGATCATCAAATTCTCGGTCGACTGGTGGAACACGCTGCACCAGCCAGCTTCGGTGTTCCGCATGGACGGCCCGACCATCGATGCGTCCATGCTGCGCCCGCTTTTCGTGATGGCCATCGGCTTCTCGCTTCTGTTCTTCACGCTGCACATGATGGCCATGCGCAATGAAATCTGGCGTCGCCGCGTGGCGTCGATGAAGAAACTTGCGGCACGCAGCGCAGACCGTAATCTCAAGGCACAGGAGGGCGCAGTATGAACCATCTTGGCTTCGTTCTCGCCTCCTATGGCATCACGCTTGCGGCGCTTGCCGTCACCATCGGCTGGATATTGATTGATCAGCGCATCCAGAAAAACGAATTGAAGCGGCTTGAAGCGCAGGGCGTGCGCCGCCGTTCCGCAAAATCCCCCGGTAAGACACAATGACCGAAACGACCGAAAAGCCCGTCGCGCCGAAAAAGCGCTCCACCTGGGTTGCCCTGCTGCCGCTGGCGATTTTCGTCGGGCTGGCGGCGGTGTTCGCGGTCCAGCTTCTGTCGGGCAAGGACAATACGACGATACCGTCCGCGCTGATCGGCAAGCAGGCCCCGCAGACCAACCTGCCGCCCGTCGAGGGGCTGGCGCGCGATGGCGCGCCTGTTCCGGGCCTCGACAGCGAGGATTTTAAGGGCAAGCTGACGCTGGTGAATGTCTGGGGATCGTGGTGCGTCCCCTGCCGCCAGGAACACCCGCTGCTGATGGAAATCGCCAAGGACGAGCGCATCCGCGTGGTTGGCCTCAATTACAAGGACCAGCCGGAAAATGCGCGCCGCTTCCTCGGCGATCTCGGCAATCCGTTTGCAGCAGTCGGTGCCGACCGCGCCGGACGCTCAGCCATCGAATGGGGCGTCTACGGCGTGCCGGAAACCTTCCTCGTCGATCAGACAGGCAAGATCGTCTACAAGCATGTCGGGCCGTTCACGCCGGAGTCAGTGAAGAATGACCTGATGCCGGCCATCGAAAGACGGGCTTCATCTCGGTAATTTGTTAATGCTGTCTGTATTCACTGAGTGGATTATTCTCTTCTCACTTCCGGAATTAATATAAATATTCCATCTTTTGAAAAATATTCTATCAACTGAATATTCATCTTCGTCTTTCCCTGATATTGGAATCGAAGATTCAGATCTAAAACCGCTTGCTAGTGCTGCTCGAATCTTCAGTATTTTATTTGATGCGATAATTGCGCCGAGTGGTTCACTTGTTCTGTGTAGGTCGCCGATACTCGTTTCGTCGACTTCGAATTTGATGTTCTGGACAATTAGCCCTCTATAATAATCACACTCTTTATACTTAAAGTATTTGAAGTCGTCTCCAAGAAATATAGCGTATCGCTCAGTTTCATTACCTACGATCAGTATCTTGTCGTGTGGTGTCTCAGGTCTCAAAAGTATCGAGTTAGGCTTTGCGTCGTTTAACGAGCCGACTTCAAAATCGTGAGGCGACAGCATTGCTTTCTCTACCAGTTACGTTGAATAGGTTCTATTAGATTTGCCCAGTAGAGTTCAGCAGCTCCATCAAATGTGAGCTTATTCTCTCTCTGTCTAGAAAAAATTCCCATGCTACGAAGGAACATTGAGTTTTCATCCGCTTCCACATGAAGGGATTCATTCATTGCGTTATTTTGCGTTGTTTCGCCATCTGCATAGCAAATTCCATTTCCAAAGCTATCACCAATAAATATAGTACATTTTGATCTTGCATTACCGTTCTGATAAATGCCAGCAAAGAACCGGACGCCATCGATACGCCGAAAGTGCGTCTCTATATCTGGATTTCGACTTTCCAGTTCAGCTAGAGAGTTCTCAAAAAAATGAGCAATGTATTCGAATGCTTCATATTTAAACTTATCCTTATCTCGTTCACTAAAGCTTTTTGCAACTCTTAGGTTGGATGAACGAACTTGAGAAGCTAGCGGGCGTTCCGTTGCGCCTTTGAGAGCTAGAGGGCTGTTCTCGACTGCATTTCGACGAGTAGGCCGTTTTGTTAGAATTTCTCGAATAGCTTTTGTGACTTCCAAAAAAGCGTCATCGCGATTGGGCCATTTTGTAATTGGCTTGCCGTCCGGCGGCGTAGCGTTTAGCTTACCGAAGGGACTGGTATGCCAATCGCAAGGCCGCAGAATTACCGGTATAACGACAGCGTCGCCAGCATTATGTCTTTCAAGAGCGCGAATCATTTCGCGGTCATAACAGTAATCTGAGGCGAGGAAGTCTGAGCTGATTAGCAGTAGAATAATATCGTCAGTATTAATACGGTCGTTTATCGATTGATCTATCTCTTGACCTGCGCCAATTCGACGGTCGTGCCAAGTGTCGATTACGCCCTGCCGTTTTAGTACGGCTAAATGCTTTTCAAGTTCGTCTCGCAGCGCCTCATCGACATGCGAATATGAAAAAAATACGCTCTTCACGAATCGCTCCTCACTTAAGAGGATAGCGTTCCGTTTATTGTGCCCTGTTTCAAGTGGTTTATAAAAAAACAGGTATAAATTAGTATGTATTAATTTAGAAAGAGAAGTAGTCGATAAACTACTTCTCTTTCCTATAAAATCAATCCGGCAGTTTCCGCACCGCGCCCTTGGCGGCGCTGGTTGCCATGGCGGCGTAAGCCTTCAAGGCGGTGGAAACCTTGCGCTTGCGTTCCTCGGCTGGCTTCCAGCCCTTGGCGTCCTGCTCGGCGCGGCGTTCTGCCAGCGTTGCATCGTCAACAGCCAGATGAATCTTGCGGTTCGGAATGTCGATATCGATGATATCGCCTTCGCGCACCAGACCGATCGTGCCGCCTTCGGCTGCCTCTGGCGAGACGTGGCCGATCGAAAGGCCCGATGAGCCGCCCGAGAAGCGCCCGTCAGTGACAAGCGCGCAAGCCTTGCCCAGCCCCTTCGATTTCAGATAGCTGGTCGGGTAGAGCATTTCCTGCATGCCGGGGCCGCCGCGCGGGCCTTCATAGCGGATCAGCACGATGTCGCCAGGCTTGATCTTGCCGTTCAAAATGCCGAGCACGGCCGAATCCTGACTTTCGAAGATGCGGGCAGGGCCAGAGAATTTCAGGATGGAATCATCCACGCCTGCCGTCTTCACGATGCAGCCGTCTTCCGCCAGATTGCCGTAAAGCACGGCCAGACCGCCGTCCTGGCTGAAGGCATGTTCCTTGGAGCGGATGACGCCCTTCTCGCGGTCGGTATCGACATGATCGAAACGGCGTTCCTGAGAGAAGGCAACCTGTGTCGGGATGCCGCCGGGAGCAGCCGAATAGAATTTGTGCACCATTTCGCTGTTGGTGCGCGTCACGTCCCAATGGTCGAGCGCCTTGCCCAGCGTTTCGCTGTGCACGGTCGGAACGTCGGTGGTCAGCAGGCCCGCGTGATCGAGCTGGCCGAGAATGCCCATGATGCCGCCCGCATGGTGCACGTCTTCCATATGCACATTGGCGACGGCAGGCGCGACCTTGCACAGCACCGGCACGCGGCGCGACAGGCGGTCGATATCGGCCATGGTGAAATCGATTTCCGCTTCCTGCGCGGCGGCAAGCAGATGCAGGACCGTATTGGTCGAACCGCCCATGGCGATGTCGAGCGTCATGGCGTTTTCAAAGGCCGGGAAGCTTGCAATCGAGCGCGGCAGCACGCTTTCATCGTTCTGCTCGTAATAACGCCGCGCGAGATCGACGACCAGATGACCGGCTTCCACGAAGAGGCGCTTGCGGTCGGCATGGGTGGCGAGCGTCGAACCGTTGCCCGGCAGCGACAGGCCGAGCGCTTCGGTGAGGCAGTTCATCGAATTGGCGGTGAACATGCCCGAGCACGAACCGCAGGTCGGGCAGGCGGAGCGTTCGATGGCCTTGACCTGATCGTCGGAGTAGTGATCGTCGGCGGCGGCAACCATCGCATCAACGAGGTCGAGCTTCTTGACCTGATCGTCCCAGACAACCTTGCCCGCTTCCATCGGCCCGCCAGAAACGAACACGACCGGGATATTGAGGCGGAGCGCCGCCATCAGCATGCCGGGGGTGATCTTGTCGCAGTTGGAAATGCAGACCATCGCATCGGCGCAATGCGCATTGACCATATATTCGACCGAGTCGGCGATGAGCTCGCGCGACGGCAGCGAATAGAGCATGCCGTCATGGCCCATGGCGATGCCGTCATCGACCGCGATGGTGTTGAATTCCTTTGCCACGCCGCCAGCGCTTTCGATTTCGCGCGCGACGAGCTGGCCGAGATCCTTCAGGTGCACGTGGCCGGGCACGAACTGGGTGAACGAGTTCACCACGGCAATGATCGGCTTGCCGAAATCCTCATCCTTCATGCCGGTGGCGCGCCATAGGCCGCGCGCGCCGGCCATGTTGCGACCGTGGGTGGTTGTACGCGAACGATAAGGAGGCATTTTCAAACCTTTTAGGAACTATTCTAATTCTAACCGCTATGACAGAACCGCCCCCGCTGAGCAAAGCGCAAATTGCCCCATATTGTCCCATTTTATGAGGGAGGCAGGACCATTCGCAGGCTTGCGGACAACGGAAAGGGTTCCGGCGTGCGACAGCTTTCGCAGGCACAGACAAGGCAATCTAGCACGTTGCAGTCATAATGCAAAAGATTTTGCATTGAAAACGTAACGAAATTGCTTGGCGTTACGATGAGGTGCTGGCCATGGCGGCGTCGAGCAGGGCGTTTGCGGTTTTCATCCGCTGTTCGGCGGCGGGGCGAAACTCTTCCGGCAGGCGGTCTGGATGGTTGCTGGCGGCAAAGCTGCGGCGCCGCTGCTGAAGTTCGGCACGCTTCAGGCCGGGGCGCAGGTCGAGCTCCTGACGGATCGCTTCCGGCGACTGTTTTTTCATGCGCGCTTCCATCGCCTGTCTTTCCCGGAACGGCGCGGGCTCGGGCAGGGGTTCAATATCGAACAGGCTTTGCAGATCGTCCGGCTGGCGCGATGTTGCGGGCGCATCGCCAAACCCTGCGGAAAAGACGGCGGAAGCAAATCCGAATTGCGGGCCGCGGCTGTCGCTCGCCGGGCCTTGTTCAGCCTCGACTTCCTTCAGCACGGTTGCGAAATCGGGAAATGTTGGCCGCATCCTGCCTCATCATGCCATGTGCGAAGCCAGGGCGGAGGCCAGCGCCCGCGTCAGCACGGAGGGCGGGATCGGCTTCTGGAAAACCGGCACTTCCGGGTAGCGGTCCGCCAGACGGGCGGGCAATCCGCCGCCGGTGTGGATGACCACGAAGACATCGCGGCTTTTCAGCCGGTCCAGCACCGCTTCCACATCGCCATCGGCAAGGTTCACGTCAAGAATGGCCGCGTCGACTTCGTTGCGGTTGATGATGTCTATCGCCTGCCGGACGGTGCCGACGGGACCAAGAACGGTTCCGTTGGCATCCTCGACAGTCGCGGCGACGTCAAGGGCGACGAAAACCTCGTCTTCCACCACCAGTACCCGCCGCTGTCCAAGATCGTTCATCACTGGTCTCGCTGCCTCCTTTTTGAGGTAAGCCCTTCACGCAGGAAATGCGCGAGCGCAAGCAGAGGTTCCTTTCGCCGACATGATAATGCGCGAATGGTGAATCAAATCTTTACCCGGCCTGCCGCCGGTTCGGGAGCGGTGTCAGAACGCGGTGAAGGTCAGCGTCGTCAGCGAGCGAACGATGTTGGGAATGTCGAGGACGTTCTTGGCAATGAACTTGCCGATATCCTGATCCTCGGCAATGTAGATCTTGGCCAGAAGGTCGAACTCGCCGCTGGTGGAATAAAGCTCGGAAACGATTTCGCGCTGAAAGAGTGTATCGGCAACTTCATAGGTCTTGCCGGGCGCACACTGCAATTGCAGGAAAACGGGCTTCATGTCTCTTCCTTTCGCGACGGGACCGCGTGATGCGCATGATAGCGCATATTACGGCAGCGTTTGCAGGTTACAAACACGGACCGCCCGACGAAATCAAGAGCGAAAGCACGACGGAACGCGCGATATTCGGTCCAGCATCCTCGCCCTGAGGGCGCGCCGCCCGTCCTCATATGGCTGTTTCATAGAAATGTTTTAATTTACGTAATTGTAATTTTCTTGAGAGGGCGCGATAAGGCTTCTTCCCAAAGTTGTGGCTCGCGCGCATTATTTATATGAAATTTGTTCTTCCTGCCGTTCTGCTGCTCTTCTCGCTCGCTTTTTTCACAGCGTGGCTTTCCGATCGCGGCCGCCGGTTTCTCGTGCCGTACGGCGCATGTTTCCTGCTGATTGGCATTGCCATGCTGGTCCAGCTTGGCAATGTTCCTGCGGATGAGAACCTGAACACGGTGCTTTCCGCCGCATTCTATGTGGGCGGCGCGCTGGCTGGCGGCTATGGCATCCTGCAGCGAAGCGGCTTGCGCCTTCAGCCCGCCTTCTATGCATTGAGTTTCGCGCTCATCGTCGGCGGCGTCTGGTATTATTGCTATGTCAAGCCAGATCTTCTGTCGCGGGTCTATGTGCTCAATCTGGGGATGGCGACCTTGATTCTCTCGTTCGCATGGCGAGCGCGGCGGCTGTTCCGGGGGCCGCTGGTGGACAAGTTGCTGGGGGCGATGCTGGTTCTGGTGGCGCTGCATTTCCTGCCGCGCACGTTTTTGACCGCAGGTTCGCTGCTTGGCAATGTCAATGATGACGATTTTACCCGGACCGTCTTCTGGCAATGGACGGTGTTTTCCACGGCCGTTGCGGCGGTCCTGACCGGCTTCGCCCTGCTGGGGGCAGCCGGCTATGACCGTATCACCGAGCTTTCGCGTGAACGCGACAGCGATCCGCTCACAGGGCTTCTCAACCGGCGTGGTCTGGAAATGCGCTATAACGCGCTTTCGCACACAAAAAACGGCCAGTCGGGCTGGGTCGCCGTATGCGATATCGACTACTTCAAGGCGCTGAATGATGCCTATGGCCACGCGGCAGGCGACGCTGTGCTGCAAGAATTTGCAGGAATCCTGCGCAAGCTCCTGGGCGAGCGGTCATTGATTGCCCGCACAGGCGGTGAGGAATTCGTGATCTGCGTCCATGAAATGCAGGCCGATAATGTCTTCCAGCTTCTGGAAGGAATACGCCGCAATATAGAAGGACATCCTTTCCAGTGCCTGCCGAAGGAAATCAACGTCACATGCAGCATCGGCTGTGTCCGCCTGACCGAGCAGGGCGATTTCTGGCAGACGGTCGACAAGGCTGACAAGATTCTCTACGCCGCCAAGAAAGGCGGGCGCAACCGAACCTATGTGGAAGGGCTGGTCCGCAGCGGGACGGGGTAGTAGCCTCCTGTTGGCCAGCGATAACTTTCCGGTGATAATCCAGACATCGCTGTAAAAGATGCGTATTATTGCCATCGAAAATATGAGCGGTTGAGGAGTTCCCGAAAATCCGATGAAATGCATGTCTGTTGTGTTGCCTGCGTCCGCCCTTGCCGGTTTCCTTTCCTTCGGCATGGCGGTTGTCCCGTCCTTCGCCATGAATGCCTCCGAAAAGGCCCAGCTTGAAAAGCTTGACCCGGCGACCCGCCTGGAGCAGCGATGCGACGTGGAAGCCATGGAGCGCATCACGCGGGAACAGGGCAAGTTTTCCGTCGACAAGGTTCTGGCCTACGCCTTTTCCGATCCGGTGACCAAGAAGAATTCCATCAAGGCCGATGGCGCGGCATTCCGCAGCCATGAACACTGGTACAGGCTGTCCTTTGTCTGCAAGGCCGACAAGGATCACATCAATATCGTTTCCTTCCGCTACGACATTGGCGATGAAGTGCCCCAGGACGAGTGGGACAAGCATTATCTCGTCCCCTGATCCGTTTCCGGGCTATTCCTCCGAATCGTCTGCGCGGCAGGCGGAAAGCAGCGTCACTTCCTTGGCCGTGTGATCGGCTTCGAGGTGACTCAGTACCGCCTGACCGTCATTGTCGCTCCAGCGATAGCTGTCCTGTTCGTCCACGGCGACATATTTCTTGAGATTGTCGTGCCATTGCAGCGCGATCATCTTGCCTTCGGCATCGATGACCGCAAAACCGGGCCCGCTGCCGTTGCGGATATAGGTGGCAGGCACGACGATTCCGCGTTCGCAGATATAATCGACCCGTTCGATCGGGTTTACCTCCTGAGCCTGCGCGTAGACAGAGGATGCCAGCACCAATGCCGGACCCGCAGTCACGAAAAGCGTGCCTATATAGCGTTTGCCAAATGCCATGATGAAAATCCTCTGGTCAGCCAATCATCGGGGAAGAATAGCTCTTAGACGGCGTGGTTCAAGTGGGATGGGGCAGCGCCCGAAGCGCTTGCAAACGAAAGCGAAAAAATATTCGCCGTCCCATGAAGTTTTCGTGCAACCGAAACAGGTTTCGCCCGTTGTTAGCCTGCTGGTCGTCAGACCGGCAGAGGCCCGGACCAATACTTGCCCCCCGCAACCCCAGTTCGGGCCTCACCCATTTGGGGCATCGCGCATGCTGGCCCCGTGGGTGAATGTGAGTGAATGACGCTATCGCCGGTATGTTTCGACCTGCCGGTGAAAAAATTATCCTCGAAATCTCCTTAAAACTGCGCGGATTTTTCGAAGTCGTTTCAAATAACGACCGGCTTGTGGCATCCTGTCGTCAAAGAGCTCTGATACTGTCTTGACCAATGAAACATGGAGGCGGTCATGAAGATATCGAGATTTTCGCTCACTCTGGCGGCATTGGTAGCAGCCGTTTCGCTGGCCGGAACGGTCGGGCAAAGCTTTGCCGACCAGGCGCTTCTCAACGTGTCCTATGATCCGACGCGTGAACTCTACAAGGATTACAACGCCGCCTTTGCCGCCCACTGGAAGGCGGAAACCGGCGAAACCGTCACCATTCGCGCCTCCCATGGCGGGTCGGGCAAGCAGGCTCGTTCGGTGATCGACGGCATCAAGGCCGATGTGGTCACGCTGGCGCTCGAAAGCGATATCGACGCCATTGCCGCGCTGTCGGGCAAGATCGACAAGGACTGGCGCAAGCGCCTGCCCAACAATTCCGCCCCCTATACCTCCACCATCGTTTTCCTCGTGCGCAAGGGCAATCCCAAGGGCATCAAGGATTGGGGCGATCTGGTGAAGGATGGCGTCGAGGTCATCACGCCGAACCCGAAGACGTCCGGCGGCGCGCGCTGGAACTACCTCGCCGCATGGGCCTGGGCCCATAAGCAATACGGCGGCGACGAGCAGAAGATCAAGGATTACATCGGCGAGCTGTTCCGTCATGTGCCTGTCCTCGACACTGGCGCGCGCGGCGCGACGACCACTTTCGTGCAGCGTCAGCTGGGCGATGTGCTGCTTGCCTGGGAAAACGAAGCCTATCTTTCGGTCGCGGAATTTGGCGAGGACGCCTTCGACATCGTCGTTCCGCCGCAGTCGATCCTGGCCGAGCCGCCGGTCGCGGTCGTGGACAAGAATGCCGAGGAAAACGGCACCACCAAGCTGGCGCAGGCCTATCTCGAATATCTTTATTCGCCGGAAGGACAGGCCCTTGCCGCCAAGCACTTCTACCGTCCGTCCAAGCCTGATGTTATTCCCGCCGACAAACAGCGCAAGTTTCCCGACTTGACGCTGGTGACGATCGATGATCCCATTTTCGGCGGGTGGGCCAAGGCGCAGCCCTATCATTTCGGCGATGGAGGAACCTTCGACCAGCTCTACAAGCCCGGCAAATAAATAAAGAGGGAACAAACCAGCGCATGACTTCGCTCCCTGCACGGGCCAGAGCAGGGTCGCACTTTCGAAGGCCGAGCGTCATTCCCGGTTTCGGGCTGACGTTCGGCTTCAGTGTTGCCTATCTGACCCTTCTCATACTCATTCCGCTTGCGGCATTGGTGCTGCGTTCCTCCGAAGTCGGCCTTTTCGGCTTCTGGCGTCTCATCACCGACGAGCGCACATTGAAAGCCCTTGAAACGAGCTTCGGCACCGCCTTCATCGCGGCGCTGGTCAATGTCGTCTTCGGCGTCATCCTCGCCTGGGTTCTGGTGCGCTATCGCTTTCCGGGCCGCCGCTTTGTCGATGCCATCGTCGATATTCCGTTCGCGCTGCCAACGGCGGTGGCCGGTATCGCGCTTGCCGCGATCTACGCGCCGAATGGCTGGGTCGGCAGCCTGCTGGCACCCTTGGGCATCCGGGTTGCGTTCTCGCGGGTGGGCATCGTTATCGCGCTGATCTTCATCGGCCTGCCCTTCGTGGTGCGCACGGTGCAGCCGATCATGGAGGAAATCAGCCGCGAGGTCGAAGAGGTAGCGGCAACGCTTGGCGCTTCGCGCTTCCAGACGATCTGGCGGGTGCTGCTGCCAAGCCTGCAACCGGCGATCCTTACCGGCTTCGCGCTCGCCTTCGCGCGCGGCGTCGGCGAATATGGCTCGGTCATCTTCATCGCGGGCAACACGCCCTATGTCTCGGAAATCGCGCCGCTTCTGATCGTCATCAAGCTTGAGGAATATGATTATGCCGGGGCGACAGCACTTGCCACGGTGATGCTGGCGCTTTCCTTCGCCATGCTGCTTTTCATCAATCTCATCCAGTCGTGGACACGGAGGAAATATGGTCATGGCGAATGAACCTGCCGCTTCCTCCTCCCGCGAAGGCCGAAGCGCCGTCACCGAAAGTCTGCCGACGCGCATCACGTTGATCGCTCTGGCGCTGGCTTTTCTGGCGCTTTTCCTCATCCTGCCGGTCATCGCGGTCTTCGTGGAAGCCTTCCGCAAGGGCGCGGGTGAATATCTGGCGGCGCTGGTCGAGCCGGACGCCTGGGCTGCGATAAAGCTGACCCTCCTGGTTACAGCCATTGCCGTGCCGCTCAATCTGGTGTTCGGCATTGCGGCGGCGTGGGCTATCGCCAAGTTCGAATTCAAGGGCAAGGCGTTGCTGACGACGCTGATCGACCTGCCTTTTTCCGTGTCGCCGGTCATTTCCGGCCTTGTTTTCGTGCTGCTGTTCTCAAGTCACAGCCTGCTCGGTCCGTGGCTGTCGCGGCATGGGATCGAGATATTGTTCGCCGTTCCGGGCATTGTGCTGGCAACTGTGTTCGTCACATTTCCCTTCGTTGCGCGTGAACTGATCCCGCTGATGCAGGAGCAGGGAACCGGCGACGAGGAGGCGGCGATTTCGCTCGGCGCCAATGGCTGGCAGACCTTCCGCTATGTGACGCTGCCCAACATCAAATGGGGGCTGCTCTACGGGGTTCTGCTCTGCAATGCGCGTGCAATGGGCGAATTCGGGGCCGTTTCCGTCGTCTCTGGACATATTCGCGGCCTCACCAATACGATGCCGCTGCATGTGGAAATTCTCTACAACGAATATAATTTCGTCGGCGCATTCGCGGTGGCGTCGCTCCTGGCATTTCTGGCGCTGCTGACGCTCGCCATCAAGACGGCGCTGGAATTGCGCTATGGCGATGAACTGGCCGGTAGCGGCAACGGGCACTAACATTTGAAGAAGCATGGCCGCATGGCGGCAGGGGAAAGGATTGGGAATGGAAGTTCGTGTTGCCGGTGTGCGTAAGGAGTTCGCTCGCTTCCCGGCGTTGCATAATGTCTCGCTGGATATTCGTTCCGGCGAGCTGATCGCTTTGCTCGGGCCTTCCGGCTCAGGCAAGACTACGCTTTTGCGCCTCATTGCCGGGCTGGAAACCCCGACTGAAGGCACCATCTTTTTCGGTGACGAGGACGCATCGCAGAAGAGCGTGCAGGAACGCAATGTCGGTTTCGTCTTCCAGCATTATGCGCTGTTTCGCCATATGACGGTTGCGGACAATATCGGCTTCGGCCTCAAGGTTCGCCCGAGCGCGACGCGCCCGTCGAGTGAGGCCATTCGCAGCCGCGCGCTGGAGCTGCTCGATCTCGTGCAGTTGCAGGGGCTGGAAAAGCGCTATCCGGCTCAGCTTTCCGGCGGCCAGCGCCAGCGCGTGGCGCTCGCCCGCGCCATGGCCATCGAACCGAAAGTCCTGCTTCTCGACGAACCGTTCGGCGCGCTCGATGCGCTGGTGCGCAAGGAACTGCGCCGCTGGCTGCGCGAGATCCACGACAAGACCGGCCACACCACCGTTTTCGTGACCCATGATCAGGACGAGGCGCTGGAGCTTGCCGACCGCGTGGTGGTGATGAGCCAGGGTCGTATCGAGCAGGTCGGCACACCGGACGAAGTCTATGACAATCCGAATTCCCCCGGCGTCTACGGCTTTATCGGCGAATCGAGCACGCTTCCGGTGCGGGTTGAAAAGGGTGAGGTCTGGCTGGTGGACCGCAATATCGGCCTGACCGCTGAGGGCGTGGCGGACGGGGATGCGCAGCTCTTCTTCCGTCCGCACGATGTCGAATTGCTGGACGGTTGCGGCGGCTGCATCGCTGGCACGGTGGTGGCAAGCCGCCGTTCGGGCGGCAAGCGGCGCGTCGAACTGGAAGTCGGCGGCGCACGCGAGCGGGTCGAGATCGAAATTCCAGCCGAACATCCAGCCGCGGAAAAGAGCCGCATCGCTTTTCGCCCGCGTTACTGGAAGCTTTTTCCGGCGGAGAACACCGGTTCCTGATCGTCACTTTCCGGTGAACCGAAACGCAAGGCCCGGCAGACACGCGGTGATTCCCGCGCATCTGCCGGGCTTTTCTCTATCGGCTTTCTATCGGCGAGCACGAGCCTTGCGGCGCTGAAATTTTGCAAGGCGTTACCTGCGGTAGTATTATTTTTATTTTCAATATGTTAGGGTTGCAGTGAATGGGGAATTTCATAACGCAAAATTAATGGGCGGAAAGAATTGTGCGTTGCGATTTAAACGGTTTGAATATCAGCACATTGCGCCGTCGCATTTTGGCCAAATGCGCTCGACATTCAGGGAACCGATCACGGATACTGCCGTTTCCCTGAAATGAAAATTCGGACTAATGTCAGTATCCACCCGCCGCAGATAACTCATTTCCTTCGGAAAGGCTGTTAAGGCAGATGCCGGAATTGTCTTCTTCGCTCTCCAGATCAACCTCTACCGAGAATAAATCGCCGATGCAGAAACCTTCGATGGAACCCGAATCCAGCGAACATCGTGCGTCGGTCGGGATTCCGCCCGAGCAGCCATCTCCCATCCGGGCCTTATACAAGACCGAGGAAGAACTTGGCGCGCTTGCCGCTGCCGTGGCGCGGGGTGAAGACATTCCGCTGCCGGGCTATATTGCCTTCCCGTTCGATCAGCGCCTGTCTGAAAACGGCAAGCTGATCCTGCACGCCTATCGCGCTTCCGATGCGGCGTCGCGCGCGGGCGAAACCATCACGCCAGCCGCGCAATGGCTGCTCGACAACCATTACCAGATCGACAAGAACGTGCAGCAGGCCCGCCGCGACCTGCCGCGCCGCTTCATCCGCCAATTGCCGCTCTACAAGGCTGCGACCGGGCACTATGAAGGCATGCCGCGCATTTTCGCGCTGGCCTGGCTCTATGTCGCCCATACGGACAGCAATTTTTCGCTGAAGACGCTGACGGCCATCGTCAAGGGTTTCCAGACCGTCGAGCCGCTCAAGATCGGTGAATTGTGGGCGCTGCCTTCCGCGGTGCGCTATTTCCTGATCGAGAATGCGCGGCGTCTGGCGCTGCGCGTCGACCGCGCGCGCATCATGCGCAATCTCGCCAATACCGCCGCCGACCGCATTGTGGTTGCAGCCGATGGCACTGAGCTGGATTCGGTCCTGGCGCAATATGCCGATGCCGCCCGCGACAGCACCTTCGCGACCCACCTTCTTTATCGCCTGCGCTCCGCCTCCACCGACACAACGGCTGCTGCAAGCTGGCTGGAACGGATACTGGAACAGGAAGGCAGCAACCCCGAAGACGCCATCGTCGAGGAACATGCCCGCCAGTCCACCGGCGGCGTGACGATGGGCAACGTGATCCGTTCGCTCAAGTCCATTGACGACGTGGACTGGGAAACCTGGTTCGAAACCGTCAACGAGGTCGATGCGATCCTGCGCGACCACAGCGATTTCGAGCTTCTGGATTTCCGCTCCCGCAACGCCTATCGCGTCACCATCGAAAAGCTCGCCCGCTATTCGGATATGAGCGAAATCGATATCACATGGGCGGCGCTCAAGCTGGCCGAGGACGGCCACCGCGCCGAAAAGGCCGGGCACCCTGAAGCCGAAGGCAAGGGCGCCATCGCCTATTACCTCTCCGGCGAAGGCCGCAGGGAATTGGAAAAAGTCTGCGGCTATCACGCGCCTTTCGGCGTCAAGGCGCTGCGTTTCTATCGCGGTCTTGGCCTCTGGGGCCTGTTCATTCCCACGGCGATCTTCACGATCCTGATTCTCACTCTCGTCAATTACTGCATGATCCGCGCCGGTCTTTCGACCGATCTGCGCACGCTGTTCACGCTGCTGGCGCTCTTCCCGGCGATGGATGCGTCCTATTCGCTGTTCAATGCGCTGGTGCCGTGGTTCGTGCAACCGACACGGCTCATCGGTTTTGAATATAAGGAAGGCCTGCCGGAAGAGGCGCGCACGCTGGTCGCGGTGCCGACCTTCATCACCTCGCGTGATTCCATCGACGAGCAGATCCGCAATCTCGAAGTGCACTATCTCACCAATCCGCGTGGTGAAATCTATTTCGCACTGGTCAGCGACTGGACCGATGCGAAGCACGAGATCACGCCTGCGGATATGGAAATCTACGAATATGCGCGAGAGGAAATCGCCAAGCTCAACGAGCACTATACGGGCGACGACCAGCCGCGCTTTTTCCTTCTGCATCGCCGCCGCCTGTTCAACGAGAAGCAGAATTGCTGGATGGGCTGGGAGCGCAAGCGCGGCAAGCTGCATGAGCTGAACCTGCTGTTGCGCGGCGATCAGGATACCAGCTTCTTCCCCGCCGACGAGCGCCTGCCGAAGGAAATCAAATATGTGATGACGCTGGACGCCGATACGCGTCTGACGCCGGAATCCGTCACGCATCTGGCCGGCAAGCTCAGCCATCCGCTGAACCGCCCGATCATCGACGAAAAGACCGGCAAGGTCATCCGCGGCTACGGCATTCTCCAGCCGCGCGTCACGCCTTCGCTCACCACCGGCGACGAGGCGTCGTTCCTGCAGCGCGTCTTCTCGGTCAATCGCGGTATCGATCCTTACGTCTTTGCCGTATCCGACACCTATCAGGACCTGCTCGGCGAAGGCACCTTCACCGGCAAGGGCCTTTACGACATCGATGCTTTCGAGGCCGCGCTGAAGGGCCGCGTGCCGGAAAACACGCTGCTCAGCCACGACCTTCTCGAAGGCGGCTATGCCCGCGCGGCGCTCGTCAGCGACGTCGAGGTGGTCGAGGATTATCCGACCGGCTATAATGTCGACGTGTCGCGCCACCATCGCTGGGCGCGTGGCGACTGGCAGCTTCTGCCGTGGCTTTTCTCCACCAATGCCGGTGTCAGCGCCATCACGCGCTGGAAGATGGTCGACAATCTGCGCCGCTCGCTCAATCCGATCCTGTGGCTGATTGCAGCCGTTGTCGGCTGGAGCGTGCTGCCAATCGGGCCCGCTGCCGTCTGGCAGGGCTTCCTCATCCTTTCCATGTTCGTGGCGCCCACCTTCGGGATTGTCACCAATCTCATTCCGCGTAACATGGACTATTCGCTGAAAGGCCACGCGCAGTCGGTGCTGACCGACATTGCGCTCGGCACGGCGGATGTGGCGCTGCGCACCACCTTCATCGCCCATTCGGCGTTCCTGATGGCGGACGCCATTGCGCGCACCGTCTATCGCCTGTTCGTCTCGCACCGCAATCTTCTGGAATGGCGCACGGCGGCGCAGGCGAGAACCTCGCCCGATACGCTGTTGTTCTATTTCCAGCTCATGTGGCCCGCCATGGCCATTGCGGGACTGGCGATCTTCGTCCCGCTTGCCGCTGAAAGCCACGCCGCGCTGATCGCGGCACCTTTCGCCGTCATCTGGTTTGCCTCGCCGCTGATCGCCTGGCTGGTCAGCCGGTCGGCCAAGCCGCAGGACACGCTGGAAGTGCTTTCTTCCGACAAGTCCGACCTGCGCCGCTATGCGCGCCGGACCTGGCGTTATTTTGCCGATTTCGCCAACGAGGAAAACAACCATCTGCCGCCGGACAATTTCCAGGAAGACCCGGCGCCGATTGTCGCGCAGCGCACATCGCCGACCAATATCGGTGTCTATCTCCTGTCGGTTGTTGCGGCCCGCGATTTCGGTTGGATCGGCTTCGGCGAAACGCTGGATCGCGTCGAGGCGACGGTCGCGACGCTCGAGAAGATGGAGAAATATCAGGGCCATCTCTATAACTGGTACGAGACCAACACGCTGACGCCGATGCGTCCGCTTTATGTCTCGGCGGTGGATAGCGGCAACCTTGCCGGCCATCTGGTCACGCTCTCCTCGGCCATGGAAGAATGGGCGGAAGCGCCGTCCGTCTATATGCAGGGCGACCTCGACGGCATTCTCGATGTCAACGACATCCTTGAAGAGACAATCGCGAAAATCCCGGACGACCGCCGGATTCTGCGTCCTCTGCGCCGCCGCCTGGAAGAGCGGATCGCCAATTTCCGCCGCGCCGTGCTGTCCATCAAGGACGAGCCGGAAACGGCGTCCTTCCGCACCATCAACCTGTCGCTTTTCGCGACCGACATCGTCCGGCTGATGGATGAACTCGACGGCGAGATTGAAACCCCGGCAAGCGCCGAAGCCGTGGAATGGGCGCGCATTCTGGTCGATACCTGCAAGGCGCATACGGACGATTCCATCGGCGAACACGACACGGACGCGCTGCGGGAGCGCCTGCGCGATCTCGCGACCCGTTCGCGCCAGTTGGCATTCGACATGCAGTTCGGCTTCCTGGAACGGAAAGAACGCCGCCTGCTTTCCATCGGTTTCCGCGTGCAGGAAAACGAACTGGACGAAAGCTGCTACGATCTTCTCGCATCGGAAGCGCGCCTGGCGAGCCTGTTTGCCATCGCCAAGGGCGACGTGCCGGTCGAGCATTGGTTCAAGCTTGGCCGTCTTCTGGTGCCGGTGGGCTGGAAGGGCGCTCTGCTCTCCTGGTCCGGCTCGATGTTCGAATATCTGATGCCGCCGCTGGTCATGTCCGAGCCGCTCGGTTCTCTGCTCGACCAGACCAACAAGCTTGTGGTGCAGCGCCAGATCGACTATGCGACCTCGCGCGGCCTGCCATGGGGTATTTCGGAAGCGGCGTTCAATGCGCGCGACGCGCATATGAACTACCAGTATTCGAATTTCGGCGTCCCGAACCTCGGCCTGCAGCGCGGCCTGTCGCGCAACGCCGTCATCGCGCCCTATGCGAGCCTGCTTGCCGCGCAATATCAGCCTGCCGCAGCCGTCGCCAACCTCAAGCGCCTTGCCAAGCTCGGTGCGCTTGGACGCTACGGCTTCCACGATTCGGTGGACTTCACCCCGTCGCGTGTCCGCGAAGGTGAAACCTGTGCGGTCGTGAAGAACTACTATGCCCACCATCATGGCATGTCGATCATCGCGGTCAATAACGTGATCTTCGAAGGCCGGATGCGCGAACGCTTCCACTCCGATCCGGTGATCGAGGCTGCCGAACTGCTGCTGCAGGAAAAGGCGCCGCGCGAAATCCCGATGATCTACGCCAAGACGGAAAACCCGATGCGGGTGGATTCCGGCGGTTTCGACGACGCGCCGATGCGGATCGTCGACAAGCCGTTTAAGGCGCCGCGCACCACGCATATGATGTCGAACGGGCAATATGCGCTGATGGTGACGGCCAATGGCTCGGGCTACAGCCGCTGGCACAATTGGGACATCACCCGTTTCCACGCCGATGCGTCGGAAGACCTTCAGGGTACGTTCCTGTTCCTGCGCGACATGGAAAGCGGCTACTGGTGGTCGGCAACCGGCGAGCCGGTCCGCAACCCGGAAGAGGAAACCAAGACAGTCTTCACCGAGGACAAGGCGGAGTTCTACAAGACCGCCGGTGATATCAAGACCGTCATGGAAGTGATCGTGTCGTCGGAATCCGATGGTGAGGGCCGCAGGCTCGACATCATCAACACGTCGGCCCGCGACCGCATGATCGAGGTCACTTCCTATGCGGAACTGGTGCTGACCGACAGCGACAGCGATGCCGCCCATCCGGCCTTTGCCAAGATGTTCGTGGAAACCGAAATCTCCGATAACGGTTCGACCATCTATGCCAAGCGCCGCAAGCGCGGGCCGTCCGACCCCGATATTCATGTCGCGCATTTCGTGACCGATCTTTCCGGCTCGATCCGCGAGACGGAAGTCGAAACCGACCGCCGTGCCTTTGTCGGGCGCGGCCGCAGCCTGCGCGATGCGGCTGCCTTCGATCCGGGCGCCAAGTTCACCGGCAGTCAGGGCTGCGTGCTCGACCCGATTGCTTCGGTGCGCACGCGCGTCCGCGTTCCGGCGCATAAAAAGGTGAGCCTCGTTTTCTGGACCTTCGCAGGCGGCAGCCGCGATGCGGTGGAACACGCCGTGGCGCTGCATCGCCATCCGGAAACCTTCGCCCGCGAATATTCCCTGTCGTGGACCAGTTCGCAGGTGCAGCTCTATCATATTGGCATCAAGCCGGCGGAAGCTGCCGATTACCAGAAGGTCGCCGCCTATCTGCTTTATCCGGAGCGGACATTGCGCCAGCCGCCGGAAACCATCGCCAGCGGCCTTGGCAAGCAGTCGGACCTCTGGCCGATGTCGATTTCGGGCGATTATCCGATCTTCGCGCTGCGCATCGACAACGAAGCCGATCTCGACGTGTTGCGAGGTGTGCTGCGCGCGCAGGAATACTGGCGCTCGAAGGGCCTGACCGTCGATGTCGTTGCGGTCAACGAGCGTGCTTTCTCCTATGCGCAGGATACACAGCGCGCCATCGATTGGATCGTCGAAGGGTTCCGCGCCCGTGGCGGTGGCCAGCCGCACATCTTCGCGGTGCGCCGCGACCAGATGAGCGACGAAAGCTACAACACGCTGCTGGCTTCGGCGCGTATCGTCATGCACGCACAGAACGGCTCGCTGGCCGAGCAGTTGCGCCGCAGCGAGGAAATCATTGTCGATCTGGCTGCGCGCGACGCCAAGACCGCGATTGGCGGTCAGGCTTCGGCACAGATGTCCGCTCAGGGACTGGGCGCTGCCGGTCTCGCGCCTGTCGCCATCGAGCGTGGGACGGAAGAACGCCGTCCTGTGGTCAAGCCTGCGGTGAACCGTCCGGCTCCGTCCGGTGACGATCTCCGCTTCTGGAACGGCTATGGCGGCTTTGCCGAGGATGGCTCTTATGTGGTGCGCATCAACAATCGCACCACCACGCCGCATCCGTGGATCAATGTGATTGCCAATCCGAATTTCGGCTTCCATGTCTCGGCGGAAGGTTCGGCCTTCACCTGGGCAGGCAACAGCCGCGATTATCAGCTCACCCCATGGGCGAACGATCCGGTCACGAACCGTCCGGGCGAGGCGATCTATATCCTCGACCGTGAAACGGGCCGCACCTTTGCGCCAACCGCAAGCGTGTTGCGCGACGAGGCGGTGACTTACGAAGCGCGCCATGGCCACGGCTATTCGAGCTTCGGGGCACAGCATGGCGAACTGGCGCTAGACCTGACCCACATCGTGGATACGGACAAGCCGGTGCGTCTCTCGCGCCTGACCATCACCAACAAGGGGCGCTCCAAGCGCAAGCTGCGCGTCTATGGTTATGTGGAATGGGTGCTGGGCAATGCCCGCGCCAAGAACGTGCCTTTCATCGTGCCGTCGCAGGACGAGGAACTGGGTGCGCTCTTTGCAGGCAATCCGTATCATCCCGACAAGTCCGGGCAGATCGCCTTCTTTACGGCAACCGAGAAGCCACAATCCGTCACCGCCGACCGCAGCGAGTTCATCGGTACCACCGGTTCGGTGGACAGGCCCGAGGTCGTGCTGGCTGGCAAGGCGCTTTCGGGCACGGTCGAAGCAGGCCGCGACCCTTGTGCGGCGCTTGCCCTCGATATTGAAGTCGGCCCCGGCGAAGCACGTGAGGTCGTCTTCCTGCTCGGCAATGCCGCGGACCAGAAGCAGGCAAAGACGCTGATCGCCGAGACCCGCAAGGTTTCGTTCAGCGACAGGCTTGCCGCTGCAAGGCAACAGTGGGAAGGCCTGTTCGACCGCGTTCAGGTGAAAACACCCGATCCGGCTTTCGACCTTCTGGTCAATGGTTGGCTGCCTTATCAGGCGATTGCCTGCCGTATCTGGGCGCGTGCCGCCTTCTATCAGGCAAGCGGTGCGTTCGGCTTCCGCGACCAGTTGCAGGACACGCTGTCGCTGCTGCTCATCGATCCGACGCTTGCCCGCGCGCAGATCCTCAATGCCGCATCGCGCCAGTTCCCGGAAGGCGATGTCCAGCATTGGTGGTTGCCTGCCACGGGCGCAGGCGTCCGCACGCTGATCTCGGACGATGTCGTCTGGCTCGGCTATGGTACGTCGCTCTATGTCGAGACGACGGGCGACCGCGCCATCCTCGACGAAAAGCTGCCGTTCCTCGAAGGACGCAAGCTTGAGGAGGGTGAACACGACGCCTTCTATGAGCCCGAAATCTCAAAGGACACGGCAAGCCTCTACGAGCATTGCGCCCTGGCGCTTGATCTCGCGGTGACGCGGACCGGCAAGCACGGCCTGCCGCTGATCCTTGGCGGCGACTGGAACGACGGCATGAATCTGGTCGGCGTGAAGGGCGAGGGCGAGAGCGTGTGGCTCGGCTGGTTCCTCGCCTATACGCTCGGCAGATTCATTCCGATTGCCGAAGCGCGCAAGGACAAGAAACGCGTCGACATCTGGAAAGCCCATCTGGAAAGCCTGACGGCGGCGCTCGACCGCGACGGCTGGGACGGTGAATGGTATCGCCGCGGCTTCTACGACAACGGCGCGCCGCTTGGCTCGAAGGACAGCGACGAGTGCCAGATCGATGCAATCGCCCAGTCATGGAGTGTGCTGTCGGGCGTTGCCGATCCGAAGCGCGCCGAGCAGGCCATGGCCTCGCTCGAAAAGTACCTGCTGGATGAGGAGGGCGAATTGCTGCGCCTCTTCACGCCGCCTTTCGACAGAACCGTGCAGGAGCCGGGTTACATCAAGGGCTATCCGCCCGGCGTCCGCGAGAATGGCGGACAGTATACCCACGGTGCGACCTGGGCCATTCTGGCGCTCGCCCGCATGGGCAAGACGGCGGAAGCATGGAAGCTGTTCTCGCTCATCAGCCCGGTCAGCCATGGCCGCAACCCGGATATCTACCGCGTCGAGCCTTATGTGATTGCAGCCGACATCTATTCCGTCGAGCCGCGTCGCGGACAGGGCGGCTGGACCTGGTACACCGGCTCGGCCGGCTGGTTCTATCGCGTGGCGACGGAAGGCATCCTCGGCGTCACCAAGCGCGGTGACCGCCTGCATCTTGATCCGGCCTTGCCGCCGGAATGGGACGGCTATGAAGCGGAACTCCGCTTCGGCGAAGCCCTCTACCGCGTCAAGGTCGTGGCCGGTGGGAAGGATAAGGTGATCAAGCTCAATGGCCGCAAGGTCGGCAAGCCGGAAGAGGGTGTGCCCATCAAGCCGGACGGCGAACACGAAATCATCGTGGAGCTTCCCAAACAGAAGTGAACCGATTAGAAAGGCGGGTGAAAACCCGCCTTTCTTTTTGCTGCCAAGCATTTGGTTTGGTTGAAGCATATGATCATGCAATGGAGGCCGTCATGGCCAAGACTGATATTGCGCGCCGCGTCTATAATCACGCATGGAAGCTCGATCCCATCGTTCGCAGCCTTCTGGATACGGACTTCTACAAGCTCCTGATGCTGCAGATGATCTGGGGCCTTTACCCCAAGGTGGACGCAACCTTCTCGCTCATCAACCGCACGACTTCCGTGCGCCTTGCCGATGAAATCGATGAGGGCGAATTGCGCGCGCAGCTCGACCATGCCCGCACGTTGCGCTTCTCCAAGAAGGAAATGATCTGGCTGGCGGGTAACAGTTTTTATGGCCGCAAGCAGATTTTCCAGCCCGAGTTCCTGAACTGGCTGCATGATTTCCAGCTGCCGGAATATGAACTGCGCCGCAAGGACGGCCAGTATGAGCTGCATTTCCATGGCGCCTGGTCGCACACGACCATGTGGGAAATTCCAGCCCTTGCCATCATCAACGAACTGCGTTCGCGCGCGGCGATGAAAAACCTTGGGCCGTTCTCGCTCGACGTGCTTTATGCCCGCGCCAAGGCGAAGATGTGGAGCAAGGTCGAACGCCTGCGCCAGCTTCCAGGCTTGAAGATTTCGGACTTCGGCACCCGTCGCCGTCATTCCTTCCTGTGGCAGCGCTGGTGCGTCGAAGCTTTGAAGGAAGGCATCGGCGATGCGTTCACCGGCACCAGCAACGTGCTGCTTGCCATGGATACGGACCTTGAAGCGCTCGGCACCAATGCGCACGAGTTGCCGATGGTGCTGGCAGCACTCGCCAAGAATGACGATGAACTGCGCTCGGCGCCGTATCGGGTGTTGCAGGACTGGAACCGCTACTATGGCGGCAATCTCCTGATCGTGCTGCCCGATGCCTTCGGCACGGCCGCGTTCCTGCGCAACGCGCCGGACTGGGTTGCCGACTGGACCGGCTTCCGCCCCGACAGCGCCCCGCCCATCGAAGGCGGCGAGCGCATCATCGAATGGTGGAAGTCACGCGGCAAGGACCCGCGCGAAAAGCTGCTGATTTTTTCCGACGCGCTCGACGTGGATACGATCGAGGAGACCTATCGTCACTTCGAGGGGCGGGTGCGCATGAGCTTCGGCTGGGGCACCAATCTCACCAATGATTTTGCAGGTTGCGCCCCGAAGGAAATCGAGGGGCTGAATGCCATCTCGCTGGTCTGCAAGGTGATCGATGCCAACGGCCATCCGGCGGTCAAGCTTTCCGACAATCCGCAAAAGGCGACCGGCGATCCCAAGGAAGTGGCGCGCTATCTCAAATTCTTCGGAAATGAGGAGCGGGTGGAGCAACTCGTCAAAGTCTGAGTGTCTGTTCTAAAAGTCGCCATGCCGGTCTGCAAATGGCGATTTGCTGCGTTCCGGTGCTCATGTACCCAAAAGTACATTGCGCTCCGGTACTCGAAAATCACCATTTTCGCCACGGCCTGCCGCTTTTTGATTCAGACACTGACGAGCCGTATCCCGGTCATTCCATCAGCCGCGCTGTGCCGGAAACGCGAATGGAACCGCCGCGCTCATTGCCGATCTGGGCGCGCAGGTGCGACGGGCTGCCCATATCCTCTCCCTGAAACACTTCGATCTCGCCGCCATGCGGCCAGCCGCTGTCGCGCAGATAAGCAGCAAAGGCAGCGGTCGCGGCACCCGTCGCCGGATCTTCATAAACGCCGCCCGATGCAAACGGGTTGCGGCTGTGGAAGCGCTTTGGCGTCTCGGAATAGATGAGCAGGATCGTCGTCCAGCCCTGCCGGTTCATCAGCGTGCGCCCGCGCGCCATGTCGTAGTGCATTGAGGCGAGCTTCTCGCGTGAGCGAAGCGGCAGCACGATATGGTCCGCCCCGGCGTGGATCAGCGCAGGTGCAAGACCGGGCGCCAGATCGTCCTTTTCGAAACTGAACAGCGCCAAAGCCTGCTCCACTTCCGCGTCGTTGGCCGCACGCTGGCGGGTTGGCGGCGATTGCAGGCTCGCCGCAAACAGCTCGCCTTCCTTGCGGCCATCGACGCTGATATCGCCATTGTTGAGCTTGAGCGCGAAGCGCCCGTCGCCCTCTCGCATGGCCAATGCAGCGCCGAGAGCAATGGTGGCATGACCGCAGAACGGAACTTCCATTTCGGGCGCAAAATAACGAACGCGCCAGCTGTCGCCTTCCGGCGCGGCAAAGGCGGTTTCGGAAAAGCCGACATCCTTGGCGATTTTCTGCATGTCTTGCGGGGAGGGCAGGTGATCGGCGATCAACACTCCAGCGGGATTGCCACCCTGATTGCCTTGCGAAAAGGCAGCAATGCGCAACACGTCCATGGTTTCTCCTCGCCAGTCTGATTCGTGTCCCGCCCACCCCTATAAAGAGCGTGAAATGTGACGGGTCAAGCCGTCTGTCGGCTAGTGTGGCGAATTCGAAATTCGCATCACTTAGGAGCAGCGCCGTGAACGAATTTCGGATTCAAAGCCACACTAGTAACATATTGAATCTAGTGTGGTTTACGGATTTGAAGTTCCTCAACGCGGATGCCTCGCAAATGATAGGAACTACAAATCCACCACACTAGCGGAAACTATCAACAGCATGGGCCGCTCCATTTCCTCCGACAGCCCCGGCCATGTCTCGATCTGCTCCGCTGAGGGGCGCCATTCCTCCAGTTGGTGAATGGAAAACCCGGCGTCGATCAGCGCATTGACCGTGGTGCTGAGACGGCGATGATATTTGATGACGCCCTCGGCCAGCCAGTCGGTTCGCCGCTCGCCCTCCACGGCATAATGATCGACAGGCCAGCGCTTCTGGCCCTGCTTGTCCTCGATCCAGCCCGGCGCAAATGGCGCCATGAAGATCGGATGCTCGATCGTGAATACGAAACGGCCTTCCGAACGCAAGCCCGCATGGATCGTTTTCAAAAGACGCGGGAAATCGCGGATATAGTGAAAGGCGAGCGAACTATAGACGAGATCGAAGCTCGCTTCCGGAAGCTCCAGCTCCTCCATATCTGCCTGAATATAGCGAACAGCATCGTCCTTGGTGTCGCGGCGCGCGCGTTCGAGCATGTTTTCCGAAAGATCATAGCCGATGACGGAGGCGGCGCCCTGCTCGCGGGCAAAGCGGCAAAACCAGCCGAAACCGCAGCCGAGATCGGCAATGTCGCGGCCTTTCAGGTCGGGCAGAAGCGAACGGACAAAAGGCCATTCCGGCGCGCCTTCCAATCCATGGACCGAGCGCGGCAGCTGGCTGTAAGCGGTGAAGAAATCGTCGCGGTCATAAATATTCTGAGCCATGGTCTCGCTCGTTCCGTGCGTCAATCCTTCATCTCGTGCGCCCATGGCGGGTTTGCCCCTGCGCGCGAGACGGTTACGGCAGCAGCCCGGACCCCCAGCGCGACAGCGGAGTGAATCTGGTCTTCGGTAAGGTCTGCAAGCGCATCCTTGTCGAGCAGGCCCTGATTGTGAAGGCTGGCAAGGATGCCCGCATTGACCGTGTCGCCCGCGCCAACGGTGTCGACCACATCCACTTTCACGCCCGGCACGTGCACGGTGGCCTTGGCTGTATAGGCATCGGCCCCATGCGCCCCCTTGGTGATGACCACCAGTTTAGGCCCAAGCTTCAGCCATTCGGCGGCGATCTCGTCGTGGCTGCCCTTTTCACCGAACCAGGCAAGGTCTTCGTCGGAAAGTTTCACGATATCGGCAAGCGCGATCATGCGCTTCATGCGCTTGAGATGCTTTTCACGGTCGGTGATGAAGCTTGCGCGGATATTCGGGTCGAGGAACATGACGCGCCTCGGTGCCTCGCGCGTCATCAGCGCTTCATAGACACTGCCGCACGGTTCGGAAATCAGGCTGATGCAGCCGAAAAGCATGGCATCGACGGCATCATCGACATAGGGCATGTCGCTTTCGGTGAGCATGCGGCCTGCGGTATTTTCATCGTAGAAGGCATAACGTGCCTGTCCGTCAACCAGACGCACGAAAGCCAGCGTGGTGGGACGATCCGAGATGGCGGCGAAGGAATAATCGACATTGGATCGCGCCAGATTATCGCGCAGCACCTCACCGAAGAAATCCGACGAAATGCCGGAAAAGAAACCGGTCGGAACGTCGAGACGCCCAAGCGCGATGGCCGTATTGAAGACCGAGCCGCCCGCGAAGGGCTGGAAGGCGGTTTCGCCCGCTGCGGTTTCGCGTGGCAGCATGTCGATCAGGGATTCACCGCAGCATAGGATCATGAAGACACAACTCAGTTGTTAAATCGATTGAAACAAACATAAACACAAAAGCGCGGAGAATTTCAATCTCCGCACCTTGTTTGGATGTCAGACGTGCTGGCCGCCATTGATATGAATTTCCGAGCCGGTCACATAGGATGAAGCTTCGGAGCAAAGGAAGTAGATGGTTTCCGCAACTTCCGATGTCTTGCCGAGGCGGCGCATGGGAAGCTGTTCCACCAGCTTGTCGGTGCCCGGCGAAAGGATCGCCGTATCGATTTCGCCCGGTGCGATGGCATTGACGCGGATGCCATAGGGGCCGAAGTCGGACGCCATTTCGCGGGTCAGCGCGGCCAATGCGGCCTTTGACGTTGCATAGGCGGTTCCGGCGAAGGGGTGCACGCGGCTGCCCGCAATCGAGGTCACATTGACGACCGAGCCCTGTGCTGCTTCCAGCTCCTTGAACAGGCCGCGCGCCAGCATGATCGGCGCCATGAAGTTGACCTGGAACACGTCGCGCCAGACGGCCATCGGCGTTTCGATGGAGTTCATGCGGCGTCCGCCCTCAGCCTTGGGCGAGATGCCTGCATTGTTGACCAGTGCATGAAGCTTGCTGCCATCAGCCTCGAGACGGCGGCGGATTTCGGCAATTGCCTTGCCGACATCTTCCTGATCGGCCAGATCGACCTTGATGTGATCTTCCGGGCCGGCGGGCCACGGGCAATTGTCGGAAAAATCCTGTCGCGAGCAGGTGATGACGCGCCACCCGGCACGCGAAAAACGCTTGACTGTCGCGTGGCCGATGCCACGGCTGGCCCCGGTCAGGACCAGTGTTTTGCGCTCGGCATCCGTCTTGGGAGTATCGGAACCGGCAACGGCTGTTTTGGTGACTTGGGACATGGAAACCTCGCTCTCCAATCTTGAATAGACCAAGCCGCTCAAGAATTCGAGAAGAATTAGCAAGCTTGCATTGAGGCGGCTTCACTTGATCGCGAGGAAGGCCGCCGGCAGGCGGCCATCGGTTATCTACTGCGAATTGCCCATGATGATATCGAGCAATGTCGTGGATTTTCCCGACTGCTGCGGTTGTCCTACGTCGCCGGGCGGCATCGGGCGATAATTATCATTGGCATTGGCGGGGTATGTGGCCGCGCCGGGCTGTTCGGCAAGCGGATAGCCAGCCTGGCTTGATTGCTGGATGCCGCTGCGAACCGGAGAATCCGGCGCAGGCGGCCAATAGCCGTCATCGCCATTGCCCGCTATCGGCTGGTTGCCATAGGAATCCTGCGGCATCATGTTTGGATCGTAAGGCGCGTTCGGATCGATGCCGTCACTGCCGCCGGGAACAACGTTCTGGATATCGTAATGGCCCGGAAGCTCTGCGATGGGCACGCCCTTGTGTGCTTCCTTCATGAAGCTTTTCCAGGCTGCGACGGGAAGCGTCGCGCCGAATACGCGCTTCATCCCCTTGCCGTCATCATTGCCGAACCATACGCCGGTGGTGAGATTGGCCGTATAGCCGACAAACCACGCATCACGGAAATTCTGACTGGTGCCGGTCTTGCCTGCGGCGGGCCAGCCAAAGGCGGCGCGCTTTGCGGTCCCGTCCTCCACGGTGCGCCGCAGCATCGCATTCATCATGCCGACATTGCGCTCGTCGATGACGCGCGGGCCAACGCCGTCTTCCTTCTGGTAAAGAACCTTGCCGTGCGCGTCCGTTACCTTGGTGATGAAATAGACCGGCGCACGATAGCCGCCATTGGCAAAGGGCACATAGGCATCGGTCAGTTCCAGCAATGTCACTTCCGATGTGCCAAGGGCCAGCGAGGCATTGGCTTCGAGCTTCGACTGAACGCCGAGCCGATGCGCGGTGTCGATCACCGTTTGCGGGCCGACTTCCATCACGAGCTGCGCGGCAACCGAGTTCAGCGAATGGGAAAGCGCGGTCGCGAGCGTGACCTGCCCCATATATTTGCCGTTATCGTTGCTGGGCGTCCATTGGCCGATGCGGACCGGGGCGTCATTGCGCACCGAGTCCGGCGTCCTGCCCTGTTCAAGCGCCGTCAGATAGACGAAGGGCTTGAAGGAGGATGCGGGCTGGCGGCGGGCATCGGTGACACGGTCGAACTGGCTCGTGGCGTAATCCACACCGCCGACCATGGCGCGAACCGCGCCGGTGCTGTCGATGGAAACAAGCGCGCCCTGGCTGGCATTCATCTTTTTGCCGTTCTGGGAAATCTGGTCCTTGATCGCTTCTTCGCCAGCGCGTTGCAGATTGAGGTCGATCGTGGTCTGAACGGTGATGTCGTCTTTCGTTTCGCCGATCAGTTCGGGAAGCTCGGCCACCACCTTGTCGGCGACATAGTTTTCCGAGCCTTGCCAGTAGGACGACGCGCGCGTCATCGGCTCGCTCTCGGCGATGGCCATCTGGCTGTCATCGATCATGCCTTCCTCACGCATCGCGCCCAGCACCAGCTTGGCGCGCGCGGCGGCGGCTTCGGGGTCACGGGCAGGCGACAGGCGCGAGGGCGCCTTCAGAAGACCGGCAAGCGTTGCCGCTTCCATCAGGTTCACGTCCTTGGCCGACTTGGCGAAATAGCGCCGCGACGCCGCATCGACACCGAAAGCGCCGGAACCGAGATAGACCCGGTTCAGATACATTTCCAGAATCTGGTCCTTGGTATATTTATGCTCAAGCCACAGCGCGAGCATGACTTCCTGCACCTTGCGCTCCAGCGTGCGGTCGGGAGAAAGAAACAGATTCTTGGCGAGCTGCTGAGTGAGTGTCGATCCGCCCTGGACCGCGCGGCCCGAAACGACATTGGTTACAACCGCGCGGGCCAGACCAATGGGGTCGATGCCGAAATGCGAGTAGAAGCGCCGGTCCTCGATTGCGATGACGGCCTTCGGGATAAAGGGCGACATTTCATGCAGTCCCACGGCCTCGCCGCCGGTGGTGCCGCGATTGGCGATCAGGTTTCCGTTGACGTCGACGATGCGCACATTGGGCGGTCGGTCGGGAATGGCCCAGTCGGTCGTCGGCGGCATCTTGGCGGCGAAATAGACCAGCATGCCGGCAAAGGCGATGCCGCCCCAAAGTCCGAGCACCAGGCACCAGTAGATCGAACGGCGCAGGAAGCCGAAAAAGCCGCGCGGCTTTCTTTTGCCGCGTCGCGAAGAACGTGGTTCAGCTTCGTCTGGTCGCCTGCGTCGGCGCTGCTGTGCGCGTGCCATGCGGTCCTCCTCATCGACACGAAAAACCTCGTCATCTTTTTTCTCTTCGCCACCGAAGGAAGGTTCGATGCGCCGGTTTTTGTCGTCACGCGATGCCATGTCAGTCTGGATCCGCCCACCCGCTCGCCGGTCCAATCGTGATGCGGACCGGTCAATTTCAATGTTGTTGAGTGCTTTACGGGATTTTGCGCCGAAAAAGCAAACAAGGGCCTAATCCGGTGCAGGGTAAATGCGGCAGTTTGAAGGGGTGTAGGCTGTAGTGACGAATTAACTTGTGGTTTGACGCGAGGCATTTTGCTTCTGAATGTGTCGAAACTCCCTTGTGGAGTTCAACTCCACGGCGGTCGTTTCTCCTGTTCAGCAACAAAATGCCTCGCGCCAAACCGTAAGTTGGAGCGCATTCCGAAAAGTGTGAAACGGTTTTCGGGAAAAATGCGCGGTAAAATAAGTAGTTAGAGCGCCGATCTGATCCTATCAGATCGAAACGCGCTCTAATTCGTCACTACAGCCTAAATCAGCCATGCACAAAAAAGGCCCCACCCGAGTGGAGCCTTTCCTGTTTGTAAGCTCTGTTTTGCTTAGAACTTGTAGGCGATGCCGAGGCGGATATCGTTGGTCTTGTAGGAGCCTCGGGTGCTGATATCGCCAAAATCGAAGTCATTGTTACCGAAATCGGTGTAGCGGTATTCAAGGCGCAGCAGGATATTGTCGGTCGCCGCATAATCGATGCCCGCACCTGCGGTCCAGCCGGTCAGCGTCTTGCTATCGCTGTAGCTATAGTTGTCGCCGATGGCCACGGAGTTCTTGACGCTGCCGAACGCCACGCCACCTGCGATGTAAGGCATGAAACGGTCAATCGCGTAACCGGCACGCGCGCGCACCGCGCCCGACCATTCCAGTTTCGATTCAAGCGAGGTCTGAATAGGGCGGCCGCCGACGCTGAAATAGTCGTGTGTTTCCTTCAGGCCGTTATAGTCGAAATTGCCGTCGATACCGAGGATGACATTATTGCCGATGTCGAAATTGTACCCGGCATAGACGCCGCCGAGGAAGCCGTTCGGCTTGAATTCGGAATAGCTGTCGAAGTCGCCATCCAGCTTGCCGCGACCCCAGCCCCAGCCGATTTCGCCACCAATATAGGCGCCGCCCCACGAAAAGACCGGCGCTGCGAACGGAGCAGGTTCCTGCGACATGATCGCGTCCGCTGCAAAGGCACTGCTGCTAGCGGCAATTGCGATAAGGGATGCGCTAAGAATGACTTTAAGATTCATGGAAGGGCCCTTTGAAATATATGTCAGTGAATATCCACTAAGGATATAAGTCCGTTTGCCGTCGATGTATGTAGTAAAATGGCAACATAAAATAATTACTGATGGTTTCGGAGTAATTGAGTATTTTATATTTATCAAATACTAATATTACTTATTTATGAAAAACAATTATACGCTAATATTCTTATGGGTATTGTTCAAACTTTGTCATGGCACCCAAACAAAAAAAGGCCCCGCATGCGGGGCCTTTTCGAAATTCGGTTCAATCCGAATTAGAACTTGTATGCAACGCCGAGACGAACTTCGTTGGTCTTGAAGTCCTGATTGATGTTCAGTCCGCCGAAGTCGATGTCCTTGTCACCGTAGTCGGTGTAGCGGTATTCGAGGCGAACGATCAGGTTGTCGGTTGCCGCGTAGTCGACGCCGGCGCCAGCGGTCCAGCCGGTAAGCGTCTTGCTTTCGGAGAAGCTGCCGACACCATCAATGCTGCCGCTGTTCTTGACGCTGCCAAAGGCCACGCCGCCAGCAAGGTAAGGCATGAAGCGGTCAACCGCATAGCCGACGCGGGCACGAACGGCACCGGACCAGCGAAGCTTGGTTTCGAAGTCGCCTGCTGGAGCGCCAGCCGCGTCGAAAACGTCAACGCCCTTGGAAACGTCGTTATAGGTCACATCACCGTCGATACCGAGAACGATATTGTTGCCGAGATCGAAGTTATAACCGGCATAAACGCCGCCGAGGAAGCCGTCTGGCTTGATGTCGCCAAAGCTGTAGATATCGCCGTCGAAGTTCGACTTGCCCCAACCGTAGCCGATCTGGCCACCGATGTAAGCGCCGGTCCAGGTGAAGGACGGAGCAACTACAACAGGGGCTGGTTCCTGTTCGATGACGGCGTCGGCAGCCTTTGCGCCCGTAGCGGCCACAAGGGCGACAGTCGATGCAAGAAGAAGGGCCTTGAGCTTCATGATAAATCTCCTGAAGGAAAGTCTCAGAACCAATATTTGTCCCTAATATAAGCGATTACTGCCAAAAGTCTGTAGCAAACGGGACACATCAAGCGGAATGTGACGGAAGCAATACACGTTCCTGTGATTGCCTTGTGATGAGTCTTGATATGATCGAGGCGCAATATGGCGCAGGTTCACGCAAGTCCTTCGGTATGTGAATATGCCGCCGTTCGGGTTATAGAGAGCGGGAAAACTTGCCGGGGGCCGCAAATGCATCATATCCAGGGTTTGAATGGGCGGGTCGACTGGGTCGATATTGCCAAGGGTATCTGCATCATCTTCGTGGTGATGCTGCACTCGACGCTCGGTGTCGAGAAGGCAGCCGGCGCGCAAGGCTGGATGCACTATGTGGTCGCCTTCGCCAAGCCGTTCCGCATGCCGGATTTCTTCATGATTTCAGGCCTTTTCCTCAGTGTTGTCATCGACAGGCCCTGGCGGCGCTACCTTGACCGCAAGGTCGTGCACTTTCTCTATTTCTATATTCTGTGGCTGACGATCCAGTTCGCCTTCAAGGCGCCCGGCATCGCCAGCGAGGCGGGACTGTCGGGTGTGGTGAACGCCTATCTGCTGGCATTCATCGAGCCGTTCGGGACGCTCTGGTTCATCTATATCCTGCCCGTCTTCTTCATCGCGACGCGGCTTTTGAAGCGCGTGCCGATGGGCGTCACCTTTACCGCGCTGGCATTTCTCGAAATTCTGCCGGTCCATACCGGCTGGGTCATGGTGGACGAATTCTGTTCGCGCTTCGTCTATTTCTATGCGGGCTATGCCTTTGCGCCCGCCATTTTCCGGGCCGCAGACTGGCTGCGCCAGCGCCCGCTCATCGGCATTGTCGGTCTGCTCGCCTGGGGTTTTGTGGAATATGAGCTTGTCTTCATGCCGGTGCCGGAAAGTCTCGCCGGGCTGATATCGCCCGCAAGCGATCTTCTGAACGGTCGCGGTGCTGTCAGCGACCTGCCGGTGGTTTCCCTGCTGCTCGGAGTGGTGGGTGCGCTGGCAATCATTTCGGTTTCCTCGCTTCTCAGCCTCCTGCCAGCGGCAAACTGGCTGCATCGAGGCTTGAGCTGGCTCGGCGCGCATTCGATTGTCGTCTATCTGGCTTTTTTCCTGCCGATGGCCATTGCCCGCACCGTGCTGCTGAAACTCGGTATCGGCGATATTGGCACCGTCTCGCTTCTGACGACGGCAAGCGGCGTCATTGGGCCGATCATTCTTTATGGTCTTATCCAGTGGAGCGGTTACGGCAAATTCCTGTTTCGCCGTCCCGACTGGGCCTATATCGACGGCCAACCGCAAAAGAAAACGGCGGCTGCCGCCGCCGTCTGATTTCATCACGAATGCGCGAAAATATCGTCTTCCGGCCAGCCCATCAGGTCGAGTTCCGAGCGCGTCGGCAGGAACTTGAAGCAGGCTTCGGCCTGTTTCGTGCGACCGTCGCGCTCAAGCCGCTGCTCAAGCACGGCTTTCAGGCGATGGAGGTAGAGGACGTCCGACGCGGCATATTCGAGCTGCGCCTGAGATAGTATTTCTGCTGCCCAGTCGGAAGACTGCTGCTGTTTGGAGATCGAAACCTCCAGAAGTTCGCTGCAGAGCTCTTTCAGGCCGTGGCGATCCGTATAGGTGCGGGTGAGTTTCGAGGCGATCTTGGTGCAGAAAACCGGCTGCGGCATGGTGCCGAAAGCCTGTGCCAGCACCGCCAGATCGAAGCGCCCGAAATGGAAGATCTTGGTGATCGAACGATCCTTCAAAAGCTTCACCAGATTGGGCGCCTTCTTTTGTCCGGCCTCGATCTGGATCACGTCCGCCGTGCCGTCGCCGGGCGAAATCTGCACCACGCAAAGCCGGTCGCGATGCGGGTTCAGGCCCAGCGTCTCGGTGTCGATGGCGACTGCGTCCACCTGATAATGATCGAGGTTCGGCAGATCGTTTTTATGAAAACGGATTGTCATGCAGTTGTCCTTACTTCGCGGCGATAGCCGCCATGATTCTTGCCCTACTTGGAGGCGATAGCCGCCATAATCCTTGCCCATGAGCGCTGTCCCTTGTGGAAGGAGTTCAGCTCATATTTCTCGTTGGGCGAATGGATGCGGTCATCTTCAAGGCCGAAGCCGACCAGCAGCGATTCCATGCCGAGGAACTTGTCGAAATCGCCGACAATCGGGATCGAGCCGCCCATGGCGATCAGCACGGCTGGCTTGGGCCATTCGTCGGAAAGCGCGTCCTTGGCCTTGGAAACAAGCGGGGAATCATAGGGCAGCTGAATGGCGGGCGAGCCGCCATGCGGATGGAATTCGACCGAGCAATCGGCTGGCACACGCTCTTTCACGAAGGCGCGGAAGGCTTCGCGAATCTTGACGGGGTCTTGGTTGTGCACGAGGCGGAACGAGACCTTGGCCGAAGCCTGTGCCGCGATGACGGTCTTGAAGCCTTCGCCGGTATAGCCCCCGGTGATGCCGTTGACTTCCGCCGTCGGGCGCGCCCAGGTGAGTTCGAGCACGCTGCGGCCTTTTTCGCCGGATGGAATGGAAAGGCCGATGGGGCCGAGGAAATTCTCTGCCGTGCGGCCCAGTCCTTCCCACGACTTCAGAATCTGCGTCGGGGTTTCCTCCACGCCTTCATAGAAGTTCGGCACGGTGATGCGTCCGGTTTCGTCATGCAGGTCGGCCAGAATTTTGGTCAGGATATGGATCGGATTCGCCGCGGCGCCGCCGAAGAAACCGGAATGCAGATCGCGGTCGGCTGCCTTGATGACGATTTCCTCACCGACGAGACCGCGCAAGCCGACGCTGATGGCGGGTGTTTCCATGTCCCACATGGACGTGTCGCAGACGAGCGCCACATCGGCCTTGAGTTCTTCCTTGTTGGCATCAAGGAAAGGCTTGAGCGAGGGCGAACCGGATTCCTCCTCACCTTCGAACAGCAACGTCACCTTGACTGGCAGATTGCCATTCACGGCCTTGTAGGCGCGGCAGGCTTCCACAAAGGTCATGAGCTGGCCCTTGTCGTCGGACGTGCCCCGCCCGGTCAGGATCTTGCGGCCGTTTCCCACATCCTTGATCGCGGGATCGAACGGATCGTTTTCCCACAGATTGAGCGGATCGACCGGCTGCACGTCATAATGCCCGTAGAACAGAACATGCGGCGCATCGGGTGTGGCGCCTTCGTGATGAGCAACCACCATCGGGTGGCCGGGCGTGTCGCGCACGCTTGCATCGAAGCCGATTGTCTTCAGGTCTTCGACAAGCCATTCGGCAGCCTTGCGGCAATCAGCCTTGAAAGCCGGATCGGTTGAAATCGACTTGATCCGCAGGAGATCGAACAGGCGATCGAGGCTCTTGTCGAGATTGTTGTCGAGATGGGTGAGGACTTTGTCGAGCGATGGCGTAGACGATTGCTGGGACATGAAAACTTCCTGACGAGTCGTAACGTAAACTGGCGGCACACTACAACCAGCGTCGGCAAGAAGAAACCCAATTCGAGGGGAAGACGCTCTCCGAAAAATGAATTGGCCGTTACGGTGAGGGGGTTACCGTAACGGCCATATCACTACACTCAAAGCGGCAGCCCGGAGAGGGGAAATGAGGCTGCCGCTAACATCCGGTATCCAACGGGGGACGGGTCAGAAAACCGGCGACCGACGAACTGTCGATGACCTGGATTTGGCCTTTCAACTGTGGCTATTCAAGGGCACGGAAGATTACAAATCTGTAACAAACCCGTTATCGCGACGTGATGGATTTCTTTCACGTGGACGGTTGTTTCTCCTGACAAGGGAGCGGTTTCCTTTATCGCGGCTTTCCTCTAATTCTACCTTATGAAAAAAGGCGATCATCTCTTTCTCGTTGACGGCTCGGGTTATATTTTCCGCGCCTATCATGCCCTGCCACCGCTGACCCGCAAGACGGACGGTCTGCCGGTCGGCGCCGTCTCGGGCTTCTGCAACATGCTGTGGAAGCTCCTGAAGGATGCGCGCAACACGGATGTCGGTGTGGTGCCGACCCATTTTGCGGTCATTTTCGACTATTCGTCGAAGACCTTCCGCAACGAGCTTTATCCCGATTACAAGGCCAACCGTACCGCGCCGCCGGACGACCTGATCCCGCAGTTCGGCCTTATCCGCCAGGCAACGCGCGCCTTCAACCTGCCCTGCATCGAGAAGGAGGGTTTCGAGGCCGACGACTTGATCGCGACCTATGCCCGCATCGCGGCGGAAGCCGGCGGCGATGTTACAATCATTTCGTCCGACAAGGACCTCATGCAGCTCGTGACGCCGAGCGTGTCGATGTATGACAGCATGAAGGACAAGCAGATTTCGATCCCCGAAGTGATCGAAAAATGGGGCGTTCCGCCGGAAAAGATGATCGACCTGCAGTCGCTGACCGGCGACAGCACCGACAATGTGCCGGGCATTCCCGGTATTGGGCCGAAGACGGCGGCGCAATTGCTGGAGGAATTCGGCGATCTCGACACGCTTCTGGCCCGCGCCTCCGAAATCAAGCAGAACAAGCGCCGCGAGAATATTCTGGCCTTTGCCGACCAGACAAAGATCGCGCGTGAGCTTGTGACGCTGAAGAACGACGTGCCGCTGGACGTTGATCTGGATGGGCTTGTGCTGGAGCCGCAGAACGGGCCGAAGCTGATCGGTTTCCTCAAGGCTATGGAATTTACCTCGCTCACTCGCCGCGTGGCCGAGGCGACCGACACGGACCCTTCAGCCGTCGAGCCTTGCCATGTCGA
Organism: Ochrobactrum sp. PL_is501; assembly: GCF_055816895.1. Classification (NCBI taxonomy): domain Bacteria; kingdom Pseudomonadati; phylum Pseudomonadota; class Alphaproteobacteria; order Hyphomicrobiales; family Brucellaceae; genus Ochrobactrum; species Ochrobactrum sp. PL_is501. The sequence continues at coordinate 474,566 of NZ_JBVPGR010000036.1, read as the reverse complement.
AACAAGCTGGGGCGCTGACGCATCCACCGCCGATCTTCACGGGCCGGACATGGATGTTCCACCCAAGGCGGATGGCGAAGTGACGGTCGTTGCCGTGACGGCAACGGTCACCGTTTCCACGACAGAAGCCGGGTACAGGCCGATAGCGCTTGCCGAAAAACGTGCCGAAGCGGCGCGCGCGCAAAAGATCGATACGAGCGCCTATACCTGCATTCGCGATATCGCGACATTGAAGCTCTGGCTTGCTGAAGCGATGGAAACCGGCCTCCTGGCCTTTGACACGGAAACCACTTCGGTCGATCCGATGCAGGCGGAACTGGTCGGGTTTTCGCTGGCGCTGGCACCGGGCAGGGCCGCTTACATTCCGCTCCAGCACAAATCCGGTGCGGGTGATCTTCTGGGCGGCGGCATGGTCGAGGGGCAGATTCCGCTGGGCGAAGCGCTGGCTGCCTTGAAGGTGGTGCTTGAAGACGCTTCGGTTCTCAAGATCGCGCAGAACATGAAATATGACTGGCTGGTCATGCGACGCTACGGGATCAACACCGTGTCGTTCGACGATACGATGCTGATCTCCTATGTACTGGATGCAGGCACCGGCAGCCACGGCATGGACCCGCTGTCCGAACGCTGGCTTGGTCACACGCCGATTGCCTATAAGGACGTGGCGGGCAGCGGCAAGAGCGCCGTAACGTTCGATATGGTCGATATCGACCGGGCGACGGCCTATGCGGCGGAAGATGCCGATGTCACACTGCGTCTCTGGCAGGTGCTTAAGCCGCGCCTTGCGGCGGAAGGGCTGATGTCGGTCTATGAACGTCTGGAGCGTCCGCTGATCGATGTGCTGGCGCGCATGGAAGAGCGCGGCATTTCCGTCGACCGGCAGGTGCTTTCGCGGCTTTCCGGCGATCTGGCGCAGGCTGCCGCTGCCTATGAAGACGAAATTTACGAGCTTGCGGGCGAGAAATTCACCATTGGTTCGCCGAAGCAGCTTGGCGACATTCTTTTCGGCAAGATGGGGCTGCCGGGCGCGTCCAAGACCAAGACCGGCCAGTGGTCGACCTCCGCGCAGGTGCTGGAAGACCTTGCCGCCGAAGGCCATCCGCTGCCGCGCAAGATCGTGGACTGGCGCCAGCTCACCAAGCTCAAATCCACCTATACGGATGCGCTGCCGGGTTTCATCAACCCCGAAACGAAGCGCGTTCATACATGCTATGCGATGGCGTCCACATCGACGGGGCGCCTCTCGTCATCGGACCCGAATTTGCAGAATATTCCGGTGCGCACCGCCGAGGGCCGCAAGATCAGGACCGCCTTCATCGCCGAACCCGGCAACAAGCTGATCTCGGCCGACTACAGCCAGATCGAGCTGCGGGTTCTCGCGCATGTTGCTGATATTCCGCAATTGAAACAGGCATTTGCCGACGGCATCGATATTCACGCCATGACGGCGTCGGAAATGTTCGGCGTGCCGGTGGAGGGCATGCCGTCGGAAGTGCGCCGCCGCGCCAAGGCGATCAATTTCGGCATCATCTACGGCATTTCCGCTTTCGGTCTGGCGAACCAGCTTTCCATCCCGCGTGAGGAAGCCGGGCAATATATCCGCACCTATTTCGAGCGCTTTCCCGGCATCAAGGACTATATGGAGGCGACCAAAGCTTTCGCGCGCGAGCATGGCTATGTGGAAACCATTTTTGGCCGTCGCGCCCATTATCCTGATATCAGGGCATCCAATCCGCAGATACGCGCCTTCAACGAACGCGCCGCCATCAATGCGCCCATTCAGGGTTCGGCTGCCGATATCATCCGTCGCGCCATGATCCGCATGGAGGATGCGCTGAAGTCGGAAAATCTCGCCGCGCGCATGCTGCTGCAAGTGCACGACGAACTGATCTTCGAAGTGCCTGATATGGAAGTCGAAAAGACAATTCCGGTCGTGCGTCATGTGATGGAAAATGCGGCAATGCCTGCCGTCTCGCTTGCCGTGCCGCTGCATGTCGATGCGCGTGCAGCGCATAACTGGGATGAGGCTCACTAGGTGAAAATGGTGTGAGGCCATCCATTCGGATACGAGGAGAAAAAGCGAAGGAAATGTGGTTCATTTTCGAGCTTTTTCGACGAGATAGCCGGGTGGATGGACCACATCCTCTGGACACCGAAATGACTGGCGATCTGCTGCGTCGAACCGCTTGACCGGGGGAACTAAAGCCTTAAACGGTTGACGTGGTAGGCCCAACCCTATAGGGAAGCATCAATTCTGTTGCTTCGGTGGTCGTCAGGGGAGTCGTGGACAAGTGGGTCCGCGACCAATGGGTATACGACTTGAGAAGCTTTTTTCGTGAAAGTGGTTCATGTCTTTGCCCGAAACCATCGCTCCGGCTCTGTCCGGAGCATTAGCCGCTCGCGGTTATAATACGCTCACCGCCGTCCAGAATGCTGTTCTGGCTCCCGAAACGCTCGATGCCGACCTTCTCGTTTCCGCACAGACCGGATCGGGCAAGACGGTCGCGTTCGGCCTCGCCATGGCCAACACCATCCTCGAAGATGAGCTGCGTTTTGGCGATGCGGCTGCTCCGCTTGCCATGATCATCGCCCCGACGCGCGAACTGGCGCTTCAGGTTCGTCGCGAGCTGGAATGGCTCTATGCCGATACCGGCGCGCGCATCGCATCCTGCGTTGGCGGCATGGATATCCGCACCGAACGCCGTGCGCTCGAACGTGGCGCCCATATCGTTGTCGGCACGCCCGGACGCCTGCGCGACCATATCACCCGCGATGCCCTCGACATGTCGGAACTGCGTGCCGTCGTGCTTGATGAAGCCGACGAAATGCTCGACATGGGCTTTCGCGAGGACCTCGAATTCATTCTCGGCGAAGCACCGGAAGACCGTCGCACGCTGATGTTCTCGGCAACCGTGCCGAAGCCGATTGCCCAGCTTGCCAAGCGCTTCCAGAACGATGCGCTGCGCATCACCGTCCAGAGCGAAACCAGCCAGCACGCCGACATCGATTATGTGGCCATGCCGGTGCCGCCGCATGAGCGCGACCACGCGATCATCAATACGCTGCTCTATTACGATAGCCAGAACTCGATCATTTTCTGCTCGACCCGTGAAGCGGTGAAGCACATGGCGAGCCGGCTTTCCAATCGCGGTTTTGCCGTGGTGGCCCTGTCAGGCGAACTCAGCCAGGCCGAACGCAATAACGCGCTTCAGGCAATGCGTGATGGCCGCGCCCGCGTCTGCGTCGCGACCGACGTTGCCGCGCGCGGTATCGACCTGCCCAATCTCGATCTGGTTATTCACGCCGATCTGCCGAACAACCCGGAAACAATGCTGCACCGCTCAGGCCGTACTGGCCGCGCCGGTCGCAAGGGCACCTGTGTTCTGGTCGTGCCGTTCTCGCGCCGCCGCACCGCCGAGCGTCTTTTGCATATGGCAAAGCTCGATGCGCAGACGGTTCCCGCACCAAACATCGCCGCTGTTCAGGGCAAGACCAATGAGCGCATCCTGAATGCCGAAGTCTTCAACCAGCCTGTTGAAGAAGAATATCAGGATCTCCTCAAGGCGCTGACCGAGCGTTATACGCCGGAACAGATTGCGAGTGCTTTCCTCAACCGCGAAGTGGCTTCCTATCCGGCAGCGGAAGAAGTTTCCGACGCGCCTGTGCATCCGGTTGGCGGCAAGAAGCCCAAAGATCGTTTTGAACGGGGGGATCGGTTTGAAAAAGGCGAACGTTCAGATCGTTTCGACCGTGGCGACCGTCGTGATCGTGGTGAACCGAGCGAGCGTTTTGATCGCAATGCATCGTTTGACGGCGTGTGGTTCTCGGTCTCCGCTGGCCGCAAGCATCGCGCCGATCCAAAATGGCTGCTCCCGCTCATCTGCAAGGCAGGTGATGTTTCGAAGCGCGATGTCGGTTCGATCAAGATTTTCGACAACGAAACCCGTTTCGAAATCACAGCCTCGAAGGCTGACGAGTTCCGCCGTTCGGTCGAGGAGCGCGGCACGGGCGAAAAGGGTCTCGTGATCCGTACTGCCGTTGCAGGTGCAGGCGGCGACGCTGCTCCGCGCGAAGGCCGGGGTGGTTTCAAGCCGCGTGGCGACAAGTTCAAGGAAGGCGGCTTCCGCGACGGCTACAAGAGCGATGGCTATAAGGGCGACCGCTCCAAGGGCGATAAGTGGGACAAGCCGCGCGATTTCTCCCGCGGAGACGACTTCAAGAAAGACGGCTTCAAAAAGGGCGGTAAAAAGCCTGAAGGCGGCGGTTACGCCAAGAAGCGTCGCGGCGAATAAACTTACTGCATAGAATAATGACAAGCCCCGGATTTCCGGGGCTTTTTTATCAAACGTCCAGATTGGCGACGCTCAGCGCGTTTTCCTGGATGAACTCGCGGCGCGGTTCCACCTCGTCGCCCATGAGGCGCGAGAACAGGGAATCCGCGTCAGTTGCATCCGTCACCTTGACCTGCAGCAGCGAACGCACATTCGGATCGAGCGTGGTTTCCCAAAGCTGTTCGGCGTTCATTTCGCCCAGGCCTTTGTAGCGCTGCAAGGTCAGGCCCTTGCGGCCAGTCGCGAAGATTGCATCGAGCAGGCCCATCGGACCGGAAAGCGTCTCCACCTTGTCCTTGCGGCGCAGCACCGGCGGTTCAGCAAAGACTTCCGACAGGCGTGCCGCCACGCGGTCGATCTGGCGGGCATCGGCAGAGCCGAGCAGCGCCATGTCGAGAAATGCAATATCCTTCACGCCACGTACCATGCGCTCGAAACGATAGCCGCCGTCTTCCGTCACATGGGCCGTCCAGCCACGCTCGGTTTCTTCCGAGATCATGTCGAGACGCTTTGCAACAGTATCGGCGGAAGCTTGCGCGGTTGCATTGTCTTTCGAGGCATCCGGGTTAAGCAGCCCGGCAATGGCAGCCTGTTCCACCACGCGGCGATCATAGCGTGTATGAAGACCGGCCAGAAGCTGGCGCATGGTGCGTGCATCTTCCACCACCGAACGCAGGTCCGGCCCGGCGCGAACTTCGCCGCTTGCCATTTCCAGCGTCGCTTCTTCAAGACCTGTCTCGATGAGGAAGTCCTCGAAAGCAGCCTCATTCTTGATATATTGCGAGGACTTGCCGCGCGACACCTTATAGAGCGGCGGCTGCGCAATATAGATATGGCCGCGCTCGATCAGTTCCGGCATCTGGCGGAAGAAGAAGGTCAGCAGCAATGTGCGAATGTGCGCGCCGTCGACGTCCGCGTCGGTCATGATGATGATCTTGTGATAGCGCAGCTTGTCCGGATTGAAGCCGTGCGTCTCATCCTTGCCGATCGACGTGCCAAGCGCGGTGATCAGCGTGCCGACCTGATCGGACGAGATCATGCGGTCGAAACGCACGCGTTCAACATTGAGGATCTTGCCGCGCAGCGGCAGGATGGCCTGGTTCTGGCGCGAACGGCCGCTCTTGGCGGAGCCGCCTGCGGAGTCACCCTCGACGATGAAGATTTCGGACTTGGCTGGGTCGCGTTCCTGACAATCGGCAAGCTTGCCGGGCAGGGACGTCACGCTCAGATTGCTCTTGCGCGTGATATCGCGGGCCTTGCGGGCTGCTTCACGGGCTGCGGCTGCCTGAATGACCTTCTCGACCACGGCCTTGCCGCCTGCCGGATGTTCTTCCAGCCATGTCGAAAGCGCCTCGTTGACGAGGCTTTCCACCACGGGACGCACTTCCGAGGAAACCAGCTTGTCCTTGGTCTGCGACGAGAATTTCGGATCGGGAACCTTGACCGAAAGAACGGCGGTCAGGCCTTCACGGCAGTCATCGCCGGTGAGCGTCACCTTTTCCTTCTTGGTCATGCCCGAAGCATCGGCATAGCCCGTCACCTGACGTGTCAGCGCGCCACGGAAACCGGCCAGATGCGTGCCGCCGTCGCGCTGCGGGATGTTGTTGGTGAAGCACAGCACCTTTTCGTGGTAGGAATCGTTCCACCACATGGCGACTTCCACCGTCATGCCGTCTTTTTCATTGCGGATATAGATCGGCTCTTCCAGAAGCGACTTCTTGCTCTGGTCGATATATTTCACGAATTCGATCAGGCCGCCGTCATAGTGCAGCTCATGCTCCTTGACGTCGGCATGGCGGCGGTCGGCAAGCTTGATGCGAACGCCGGAATTGAGGAAGGCAAGCTCACGCAGACGGCGCTCCAGCGTATCGAAATCGAACTCGACCATGGAGAAGGTCTCAGGCGAAGGCAGGAAGCTCACTTCCGTCCCGGTTTCATCGCCTGCATCGCCGGTCACCACGAGCGGAGCATCGGCAACGCCATGGGTGAAGCTCATTTCATGAATCTTGCCAGCGCGGCGGATCTTCAGCCTTAGCCAGATCGACAGCGCATTCACCACCGACACGCCGACGCCGTGCAGACCGCCGGAAACCTTGTAGGAATTCTGGTCGAACTTGCCGCCAGCGTGGAGCTGGGTCATGATGACTTCGGCAGCCGAAACGCCTTCTTCCTTATGGATATCGGTCGGAATACCGCGACCATTGTCGGTCACGGTGCAGGACCCGTCCGGGTTGAGGGTGACGGTGACAAGCGTGGCATGTCCTGCCAGCGCTTCATCGATCGCATTGTCCACGACCTCGTAGACCATATGATGCAGGCCGGAGCCGTCATCCGTGTCACCGATATACATGCCGGGCCGCTTGCGAACGGCGTCCAGACCTTTCAGAACACGAATGGAATCCGCGCCATATTCGGCGGGGGCTTCGGAATTCATCTCGGGCATCTCGCTCATGAAAATCTTTCGAAAAACGCGCTGCGAATGCAGCTTCAAAGATATGTCGAATCACGCGACAAACATGGCTTTAATATAGGTGCTAACGACCATTTTTCCAAATTTTGGCGGTAAATTTGCCGGGGATTCCGGCAGTCTGTCCATATCAGGGTGATCCCGGCGCCATGCGGCTTCTGGAACCGCCACAATTGACGCTTATATCCGGTTTGGCGGGGGCGTTCGTGACCTGTTTGGAGCATGATCCAATCAGATTGAAACGCGCTCTGTGACGAAAGGAACGCTTGATGGAAACTGCGAACGTCATGAGCGAAAGACCGGGTCCATTCGTGCCGCCTGCACCGCGACCGCGCGAAAAGCCGGTGGGGCGTTTCGAGATGATGCGGGTCGTCTACAGGAACCCGCTCGAGCTTTGGGGCGAGCCTTCCTATAACGAGCGCTGGATTTCCGTCAGCTGGTTCGGCATGAAAACCATCATCGCCAACGATCCGGGGCTGATCCGCCATGTGCTGGTCGACAATGCCGCCAATTATCCGATGTCCGCCATTCGCCAGCGCGTGTTGCGTCCGCTATTGCGTGACGGTCTGCTGACGGCTGAGGGGCAGGTGTGGAAGCGGTCGCGAAAGGCCATGGCTCCGGTTTTCACGCCGCGTCATATCGGCGGTTTTGCCGAGACCATGCGCGACCGGTCGCTTCGCTTCACCGAGCGATACAAGACGCCCGGCACGATTACCGATGTCGCCCATGACATGACGCTCCTGACCTACGATATTCTCGCCGAAACTTTGTTTTCGGGCGAGATCGCGGGCGATCCAAACGATTTTGCCCATCAGATTGACAGGCTGTTCGAAACGATGGGGCGGGTCGATCCGTTCGATCTTCTGGGGCTGCCTGACTGGCTTCCGCGCTTCACGCGCTTGCGTGGACAGCAATCGCTGGGTTTCTTCCGCGAGCTGGTTTCAAACACCATAGCGCTCCGCAAAGCCCGCATGGACAGGGGCGAAGACGTGCCGAGCGACTTCCTTACCCTGCTTTTGCGCGCCGAAGGGCCGGACGGCCTGAGCCGCTCCGAGATCGAGGACAACATCATCACCTTCATCGGCGCAGGGCATGAGACAACCGCCCGCGCTCTTGGCTGGACGCTCTATCTGCTCGCCAAGGCGCCGCGCGAGCGCGAACGTATTGAAACAGAAATCGACAGCTTTTTTGCACGGGGCGGACGCGATCTGCCGCCGCAGGACTGGCTGGCGTCGCTATCTTTCACGCGGGCGGCCTTCGAGGAGGCGATGCGGCTTTATCCGCCAGCACCGTCGATCAATCGCGAGGCTGCCACCGACGATACATATGACGATCTGAAAATCCCCAAGGGCGCTACCGTGCTGGTCATGCCGTGGGTCATTCATCGCCATAGGCTCTACTGGGATCAGCCGGATGCTTTCGTGCCGGAACGCTTCTGGCCCGAAAACCGGGACAAGCTCGACCGCTTTCAATATCTGCCCTTCGGTGCGGGACCGCGCGTCTGCATAGGCGCAAGCTTTGCCTTGCAGGAGGCGGTCATTGCGCTGGCAACCTTGCTGGATGGCCACCGTTTCGAGGCCCTCGAAACAACGAATCCCTGGCCCGTGCAGAAACTTACCACCCAGCCGAAAGGCGGTCTGCCGATGAAGGTTCTGAAGCGTTGATCAGCGCTTCAGACGCTCCGCATGCCAGCGCAGATGATCGCCCATGAAGGTCGAAATGAAGAAATAGGAATGGTCATAGCCGTCGCGCATATTGAGCGTGAGCGGAATGCCGGCCTTCTTGCATGCCTCTTCCAGCAGCCAGGGCCGGAGACCATCATCGAGAAAACCGTCGGCGGTGCCCTGATCCACCAGAAACTCCGGGAACCGGTAGCCGTCCTCGATCAGAAGGGTAGCATCATAGGCACGCCATGCCCGCTCTTCCGGTCCGAGGTATTTTTCGAGAGCCGGTCTGGACCATCCCGCCGTTGATGGCTGAACGATGGGAGCGAAAGCCGAGGCTGACTTGAAGCGGTCCGGGTTTTTGAGCGCTATCGTCAGCGCGCCGTGCCCGCCCATGGAATGGCCGGTTATAGCCTGACGCGACATGTCGAGCGGAAAGTTTTCCGCCACCAGATCGGTCAGCTCTTCCGTGATGTAGCTATACATCCGATAGTTCCTGGCAAAGGGTTCCTGCGTCGCATCGACATAGAACCCGGCACCCTTGCCGAACTGCCAGTTGTCCGGTTCATCAGGAATGTCGTCCCCGCGTGGGCTGGTATCGGGGCAAATGACGGCAATTCCCAATTCTGCAGCCATTTGCCGATACTCGCCCTTGTCCATCACGTTCTGATGCGTGCAGGTGAGACCGGAGAGATACCACAATACAGGGACCGGACCGTTCGCGGTCTGTGGCGGCAGGAAGACGGCAAAGGTCATGTCGCACTGGTTTGTCGCGCTCTTGTGGCGATAAACGCCTTGCGTTCCATCAAAACATTTTGCAGTCGAAATGGTTTCCATCAAGAAATTCCCGGTTTGATTCAGCTTCCGAGCGCCACCGCGACATTGACGGAAGCGGCGACCAGCACGGTGTTGAAGAAGAAGGACACGATGCTATGCAGCAGCGTGATCTTGCGCATGGCAGGCGTCGTGATGCTGGTGTCGGACGTCTGCGCCGTCATGCCGATGACATAGGCAAAATAGGCGAAATCCCATCCGGAAGGTTCCGGTGTGCCGGGAAACTCGAAGCCGCCGCGGTGGCGGCTGGCATGGCTGCTGTCGTTGCCAGCAGGTTGGCCCGGTTGCCAATAGACATGGGCATAATGCAGCGCCGTCATCATGTGAATGGTGAACCAGCCAAGCGGCACCGATGCCAGCGTCACCACCAGGGCAAAGGCATCGGCCTGCGGTTGCCGGTTGATGAGGATGAACAGGGAAGCCACCGCCACCAGGACGGTGGCGAAGGTCACAAGGAAGATAATCCAGACCGGCTCATCGGCGCTGGCAGCGTGCTTCTTCAAATGCGCAGCCGTAAGCTTTGGCAGCGCAAAGAGCGTCAGCGCGAGATAGAACACGAAGAAGCAGTTGGCTCCGATGACGGGTGCGAGTTCCCGGTCAACCAGCCAGGCAATGATATATGCTGCCACGCCGCCAAAGGCGCCAAGATAGAAGGACATATGGCGGCGCAGCAAAAACATCAGGCAACCGTTTCCTTTGGTTCCAATCGCATGTCGACATGCGGAATGCCGTCCTCAAGATACTCGTCAGAAATCGCCATGAAGCCAAACAAGCCATAGAATTTCTGCAGATGGCTTTGTCCGCCGAGTTCGATCGCCATGCCCGGAAAACGCGCCTGAGCAAATTCGATGGCCTCTTTCATCAGCCGCTGGCCGAGCTTGTAGCCGCGATAATCCGGCGCCACGACGACACGTCCGATCTTGACCGGCTTTCCACCCTGTTCCGGTGGAAGAACTCGCAGGCTCGCTGCAAGTTCCTCACCATCGAGAATGCGCAGGTGAAACGCCTCGAAATCCTTGCCGTCGATCTCCGGATAAGGACATTTCTGTTCGACAACGAAGACGTCCACGCGCAGTTTCAGCATCGCATAAAGTGCGCGCGGGGTCAGGGCGTCAATTTCATCCCACTGGGAAACGAGAAGCTTTTCAGCCATCAGTAAACAATCACCGAACGGATGGACTTGCCTTCATGCATGAGGTCGAAGGCAGTGTTGATTTCATCAAGCGGCATGGTGTGGGTGATAAGATCATCGATATTGATCTTGCCTTCCATGTACCAGTCCACGATCTTCGGCACGTCGGTGCGACCGCGCGCGCCACCAAAGGCGGTGCCTTTCCAGACGCGTCCTGTAACCAGCTGGAACGGACGCGTGGCGATTTCCTTGCCCGCTTCCGCAACGCCAATGATGATTGATTCACCCCAGCCGCGGTGGCAGCATTCCAGCGCCTGCCGCATGACATCGGTATTGCCGGTGGCATCGAAGGAATAGTCCGCGCCGCCGTCGGTCAGATCCTGAATGGCCTGCACCACCTTGTCATTGCCGATCTCGCGCGGGTTGATGAAGTCGGTCATGCCGAACTTTTTCGCCATTTCGACCTTGGCTGGATTGATGTCCACGCCGATGATCTTGTCCGCGCCCACCATGCGGGCACCCTGAATGACATTGAGGCCGATGCCGCCGAGACCGAACACCACGACATTGGAGCCCGGACGAACCTTTGCGGTATAGATCACCGCGCCGATGCCGGTGGTGACGCCACAGCCGATATAGCAGATCTTGTCGAAAGGGGCGTCTTCGCGCACTTTCGCCACCGCGATTTCCGGCAGAACCGTGAAGTTGGAGAAGGTCGAGCAGCCCATATAGTGGAAGACTTCGCCGCCATCGCAGGAAAAGCGCGTGGTGCGGTCGGGCATCAGGCCCTGGCCTTGCGTGGCGCGGATCGAGGTGCACAGGTTCGAGCGCTGCGACAGGCAGGTTTTGCACTGGCGGCATTCCGGCGTGTAGAGCGGAATGACATGGTCGCCCGGCTTGACGGAGGTCACGCCTGCGCCCACTTCGCGCACGATGCCGGCCCCTTCATGGCCGAGGATGGCCGGGAACTTGCCTTCGGAATCGAGGCCCGACAGCGTATAGGCATCGGTATGGCAAACGCCCGTCGCCATGATTTCGACCAGCACTTCGCCAGCCTTCGGGCCGCCGATCTCGACGGTTTCGATGGTGAGCGGCTTTTTTGCCTCCCAGGCAACGGCTGCGCGTGACTTCATGGCGATGTTTTCCTTCCAGTTGTGTGTTGCACGCCTATTTCAGATAGGTGCGCAAAATCCGCATGATTTCGTCAATTTGCGTATCGGAGTCCGCCTTGGCTTCCTGACCGCCTCCGGTTTCCTGTGCAAACGTCTCGCGAAAATGACTTTCCAGCACTTCCGCCATCAGCCCGTTCGCCGCGCCTCGCAACGCCGCGATCTGCTGCAGCAGTGCCGCGCATTCCGTGCCAGCCTCCACCGCGCGCTCCAGCGCTTCGGCCTGACCGCGAATGCGGCGCAGGCGCGTCAGGGCGCGCTTCTTGTCTTCCGGCGAATGTGGCATGGAATCTCCCGATTTCAATGAAATCTATATACTCCGGGGGAGTACGTCAATCGCCGAACATCAGCCGCAGGTGCAGAAGTGGATAGGCGCGTCCCTGGTCGTCTGTTTCCGAACGTCCGGTTTCGACAAATCCCATATGCCGGTAAAAGCCGACGCCTTGCAGGTTCTGCTCGTTCACATCGACGGTCAGAGGACTGCCGGCAGCTTTTGCATGGGCTATCATCAGCTTGCCGATGCCTTTGCCGCGCTGGTCGGGGGCGATGAACAGGCTGTCGATATGATGATCGCTCATGCCCATGAAGCCGACCGGCTTGCCAGCGTCTTCAATAAGCCAGACCTCGACATTGGGCAGATATTGCTCGGCCACCAGCTTTTCGATTTCCAGAAAATCGTCGCGGCTGAGGAAGTCATGCGTGGCGAGAACGCTGGCGCGCCAGATTTCGGTCAGAGCGGGCGCATCTGCCTTGCTCGATTTTCGAATATGGATCATGTGGGTTTCCTGTGTGATAAGCACCAAAGCGAAGGCCTTATCTGACGGAAACTACTTTGACGAGCCTGCCTGATCTTCCTGTGACACGAATTTTGCCTCAGCTGGACGAGGCATTGGCGCATCATGCAAGCGCAGTCCTCGTCGCGCCGCCCGGTGCAGGCAAGACGACACTGGTGCCTATACACATGCTGGATGCCGCTTGGCGCGAGGACGGCATGATCGTGCTGCTTGAGCCACGCCGTCTGGCGGCACGCGCTGCCGCCCGCCGCATGGCGCAGCTTCTGGGCGAGGAGCCGGGCGAAACCGTCGGCTACCGGATGCGCCTAGAAAGCAAGGTATCGGGCAAAACCAAAATCCTTGTCGTCACGGAGGGCGTTTTTGCGCGCATGATCCTTGATGATCCAGATTTGAAGGGCGTTGCCGCAGTTCTGTTTGATGAGTTTCACGAACGCAGTCTCGATGCGGATTTTGGTCTGGCGCTGGCGCTTGATGTACAGGCTGCATTGCGCGACGATCTCAAGATTCTTGTCATGTCGGCAACGCTTGATGGCGCGCGTGTGGCATCGCTTCTCGGTGACGCGCCGGTGATCGAGAGCGAGGGACGCGCTTTTCCTGTCGATATCCGCTATCGCGACCGCAAGGCCGATGAACGGATCGAAGATGCAATGGCGCGGGCGATCCGCGACGCACTGGCGGACGAAACGGGCAGCATTCTGGCTTTCCTGCCAGGGCAGGGCGAGATTGAACGCACAGCGCGGCTTCTGGAAGGCCGTCTGCCGCCCGATGTGCTGCTCGCCCCGCTTTATGGCGCAATGGAAGGCCGCGATCAGGATGCGGCGATCAAGCCCGCACCGGCTGGGTATCGCAAGGTTGTTCTGGCGACCTCGATTGCCGAAACCTCCATCACGATAGACGGCGTGCGCGTGGTCATCGATAGCGGCCTTGCCCGCCTGCCGAAATATGAACCCGCTACAGGCCTGACCCGCCTCGAAACCGTGCGTACTTCGCGCGCGAGTGCCGATCAGCGCGCGGGCCGTGCCGGTCGTACAGAGCCGGGCATTGCTATCCGCCTCTGGCATCAGGGGCAAACGGCATCGCTTCCCGCTTTCTCGCCCCCCGAAATTCTGGAAGCCGATCTTTCCGGCCTTGTGCTTGATGCGGCTGCCTGGGGCGTGACTGATCCAGCAACCTTGTCGCTGCTCGACAAGCCGCCATTGCCTGCGCTCAAAGAGGCCAAGGCACTGCTTCGCCGACTTGGTGCGCTTGATGATGCCGGACGCTTGACCGCAGATGGTGAGGCTATGCGCTCACTCGCCCTGCCTGCACGCCTTGCGCATATGGTGGCGGAAGCGGGTAAACGCGGCGAGGCGCTGCGGGCGGCAGAGCTTGCTGTTCTTTTGACCGAGCGCGGCCTTGGCGGCAATGAAACCGACCTCGATACGCGCATGGCGCGGTTCCGCAATGATCGTTCTGATCGCGCCCAGCGTGCCAAAGGCTTGGCGAAACGGTTGGCTGCAAATGTGTCCAACAAAGGCGAACCAGCCGGTTCAAGCGTTGGCCGCATGCTCATTGACGCCTATCCAGACCGTGTCGCCAAAGCGCGTGGGGCAACGGGACAATTCCTGCTCGCCAATGGACGCGGAGGCGAGGTCGATCCTGCCATCAGTTTGAGCCGCGCATCGTGGCTGGTGGTTGCCGATATGACGGGCAAGGCAGGACGGGCGCGTGTTCTTTCTGCTGCGGAAGTCAGCGAAACAGAAATCCGCGCTGCCTTGGGCGGCAAAATCGAGAGTGGACGACAAGTTGTCTACGATCCGGAAAAGAATGCCTTGCGGGCGCGCGAAGCCGTGCGCATTGGCGCTATCGCTCTCTCTGAAAAGCCGCTCGCCGCTCCTTCCGGAAGCGCTGCCGACGAAGGTGTGATTGCCGCCGTGCGTGAACATGGGCTTTCCATCCTGCCGTGGAGCAAGGAGGCGGACACCCTGCGCCGACGGCTTGGCTGGCTTCATCGCGGTCTGGGCGACCCGTGGCCGTCGATGGCTGACGAAACGCTTATGGAAAGGCTTGAAGACTGGCTGTTGCCCTTCCTGACGGGGGAAGCCCAACTCGACCGCATTCCAGCGCATGCGCTGAAAAACGGTCTGATAAGCCTCGTACCCTTCGACCTCCAGCGCAGTGTCGACCAGCTTGCGCCGACACATTTCGAAGTGCCCACCGGATCGAATATTCCGATCCGATACGATGCCGACGAGCCGGTGATCGCGGTGCGCGTGCAGGAACTGTTCGGCCTTGGCGCGCATCCTTCCATCGCCAATGGCAAGGTGCCGCTTTTGCTGGAGCTTCTCTCTCCGGCTCACCGTCCCATCCAGATAACTCGCGATCTTCCGGGCTTCTGGAAAGGCTCCTGGGCCGATGTGCGTTCCGATATGCGTGGCCGTTATCCGAAACATGTCTGGCCGGAAGACCCGGCCAATGCGCAAGCAACGCGCCGCGCCAAGCCGCGTGGTACCTAGGTGTTTGATCCCAGCATGTCATGTCTTGGTTTTCGTTTGAAGATTTCGGACTTTGTGTTGCTGGGTTGCAGGATGGCCTCGCACCATTTCCATCAAATTAGTAGGTCCTGACCCTATTCCCGCCCTGCGACCGGATAACGCAGTTTCGCTTGCTTTCTGGTCCGGGCTTGCCTCATAAGGGCCTGACGAGGGACCTCATGCACGCAGAATTCGAGAATCGCGCTTCCAATCTTTCGCGCCGCCCGCGCCTGACCACGTTGATACGGGTGCGCTGGCTGGCCATTGCCGGACAGACGGCGGCGGTCATGTTCGTGGCGCTCTATCTGCAATTCCCTTTTGCCGTCGGCATCTGTTTTGCGCTGATCGCCTGTTCGGCCTGGCTCAATCTCTATCTGGCTTTTCGCTTTCCGACCAACCACCGGCTAAATCCTGCCGCCGCAAGTCTGGTGCTGGCTTTCGACATTCTGCAACTGGCAGGGCTTCTCTATCTGACCGGCGGGCTGCAAAACCCGTTCATCGTCTTGATGATCGTGCCCGTCATCATCTCGGCGACGTCGCTTTCGGCGCGACATACACTGGTGCTTGCCCTGCTGGTGGTTGCTTGTACTTCCGTGCTAACCATCCGGCACGAGCCGCTGCCCTGGTATCCGGGCGAAACACTGGACCTGCCGTTCCTGTTCGTGATCGGCATCTGGTGCGCCATCATTTCGGCGC
This sequence comes from Ochrobactrum sp. PL_is501, assembly GCF_055816895.1. Lineage (NCBI taxonomy): Bacteria > Pseudomonadati > Pseudomonadota > Alphaproteobacteria > Hyphomicrobiales > Brucellaceae > Ochrobactrum > Ochrobactrum sp. PL_is501. The sequence continues at coordinate 458,966 of NZ_JBVPGR010000036.1, read as the reverse complement.
TCGGCTTCACCGGCGTGTACGCCTATCGCATCGCCGAGGAAGCGCGGCAGCTTGGTGACGCATTGAGTGCGGCCGAACTTATTCTCCAGCGCGAACAGCATTTGTCGGCGCTGGACGGGCTTGCTGCGGCCGCAGCGCATGAACTGGGCACGCCACTGGCGACGATTGCGCTGGTGGTGAAGGAAATGCAGCGCGCCCGCACCACCGATCCGGGCCTTGCCGAAGACATTGCCCTGCTTCACTCCCAGACCCAGCGCTGCCGTGAAATTCTTCAGCGGCTGACCAGCCTATCGTCCGAAGGCGAAGAACATATGTCGCGCCTGCCGCTTTCCTCGTTGATCGAAGAAGTGATCGCGCCGCACCGCAACTTCGGCATCACCATCGACGTGCAAAAAACGGAAGGTCCGAAACCGGAACCCGTCACCCGGCGCAATCCGGGCCTGCTTTATGGGCTCGGTAATCTGGTGGAAAATGCTGTCGATTTTGCCCGCGACACGGTCAATGTCACCTGGGGCTGGACCGAAGGTCATGTGAGTGTGACTATTCAGGACGATGGCGACGGTTTCAAACCGGAAATCCTCGACCGCATCGGCGAGCCCTATATGACGAGCCGCGACAATACCCGAAATGGCGGCGGCCTCGGCCTTGGCCTGTTCATCGCCAAAACCTTGCTGGAGCGCTCGGGCGCGCATATCACCTTCCGCAATCGCAACAATCCGGGGCAGGGCGCGGAGGTAAAGGTGGTCTGGCCGCGTTCCGCATTTACGTCCGCCTGAAGCGGGCTTGCGGCGCCAACGCTATTTTCCCATCAAATCTTCGTGGTCATTTTTTAAAAAGCGATGCAAATACAATTGGTTACAATGTTCTTACAAATGGCCTGATGTTGAAATTGCTTCAACAATTCAGTGGCTATTTGACTTTTTGACGCAGGGGTATCAATAAGGAAAGAAAAATACAGGCAGGAAGCACCCGATGGACGACTTGAAGCAGGAAGACACCGAAGCCATAGGCAACGATCCGACCCTCCTTCTGGTTGATGACGACAAGCCCTTCTTGCAGCGCCTTGCCCGCGCCATGGAGAGCCGGGGTTTTCAGGTCACGACTGCGGAATCGGTTGAAGAAGGCATTGCCGCCGCCAAGGTGGCCGCGCCGGCCTATGCAGTCGTGGATATGCGGCTCGGCGATGGCAACGGTCTCGACGTCATCGAGGCTATTCGTTCGCGCCGTGCCGATACACGCGCCATCGTCCTCACCGGATACGGCAATATCGCTACCGCTGTGAATGCCGTTAAGCTGGGCGCCATCGACTATCTGTCGAAGCCCGCCGATGCGGATGAAGTCTTTGCGGCATTGACCCGCCGTCCGGGTGAAAAGGTTGCGCCGCCGGAAAATCCGATGTCTGCCGACCGGGTACGCTGGGAACATATCCAGCGCGTCTACGAAATGTGCGAACGCAACGTTTCCGAGACCGCACGCCGGCTCAACATGCATCGCCGCACATTGCAGCGCATTCTGGCAAAGCGCGCCCCGCGCTAAATCAGGTCAGTTCATTTCGGTCTCGGGCATATCGAGACCGGCAAGTTCGGCAATTGTCAGGCGCGCGGCGCCTGCGCGTGCAAAGCGCAACATCAGTGCTTTTCGGGTAGCGCCGGGCAATTTATGTTCCGGCGCATCGCGCAGAATTTCCGCTCCATATCCGTCCGACAGGATGAAGCCGCATTCTTGCGGAAATATTTCGCTCGGCACCGCCGGATGGGTGGCGAAGAACAGCCGGTCGCAATAAGCGCGATATTCAGGCCACTTGCGGTCCGCCTTCCAGTCCTCGATCGACGACTTGATTTCCACAATCCAGATTTCACCCTTGCGGCTGACCGCGATCAGGTCGGCGCGCCTGCCGGACGCCAGCGAAAGCTCGGGCAATGTCGCAAGCCCCATTTCCAGAAAAAGACGCTGCACGCCGCGCCGAACCAGCATGGCGTTCTCCGACTGCCGACCGTCGGAAAGTGGATGGGACTGATTGGGAATCACAATGGGCATGGGCGCATTTTGTGCCGGGGTTTCCATCGAAACAATCGGAAATAAGGGATTGCCTGCACGAAGGCCGGACCAGCATGGCAAAACATGGCCAAAAAATGTCAATTTCAAGGAATTTTCAATTTACGGTTAACGCACGGTTAACAATACTGCCTCATCTTCAGCAGGAACTGAGCGATTCGCTTCTATCTCCGACCGATCGCGGTCCCATTGACGGAATGAACCAATCTGGGGGAATGCATGAATTCTCGCGTCTTCAACTTGACGACTGCTCTTTTTCTGGCAGGTGCATTGGCAGGCTGCTCGACCGTAGGCGGCACTTTCTATACCGCTTCCTATTCTTCTGTCACTGACGCTGGCTATGTCGTCCCGGCCATCCCAAACGAAAAGATACCGGCGCAATATCGCCGTCAGATCGTTAAATATCCGACGGATGAAAAGCCGGGCACCATCATCGTCGATACGCGGGAAAGGTTCCTTTATTTCGTCATGCCGGAAGGCAAGGCCATGCGTTACGGCATTGGTGTGGGTCGAGAAGGTTTCGGCTGGTCCGGTACGGCGCGCGTCGCCATGAAGCGGGAATGGCCGACCTGGACGCCACCTTCGGCCATGATCAAGCGCCAGCCGGAGCTGGCAAAATACCGCAATGGCATGGACCCGGGCTTGCGCAATCCGCTCGGCGCGCGCGCCTTGTATCTCTTCAACAAAGGTGGTGACACAGGCTATCGTCTGCACGGCACGCCGGAATGGTGGTCCATCGGCAAGGCAATGTCTTCCGGCTGCATCCGCCTCATGAACCAGGACATCATGGATCTTTATGATCGCACCGAACAGGGCGCCAAGGTGATCGTGAAGCAATAAAAGATACGAAAAAGGCCGCTTCGAGCGGCCTTTTCCATGACTATCAAATAGAAATCAGATTTGTTCGACCTGCTGCACTTCCGGCACGAAATGGCGCAGAAGATTCTGGATACCGTGCTTCAGCGTTGCCGTCGATGATGGGCAGCCGGAGCACGCGCCCTTCATGTTCAGGAATACGGTGCCATTTTCAAAACCACGGAACGTGATATCGCCCCCATCCTGCGCCACTGCCGGGCGAACACGGGTTTCGATCAGTTCCTTGATGATTTCGACGGTTTCGGCGTCGGCTTCATCGAAAAATTCTTCTTCGCCATGGGCGGCGGCATCGGCATTGCTGTTGCCGGCCATTGCAGGCGCGCCGGACATGAAATGTTCCATGATCGTGCCAAGGATAGCAGGCTTCAGATGCTGCCATTCGCCATCGTCCTTGGTGACGGTGATGAAGTCGTAACCGAAGAAAACACCTGTTACGCCCGGAACCGAAAAGAGCTTGGCCGCAAGCGGCGAGGTGTTGCCAGCGGTGGAGGCATCGCGGAAATCGGCGGTGCCTTCCGGCATGACCACCTTGCCGGGAAGAAACTTCAGGGTCGCCGGGTTGGGCGTGGTTTCAGTCTGGATGAACATGCCGGTTGTCCCGCTTTCAGATTTTGGAACGATTTTCGTAAGCACAGATCCGCATGGACGCAAGCGCTGTCCCGATCTCGCGCGTATCAGTTGTCATCAATATAGGGTGATTACGTCACCGCATCAATGTCGTCGTCGCTCATACCCGCCGGAATGACCGTCACCGGGATCGGGAACTGCGCCCGACCGGCCAGCGATTGCACGAGGGGGCCGGGGCCTTCCTTGCCTGAACCGGCCGCCAGAACAAGAATGGCGATGTCCTGATCTTCCTCGATGAGGCAAATGAGTTCTTCGGCGGTTTCGCCTTCGCGGATGCTGATTTCAGGCTCGATCCCGTGATCGGCACGCACGGTCGCAGCAAATTTTTCGAGCGCTGCCCGCGCCCGATCCTGTGCTTCCGAGCGCATGATTTCGCCCACGCCCAGAATTTGCTGGAAATCCGAATCATCGATCACGAAAAGCAGGATGAGCGAGCCGCCCGTGTTTTTTGCACGGCGCGCCGCATAGGCAACGGCGCGCCCGCATTCGGGCGTTTCGTCGATGACAGCAAGAAACTTGCGGCGGTGACCGGCTTCCCGGCTAAGTCGTTTTGATACCATGGCCGCAATTTGCCATCGGGATTGATCGTCTGCAAGCTGGCATTTGGCAGGGCGCGATGATCGAAACGCGCCCTGCTGATCAATAAATTCAGTTCTGCAACCAGCCGACGATGTCGCGGACATGGCGCATGGTCTGTTCGGCGATCACGCCAGCCCGCTCGCCGCCATCGCGCAGAACGCTGTCGATGTAGGCCGGATCGGCGACCAGTCGGCGCATCTCATGGGTGATCGGCGAAAGCTTCGCGACCGCCAGTTCGGCAAGCGATGCCTTGAATTCGGAGAACTGGCGTCCGCCGAATTCCTTCAGCACATCTTCCTTCGACTGGGAGGAAAGGGCCGCATAGATGCCAACCAGATTATCGGCTTCCGGACGACCGGCGAGGCCATCGAGTTCCGTTGGCAGGCCGTCGGAATCGGTCTTTGCCTTGCGGATTTTCTTGGTGATGGTCTCTTCGTCATCAATCAGGTTGATGCGCGACAGGTCCGATGGATCGGATTTCGACATCTTCTTGGTGCCATCGCGCAGCGACATGATCCGCATTGCCGGGCCGGAAATAACCGGCTCGGTGAGCGGGAAGAAGCCCGATACCTGCTCGTCACCAACCTGCATATCCACACCGATGCCGAGCGAGGCGATACGGTCGGAATAGTCATTGTTGAACTTCTGGGCGATATCGCGGGTCAGTTCCAGATGCTGCTTCTGGTCCTCGCCGACCGGTACGGCGGTGGCGCGATAAAGCAGGATGTCGGCGGCCATCAGGCTCGGATAGGCAAACAGGCCGAGCGAAGCATTTTCGCGGTCCTTGCCTGCCTTGTCCTTGAACTGGGTCATGCGGCTCATCCAGCCGATACGCGCGACGCAGTTGAACACCCATGCAAGTTCCGCATGCTGCATGACGCGGCTCTGGTTGAAGACGATGCTCTTCTTCGGATCGATGCCAGCGGCGAGGAAAGCTGCGGTGACTTCGCGGGTCGACTGCATCAGTTCAGCCGGATCGGGCGAAACGGTCAGGGCGTGCATGTCCACGACGCAATAGATGCAGTCGTTGGTGTTCTGCATATCCACCCACCGCTTGATCGCCCCGAGATAATTGCCGAGGTGAAGATTTCCGGTCGGCTGGACGCCGGAGAAAACAAGCGGTTTGAACGTGCTCATGATCGTTTCCTAAAAAAGTTAGCCCCGCCGGTGGAGAGCGGGGATTTTGAATGCTGGTCTTTTCGCAGAGACGCAGCCGCCTTTCAAGCGCGAATTATTGCTCGCTTTCAGGGGCTTTCTTTGCCGCGCCGCGCTTGATGTTGCGGCGGATCATCCCCGTATTGGCCCCGCCGAGACCGAAGGCAAAACCGAAATAAACCACCATTGCGGCGACCACGATTGCGGTCACGGTTCCCGCCCGTACAACGAGCGGCGCAGCCGAGGAAAGCTCATAGGCGAAGTAGCCGATGGCAAAATGGATGCCGGCAGCCATGATCGCGGCAGCGACGAGGAGGCGCGGAATGCGGGTGAGGAGTGGAATATCCTGCCCCCAATGGCCGCGCTTCACCAGTGTCGCGAAAAGCAGCACGGCGTTGACCCAGCCCGCGACGATTTCAGCGGTGGCGATGCCGGTTGGTCCGAAATGCGGAAAAAGCGTGATGGCAAGCGAGACGTTCACCGCCACCGAAATGGCGGCAAAGATCATCGGCGTGCGGGTATCCTCGCGGGCGAAGAAGCCCGGAATGAACGCTTTTATCAGCACGAAAGCAGGAAGGCCGAGGCCATAGATCGCCAGAATATTGGAGACGACGAGCGTGGAGTCCGGGCTGAACTTGCCGCGTTCGAACAGAAGACGGACGATGGGTTCCGACATGACGAGCAGGGCCGCCGCCGCTGGCAGCGTCAGAAACAATGTGAACTCGACCGAACGGTTCTGCAGGTTAGACGCTTCTTTCATATGCCCGCCGCGCAGCGCGCGCGCCAGTTCCGGCAGCAGCACGGTCGCCACCGCGATGCCGACGACGCCGAGCGGAAGCTGATAGATGCGGTCTGCATAAACGAGCGAGGAAACCGCGCCTTCCATGCCTGAGGCGATGTTGGTGTTGATCAGCAGGTTTATCTGCGTGATGCCGCCGGTGATGGCGGCAGGAAGCGCCAGAACCAGCAACCGTTTGACATTGGAGGTGAGGCGCGGGCGACGAAAACCGATCTTGATGCCTGCATTGCGCACGGCAATCCAAACAATGGCAAGCTGAACCAGGCCCGCAGCCATGACGCCCCAGGAAAGGCCGTAGCCTACCGAAAGCGCGTCATAGCCGCGCCACCAGGCCACGGCCAGAACGCCGATCAGGATGATGTTGAGAAAAACCGGCGCAATGGCCGCGGCGAAATAGCGGTGCAGCGAATTGAGCATCCCGCCCATCATCGAAGCAAGCGACATACAGGCGAGATAAGGAAACATGATGACGGCGAGGCGCACCGTATTGTCGAATTTTACCGGATCGTCGGTGAAACCCGGAGCGATGACCGTGCGCACGATGAAGGGCATGGAAAGTTCCATCACGATGGTCAGGAACAGAAGCACGGTGAAAAGCACGCCGAACACTTCTTCGGAAAAACGGCGTGCGCCGTCCATGCCGTTCTTTTCGATTTCCTTGGCAAAAAGCGGCACGAAGGCGGAATTGAACGCGCCTTCGGCAAAGAGCCTGCGGAATGTGTTTGGGAAACGGAAGGCGGCATTGAATGCATCGGCCACTGGACCGGTGCCAAGTGCTGCCGCCATGAACATCTCGCGCGTGAAGCCGAAAATGCGGCTCATCAGCGTGCCGGACGCGACCGTGGCGAACTTTTTGACCAAACTCATTTACTGAAAAACCTATGCTGCGGCCTGCGACGAGCGGCCGTTTGTCTTGCTGCCATTTTCCGCGCCCAGCACACCAAGCAGCTTGCGCCTGATATTGCCCTGGCGGGTGGCGTTTGAAATCTTGTGGCCCACTAGGTCGGTTACGTAAAAACTGTCAATCACCTTCTCGCCAAACGTGGTGATATGGGCAGAAGCAATATCCAGTGAAAGGTCGGAAATAAGGCCGGTCAGCTCCGAAAGCAGGCCGGGTCGATCCAGTCCTTCCACCTCGATGACGGTGAACTTGTTGGAGAGCGTGTTATTGATCTCGACGCGCGGCTCCACCTTGAAAGCCTTGGCAGCCTTTTTCGGCTTGGTGCGCTTGGCCAGCACGTCGGGCAGATGCGCCTTGCCGGACAGGACATCCTCGATGACCTTGCCGACGCGTTCAGCGCGGCGGCGCTCGTCGTCGTCGGTATCGAATTCGCGGCTGATGAGAATAGTGTCCAGCGCGCGCCCGTCGCCGGTCGTGAAAATCTGCGCGTCTACGATATTGCCGCCTGCCGCGGCACAAGCGCCGGTGATGATCGACAACAGGCGCGGATGGTCGGGCGCCAGCACCGTGATTTCGGTCACGGCCTCGAATGTATGCGGCTTGGCCATGGTGGCCAGAGCCCGCTGGTTGCGGTCGGCTTCCCGAATGAAATGGGCGTGCCGGACCTGATCCTCAAGGCTGACTGTAAAGAGGTAGTTTTGATAATGCAGATCGAGATAGGCTTCGCGCTCATCCGATGGCCAGTCGGCCAGTTTTCCGGCAAGCGCCTGCCGTGCCTGCCGGTCGCGGTCGGCGCGGGACAGTTCCGAAAAGCCGCCGGTTAAAACCAGTTCGGTTTCATAGAAGAGCGTGCGCAGAAGCTGGCCCTTCCAGCCATTCCACACGCCAGGGCCGACCGCCTTGATGTCGCAGACCGTCAGGATCAGGAGAAGCTTCAACCGCTCCATGGTCTGTACCATGTCGGCAAAGTCTATGATGGTCTTGCGATCATTGAGATCACGAGACTGCGCCACCATGCTCATGGTCAGATGTTCGCGCACAAGCCATTCGACGGTTTCGGTTTCGGCGGGGGTAAGGCCGAAGCGCGGTCCAAGCCTGCGGGCGATGCGCGCACCGGCAACCGAGTGGTCCTCCGGGCGCCCCTTGGCGATGTCGTGCAGGAGCAGCGCTACATAAAGCAGGTTGCGGTCACGCTTGACGGTGGTGATGAGGTGGTTTGAAAGCGGATGTTCGTTTTCAAGCTCGCCATGCTCGATTTCCGACAGCACGGCGATGCAGCGCAGCAGATGCTCATCCACCGTATAATGGTGGTACATGTTGAATTGCATCATGGCGACGATCTTGCCGAAATCCGGAATGAATTTCCCAAGCACGCCGGATTCGTTCATGCGGCGCAAAATGAGTTCGGGATTGCGCGGCGAAGCGAGGACTTCCAGGAAAAGCCTGTTGGCTTCGGGATTTTCACGCAGATCGGCGTTGATGAGCTTCAGCGAGCGGGTGAGCTGCTGCATCGCTTCGGGATGAAATTCCAGCCCGTGCTTGTCCGCCAGATGGAAGAGACGGATGATATTGACCGGATCTTCCTTGAAAACCTCCGGCCGCGCGATGTTGATGCGGTGATTTTCCGAAACGAAATCGCCGTCTGCGGAAAGCTTGCGCTTGCGTCGCGAGAAAGTGAGGAAGATGCGGTTGAAGCCCGGAACGTGCTTGGCTTGCTGTTCCTCCAGCGCGGCACAGATGATGCGGGTGAGGTCGCCCACATCCTTCGCCACCAGAAAGTAATGCTTCATGAAGCGTTCGACATAGTTCTGGCCGGGGTGCGCCGTATAGCCAAGGCGTTCGGCGATTTCCGGCTGTATATCGAAGGAAAGGCGCTCTTCTGCCTTCAGTGTCGCAAAATGCATGTGGCAGCGCACGGCCCAGAGAAAATCCTCGGCCTTGTTGAACAGCTTCAGCTCGGCGCGTGACAGAACGCCGAGCTTGACCAGTTCTTCCTTGGTCTTGACGCGATAAAAATATTTGGTGATCCAGAACAGCGTGTGCAGGTCGCGCTGGCCGCCCTTGCCTTCCTTGACATTCGGCTCGACCAGATAACGGGTTTCGCCCGCCTTGCGGTGGCGCTGGTCGCGCTCGGCAAGCTTGGCCTGAATGAATTCGGGGCCGGTATCCTTGACGATTTCCTCATCGAAGCGGGCGACAAGCGTCTTGAAAAGGTCCTTGTTGCCGGAGAGCAAGCGTGCGTCGAGGATCGCCGTGCGGATCGTCATGTCCTCGCGCGCCAGACGGATGCACTCATCGATATTGCGTGTGGAATGGCCGACTTTCAGCCCCATGTCCCACAGCATGTAGAGCATGTATTCGACCACCTGCTCGCCCCAGGGGGTCTGCTTGTAGGGCAGCAGAAACAGGAGATCGATATCCGACCCCGGCGCCAGCCCGCCCCGCCCATAGCCGCCGACTGCGACGATAGCCATATTTTCGGCCTTCGACGGATTGACCATCGGATAGGCCTTGGTGGTGGCGAATTCGAATAGCGCCTCGATCAGCGTGTCCATGAGAAAGGAAAGGCGTTTGGCGCAGAGCGTGCCGCCGCCATCCTTCATCAGCATGCCTTCCGCATTGGCGCGCCCGCGCACCAGAGCATCCTTCAGGGCCTGAAGCACCACTTTGCGCACGGTCGGGCTGGTATAGTTTTCGTCCGTGGAATCCGCCAGTTCGTTGAGCTTGCGGCGCAGCGTTTCGGGATTGACGATCTCTTCCAGCTTAAGGTCGTGTGCGCTCATGCGGCATGTAGATCCGGTTTGCGGAGAAAGGACAGCGGGCAACCTATCCTATAGCCGCTTTTATCGACGATGAATATCCAAAAGCAAAGGCCGGGTTTCCCCGGCCTTTGCATCGTTATTCGCTGTTTTTTCAGTTCGTCGCATTATAGGCGGTGATTGCCGCCATGTTGACGATGTCGGAATCCTTCGCGCCGATGGTGACGATCTGCGCGGGCTTGTCGAGGCCGACGAGCAACGGGCCGATGATCGTTGCGCCGCCCAGTTCCTGCAGCATATCGGCGGCAATCGAGGCCGAGTGATTGTCCGGCGTGACGATCACATTGGCCGGACCCGACAGGCGGATGAACGGATATTGTTCCATCAGCTTCGGGTTCAGCGCCACATCGGCACTCATTTCGCCATCGAATTCGAAATCGACATGGCGTGTCGCCAGAATGCGGACGGCTTCCTGGATACGTGCGGAGCGTTCACCGCCCATATGGCCAAAAGTCGAGAAGGCGGTCAGCGCCACTCGCGGCACATAACCCATGCGGCGCGCCATGCCTGCGGCTTCCACCGCAATGTCGGCAAGTTCGTCTGCGGTTGGCATTTCATGGACGGCGGTATCGGCGATGAACACGGTGCGTCCGCGGCAAAGCGCGATGGAAACACCGACCACGCGGTGGCCGGGCTTGGAATCGATCACGCGGCGCACGTCGTCCAGACCGGTCGCGTAGTTGCGGGTCACGCCCGTCACCATGCCATCGGCATCGCCAAGCGCCACCATGCAGGCCGCAAAATGATTGCGGTCATTGTTGATGAGGCGGTGGCAATCGCGTGTCAGATAGCCCTTGCGCTGGAGTTTCTCGTAGAGATAGTCGGCATAGGCGGCATTGCGGCTCGACAGGCGCGCATTGATGATTTCAATGCCGGGGCGGTCGAGATCAAGACCGGCAGCCTTGGCTGTGTCCTGCACCCGTTCCTCGCGGCCCACCAGAATTGCGGTGCCAAGGCCCTGATTGACGTATGAAACGGCAGCACGCATCACCTGTTCTTCTTCGCCTTCGGCAAAGACGATGCGCTTCGGCTGGCGGCGCACGCGTTCATAGATGCCGCGAAGGGTCGAGGCGATCGGATCGCGGCGCGCCGACAGTTCGCGCTTGTAGCCTTCAATGTCGGCAATGGCGCGTCCGGCAACGCCGGTTTCCATCGCAGCCTTGGCAACGGCAGCCGAGACGGATGCAAGCAGGCGCGGATCGAACGGTACCGGAATGATATAGTTCTGGCCAAAGCGCGGACGGCTGCCCTGATAGGCGGCAACCACGTCGTCCGGCACGTCCTCACGGGCGAGTTCGGCCAGCGCGTTGACGGCGGCGATTTTCATCGCGTCGTTGATGGTCGTCGCGCGCACGTCGAGCGCGCCGCGGAAGATGTAGGGGAAGCCAAGCACATTGTTGACCTGGTTCGGATAATCCGAACGGCCGGTAGCAACGATGGCGTCGTCACGGATGCGCGCCACTTCTTCAGGCGTCACTTCCGGGTCGGGATTGGCCATGGCGAAGATGATCGGGTTCGGCGCCATGGAGCGGACCATGTCTTCCGTGAAAGCGCCTTTGGCCGAAAGGCCGAACACCACGTCCGCGCCGTTCAGGGCATCGGCGAGCGACCGCTTGTCGGTCTTCACCGCGTGCGCCGATTTCCACTGGTTCATGCCCTCTTCGCGGCCCTGATAGACGACGCCCTTGGTGTCGCACAGGATGACGTTTTCCGGGGCAAAACCCATCGCCTTGATAAGCTCGATACAGGCGATGCCCGCCGACCCCGCGCCATTGCAGACGAGCTTTGTCGTCTTCATGTCGCGGCCGGTCAGGTGCAGCGCATTGATGAGGCCGGCGGCGGCGATGATGGCCGTTCCGTGCTGGTCGTCGTGGAAAACCGGAATATCCATCAATTCGCGCAGGCGCTGCTCGATGATGAAGCAGTCGGGCGCCTTGATATCTTCCAGATTGATGCCGCCAAACGATGGGCCGAGATAGCGCACCGCATTGATGAAAGCGTCGATATCGGTGGTATCGACCTCAAGATCGATGGAGTCAACATCGGCAAAGCGCTTGAACAGCACGGCCTTGCCTTCCATGACCGGCTTCGATGCGAGCGCGCCCAGATTGCCGAGGCCGAGAATGGCGGTGCCGTTGGAAATGACGGCGACCAGATTGCCCTTGGCCGTGTAATCATAGGCGAGAGCGGCGTCTTCGGCGATTGCCTTCACCGGCACAGCGACGCCCGGCGAATAGGCGAGCGACAGGTCGCGCTGCGTGGTCATGGGCTTGGTGGGGTTGATCTCCAGCTTGCCCGGACGACCCTGCGCGTGAAAGTCCAGCGCTTCCTTCTCACTGGCTGTGGGTGCGCGTTCTGATGTGTTGCCCTTCGGCGTCGAGGCTGGCATGTTCCCTCCGGTTTTCTCTGCGGGAAAACCTCGATAGCGCCAGTCTTGCATTGTGTAAACAGCGCTTACGGGAATAGATATTCATCCAAAAGCGATGGAATACGAAATTTTATGACTTTGGCGTTGTTCGCCAAGCAATAAATGAAGGTTTGCCAATGGAAGCGAAGGCGAGTGAACATATGTTGGATGCGGAAGAAAATGCCGCCGAGGCACCCGTTCGCCTGACGCCGATGATGGAACAATATATCGAGATCAAGGCAGCCAACGTCGATTCGCTGCTCTTTTATCGCATGGGCGATTTCTACGAGCTGTTCTTCGATGACGCGGTGGAGGCATCTGCGGCGCTCGGCATCACGCTTACCAAGCGCGGCAAGCATCTGGGCGAGGATATTCCCATGTGCGGCGTGCCGGTCCATGCCGCCGACGACTATCTGCAAAAGCTGATCGCCAAAGGCTACCGGGTTGCAGTCTGCGAACAGGTGGAAGATCCGGCGGAGGCGAAGAAGCGCGGCTCCAAATCGGTGGTGAAGCGCGACGTGATCCGCCTCGTCACGCCTGGAACGCTGACCGAAGAAAAACTGCTGGACCCATCAGAAGCCAATTTCCTGATGGCCATGGGGCGCACGCGCGGCGATGGGGCGCTGGCGCTCGCCTGGATCGATATTTCGACTGGAACTTTTCGCGTGGCGGAAACCACGTCGGACCGGCTTTTCGCCGATGTGATGCGCGTGGACCCGCGTGAACTGGTCGTGGCCGACAGCGCCTTCCACGATGAGGAATTGCGCCCCGTCTTCGATCTGGTCGGCAAGGCGGTGACGCCGCAACCGGCGACCCTCTTCGATAGTGCTGCTGCGGAAGCGCGCATCCAGCGCTATTTCAACGTTGCGACGCTCGATGGTTTCGGCCAGTTCAGCCGCTCCGAGCTTTCGGCCATTTCCGGTGCGATTGCCTATATCGAAAAGACGCAGATTTCCGAGCGCCCGCCGCTGATGCGGCCCGAGCGCGAGCATGAAGGCGGCACGATTTTCATCGATCCGGCCACGCGCGCCAGTCTGGAACTGGTGCGCACCATGTCGGGCAGTCGCGATGGCAGTCTTCTCAAGTCCATTGACCGCACCGTTACCGGAGGCGGCGCGCGGCTTCTCGCCGAACGTCTGACCGCGCCACTGACCAATCCGAAGGAAATCGCGCTGCGGCTCGATTCTGTTTCCTGGTTCCTGAGCGAACCGGGCCTCTGCGAAGCCATGAGGGCTGAACTGAAAGGCGTGCCGGATATGCCGCGTGCGCTTTCGCGTCTTGCCGTCGGGCGCGGCGGGCCGCGCGATCTGGGTGCGCTTGCGCGAGGCTTCGAAGCTGCGCACACCATTGCAGGCCTGCTGGAAAGCGCTTTGCTGCCCGACGAGCTGGCCCATGCCCGCGATGCGGTCAGCGCCATGCCTGCCATCTTTACAGCGCATCTCGACCGGGCTTTGGCTGATGAATTGCCGCTCCTGAAACGCGACGGCGGTTTCGTGCGCGCAGGCTATAATGCCGAACTCGATGAAATGCGGGCCTTGCGCGACCAGTCGCGCCGGGTGATCGCCGGATTGCAAGCCGACTATATCGAAGAGACCGGCATCAAGTCGTTGAAGATCAAGCATAACAATGTGCTTGGCTATTTCATCGAGGTGACGGCCAACAATGCCGGGGCGATGACGGGTACGGATGAAGCCAAGGGCCGTTTCATCCATCGCCAGACCATGGCCAATGCCATGCGCTTTACCACGACAGAACTGGCGGAACTGGAAAGCAAGATCGCCAATGCCGCCGACCGCGCCTTGTCCATCGAGCTTGCCGTGTTTGAGGAACTGACGGCGGAAGCCGTTTCTCATGCCGACAGCATCCGCGCGGCAGCATCGGCGCTCGCGGTTTTCGACGTTTCGGCAGCGCTTGCTGTGCTGGCGGAAGAGCAGGGCTATTGCCGCCCGCAGGTCGATGACAGCCTGTCCTTCAACATTGTTGCCGGTCGTCACCCGGTTGTCGAGCAGGCTTTGCGGCGGCAGGCGGCCAATCCGTTTGTTGCCAATGATTGCGATCTCTCTCCGCAAGAGGATGGCGGGAACGGTGCGATCTGGCTTCTCACCGGCCCGAACATGGGCGGTAAGTCGACCTTCCTGCGCCAGAATGCGCTGATTGCCATTCTTGCGCAGATGGGCTCCTTCGTCCCTGCCGGGTCCGCGCAGATTGGTGTCGTGGATCGGCTGTTCAGCCGTGTCGGTGCTTCGGACGATCTGGCGCGCGGGCGCTCCACCTTCATGGTCGAAATGGTGGAAACGGCAGCGATCCTCAATCAGGCAGGCGAGCGCTCGCTGGTGATTCTTGATGAGATCGGGCGCGGTACGGCGACTTTCGACGGACTTTCCATTGCCTGGGCCGCGGTTGAATATCTGCATGAGAAGAACCGCTGCCGTGCGCTGTTTGCTACCCATTTCCATGAAATGACGGCGCTTTCAGAAAAACTGGAGCGGCTTTCCAATGTCACCATGCGGGTCAAGGAATGGGACAATGACGTCGTCTTCCTGCATGAAGTGGCGAAAGGTGCCGCCGATCGTTCCTATGGCGTACAGGTCGCGCGTCTTGCTGGTCTGCCGGAAGCGGTCGTCAACCGTGCGCGTGACGTGCTGCACCAGCTCGAAGCCGGTGAAACATCCGGCAAGGCTGACAAGCTGATTGATGACTTGCCGCTGTTCTCGGTCGTCTTGCAGCAGGAAAAGCCGAAGCCGCAGGTTCGGGCCAAGGACAGCGAACTGGCGAAGGCGGTCGCCGCCATCAGCCCGGATGAGCTGACGCCGCGCGAAGCACTGGACCTGATCTACAAATTGAAGGAACTGGCCGGAAAGGCGTGAGGTTTCTGGACCCTCGCCCTTCGATCCTTCGACAGGCTCAGGATGAGGCTATGCTCCCCACCTCAGGAGAAGGGCGCGGTAGTCTGTTTGAGATTCTGGGTATGACGTGCCGAAAATGGTAATGTTTGCGAACCGGAGCGGAGTGAACCGGAATATCTACAGACTACACAAAACGGTTCGCTTCCGCGCCGTAATACGTAATGTAACGGCTGGAGATGCGCTCAATCGGCAGGATGATGAACACATCCGTGGTGCCGAATGCCTCGTCGATCACGGCGCCATCCCCGATCATCGCACCGAGACGCAAATATCCCTTCACCAGAGGCGGCATGGAAAACAGTGCAACCTTGTTGTTGATGGCTTCCTTCGGCATCAGGTCCATGGCCTGATAACGATTGGGCAAGGCGCGAACGTCCCAGTCATCGGTGGCCCGGCAATTGTGATGAAGGAAGGACAGGCCGAGTGCGTGCGCGGCAGGCACAGCGCCGTGGAACGACGCGCAGCCGAACATCACATCGATGGAATGGCGGCGGCAATAGGCCCAGGCCCCTTGCCACAAAAGCTCGACGGTACGCTTGGAACGGTATTCCGCCTTCACGCAGGAGCGACCAAGTTCAAGCAGACGAAGATTCGGGCGCGAAAGGGCCAGGCGCTGCACGTCATATTCGTCGGCAGAATAGAAGCCGAGCGCCTTTTCCGCCTGATCGCTGCGCATCAGGCGATAGGTGCCGACAATCTGCTGGTGTTCCGGCACGGGAAGGGCGGTATCGTAAACGAGAAGGTGATCGCAAATGGCGTCAAAGCGGTCGGCATCGCGAAGCTCCACGGCTTCTATGCTCTCCCGGCGCGCACCCATTTCGTCGAAGAAGACGCGAAAGCGCAATTCCTGCGCGGCTTCCACGGCCTCGCGTGAATTGGCAAGCCGTACTTCCAGCGATCCGATGCGCCCCAGAACAATGGGGTCGCCGCCGGACGCAAACAGCGCCTGTTGTGCTTCTAAGCCTGACATGACCGTATCATCAATGATTTGCTGGTCCATTCCAAGCAGTACTGTCATGATGATGGCTCCTGATTTGCCTATTCCCGTATTCCTGAATGGCTTTCCCACTGATATTTCAGCGAGAGCCGCCAATTCCAGCCTTCGTCCGCCCTGATTGAAAGGACGGGCGTCCAGTTCGGCCGAAGCATTACAGATTCAGTGCTACGCGAGGATGACAGAAGCATGTCACCAATGTGTCAATTCGAGTGGCCGGACCTTATCCCCTTCAAAAAGCTTTTAATTTCACGCGATCAAATTATGCGAAAGGCAGAAACTGTTCAAGCCGTCCCGTCAGCGGATGGCCGTCAGCGGGTGGCCCGCTCGCGCCGCCAGCCGAGAAATTCTTCCAGAATGATAAGCCCAGCGCCGATGGTTATGAACGTATCGGCGAGGTTGAAAACAGCGAATGACCATGTCGGCAGATGGAACAGGATATAATCGACCACATAGCCATGCATCACACGGTCGATGAGATTGCCGATTGCACCGCCAACGACCAGCGCGAAACCGTAGCGCGCGAAAATGCGGTCCGGCGCGTTGGTCCACCACAGGTAGAGCACGAACAGGATAACTGCGGCGGTGATTGCCACCAGTCCCCAATCATGCAGCCAGGCGAGCATGG
Organism: Ochrobactrum sp. PL_is501; assembly: GCF_055816895.1. NCBI lineage: Bacteria > Pseudomonadati > Pseudomonadota > Alphaproteobacteria > Hyphomicrobiales > Brucellaceae > Ochrobactrum > Ochrobactrum sp. PL_is501. The sequence continues at coordinate 442,220 of NZ_JBVPGR010000036.1, read as the reverse complement.
AAAAGGCGATGCCTTCATTGTGCGTCCGGAACAATGCGAGGAATGGCAGCAGGTCGATCTGCTGGCCGTAGCCCATCCGTGTTTCCACCAGATGCTTGACGCCCTGATCGATCAGCACCGTGAGGATGACGACAAAAAGCGAGGACCAGACCGCATGCCGCTTCATCCCTAAGCCCTTTCATCGAGCGTGAGCGCGTCGCGACGAATTTCGTACAGCATGACGCCGGTGGCAATTGCGAGATTAAGAGAATCTGCGCGTCCTGCTTGGGGAATGCGGGCTAGCTTGTCGCACGTATCGGCAAGGCTGTCCGGCAAGCCCTGCTGTTCGTTGCCCATCATCAAGACCACGGGTTTGTTGGCATAGGGAATGGTGCGGTAGTCGACGGCGCCTTTCAGATGGGTGCCGACGACTAGGCCGGAAACGCCTTTGCGCCAGTTGAGAAAATCGGCTTCACTCACCTTGTAGAGCGGCATGGAAAAGACCGACCCCATGGTGGCGCGCACGGTTTCCAGCGAATAGGGGTCGGTGGTGTCGCCAATCAGAATAACGCCCTTGGCGCCAACCGCATCGGCGGTACGGATGACGGTGCCAAGATTGCCGGGGTCGCGCACGCGGTCGAGCGCGATATAAACGTCGTTGCCTTTCGGCTTGAGGCTTGCAAGCGGGCGATATTGCTGCTCGAAGACGCCAACCACCATTTGCGGATTGTCACGCCGCGTAATGGCGGCCATGATCTTTTCGGTCACTTCCAGCACCAGTCCGCCCTTGGCGAATGTGCGGGCGGCGACCTGCTCGACCATTTTGTTGCCCTTGCCGGATTTGGCGAAGACCAGCGTCTTGATGCGCCAGTCCTGTTCCAGCGCGTCGATGACAAGCTTCAGCCCTTCGGCCAGAAACACGCCCTGCTGGTCACGGAATTTTTTCAGCGCCAGCGAGCGAAGGTCCTTCACAATGGGATTGGTAAGGCTGGTAACTTCCTTGACCTGACCCACCCGGGGGCTTTTGGAAAAATCGTCGTCACGGCTCATTTGGCTACCCAGCGGCTGAACATGGAAGTGGAAAGTGCGCGTCCTGCCGCCCGTTCACGCAGGATAAGTTCACCCGATTCGACTGTCCCGCCAAGACCGGTGAAACGGTCGCGCATTAGCTCGTGAATGGCGAAGAAGGATGCGCGGATGGAATAGGCTGTCAGGATGACGGCGAGCGGCTTTGGCGTCATGATCGACCGGCATGTATCCACCATGGCAGGCAGATGCTCGAACAATTGCCAGACCTCGCCGCTCGGGCCGCGTCCATAGGCAGGCGGGTCAAGCAGGATGATGTCATAGAAGCTGCCGCGCCGCTCCTCGCGCTGCACGAATTTCATCGCGTCTTCGCAAATCCAGCGGACCGGCTTGTCGGAAAGCCCGGCCATTTCCTGATTTTCACGCGCCCATAAAATGGCTTTCTTGGATGCGTCCACATGGGTCACTTCCGCGCCAGCCCGTGCCGCCACCAGCGAGGCCACGCCCGTATAGCCAAAAAGATTGAGCACCTTCACGCTTCGTCCGGACTTTACACCTTCGCGGATAAGCCCGTCCATGAATGACCAGTGCGCGGCCTGTTCGGGGAACACGCCGACATGGCGGAATGAGGTGAACCGGCCATGAAAGGAAATACCGTCGTGCTGCATCGGCCATGTTTCACCGAGCGGCACTTTCGGGAACGCCCAGCGCCCCATGCCTTCCTCATCGGTGTTGCCGGTGAAGACGGCGTCCGCCTGATCCCACTCTTTTTGCGGCAGGCTCGGCAGCCAGATCGCCTGACCTTCCGGGCGCACGATGCGATAGGGGCCATATTGCTCGAGCTTCAACCCGTTGCCGCTGTCGAGCAGCGCATAATCGGGCGAAGGTTCCGTTTCGAGAATGAGCGGCAGTCTTTCCGCCGGACGCGCACCGGCATAAGGCTTGATTTCGCGAAGCGGGGTAACGGGCTTGTCGTCTACGGGCTTGGGTGCAGCCTTGGCGAATTGCGGGCGCGGCTTTTTGAAGGACGAACCTTTATTATCAAATTTACCTTCAGGACGCGGCGCATCATGTCTCGCGCGCTCAAAACTGCGTTCCTGCTTGCCGCCCGACGGCTTTTTGCCTTTTCCCTTTGGCGCTTTCACCCGAAACTCCAATCATCGTGATTGGGTCTAGGTAGGATAAACAGCGCCGGTGCGAAAGGGGAAAACGTCGTCCAATCGCGCACAAAAGGCTTTTCAAGGCACGAAACCCGGAAGTTTTGCTTCCGGGTTCGAGAATGACGGCCGTTTCAGGAATTCACGACCGATATATTGCGCTTTTCGGCGGCTGTGCTGCGCTCAAGCAGGCGAGCCGCCTCCTGCTTGTACATCCGCTCCTTGCGTCGATGCTTGCCCTGAGTGAGCCACGTCACCAGAGAACCGATGACAACGCCAAGAAGGAGCGCACCAAAAAGCCACAGGAACAGAGGCGCATTATAGGATAGCGCCGGATTGCCCGGATTGAACGGATCGACCGTGAATTGCACCGACGCACGATTGGCAACCGACAACGCAATCAGAACGACGGCGAGCGGTACAAGAACGATGATGGCGATGATGCGTTTTGCCGCCATAGCGTCTATCAGACTGCGCCGTTGAGACGGTCGCGCAGTTCCTTGCCGGTCTTGAAGAAGGGAACCCACTTTTCTTCCACGTCCACCGTTTCACCGGTACGCGGATTGCGGCCGCTGCGGGCAGGGCGGTTTTTCACCGAAAAGGCGCCGAAGCCACGCAGCTCAACGCGATTGCCTTCGGCAAGTGCATTGGTGATCTCGTCGAATACCGCGCCCACGATGTTTTCGACATCGCGCTGAAAGAGATGCGGATTGCGGCTGGCGATAATCTGAACGAGTTCCGATTTGATCACGGCTTTAAACCCCTGTTCTTCTGTTTGTTTCATCCGGCAGCTACCGGATATTGTTCGTGTGCCCGGCTGGCGTCAATTCGTTTCAGGCGTACCGTCAACGTGCCAAACCGAAAGAAGTCCGTCAAGAAAGATGCGCTCCCTGGCGATCTGCTTCAACATGCCATCGGCTTCCTGTGGCGCGCCGATAAGGCGCGCACCGGCGTGAATGATGAGATCGCGCAGGGAAAAACCGGTTTCGCCGCTGACCGGTTTCCATTCCAGGCGAGGCAGATCCTTCGACAGCCCCTTGCCTGCAAGCCAGGCCACGGCTTCCTCTTCACCGCCCAGCCCGTCGATCAGCTTTTTGTCCAGCGCCTGCCGTCCGGTAAAAACCGCACCATTGGCAAGTGCGAGTGCCTGTTCATGCGTGAAAGAACGGCGTTTTTCGACAATATCGACGAACCACGCATAGGAATCCATGATCATGTTGCTGATCATGCCCTTGGCCTCTTCGCTGGCCGGGCTGAAATAATTGGGTTCCGCCTTGAGCGGCGAAGACTTGATGGTTTCAACCTTCACGCCGATCGTATCGAGCAGCTTCGAGACGTCCGGATATTGAAACAGAACCCCGATGGAGCCGACGATGGATGTCTGTCGCGCGATGATGTGATCGGATGCACTGGCAATCATGTAACCGGCGGAGGCAGCGAGCGTGCCCACCTGCGTCACGACCGGCTTTTTCTCGGCAATCTTGCGCACGGCTTCGAAAATGGCTTCGCCGCCAACCGTCGTTCCGCCCGGCGAATCGAGAACCAGAATCACGCCTTTGACGGCATCGTCCTTGGCGATCTTGTCGAGGCGCTTCAGCAACTCCTCATTCTCGAAGATGGTGCCCTCGATGCGAACCTTGGCGATATGCGGCTGGCTGAAATTCGCGCCGCGCATGGACCATGAAGCGAAGACGGCAATCACGGCTGCGATCAGAAGAAGGAAGGCTGCACGCCAGACGGTCAGCTTTCTGCGCAGTTTGCGGCGTTCGATGATTGCTTCGGCGTCTTGAGCCATTCCCGTCCATCCATTGGTTCAAATAGCGTGGTTTGCGCTTGGCATTCACCTTTTGCCTCGAATGAGGACACGCGGCAAGTATCTTCGAAAAATGGGACTGACCGGAAATCGTTCGTGTTTCGCGAAATGCTCCGTTATCTGGATGTATATTGTAATGACGCTGCGCGCGATTCCCGGTTTGTTGTCAGCTCAGCTTTCATGGTGGCATCACGCCCGGCTGTAATTCGGTCCGGATTTGTGATATCAAAGAGTTGATTAGCATTCCATCAGGGATCGATGGAGTGAAAATTGGGCTGAATTATCAAAGGCATAATCCGCTCCTGCTCTTTATTTCCGAGGCGGGTGTGGTGTTTTGCGCGGTATAAAGCTATTGAGCAACCGACTATTTCACCCCAAATAAACCTTATTGAAATGAAAAAGCGCGACACGGACGCGCCGCTTATTGAATTCTACGAGCCGTCAAGGAACTGAACGCCGCATGACTGTCGATACCACAAATAGCCATGCGCCGCATAGCGCGACCGCTCAAGGTCGCGGCATAGGCAGTGTGCGTTTTGGTGCGTCGGAGAAGGCCGAGACGCTTTTTCATGCCGCGCAGCGCCATTCGGTTCGTGTCCGTGTCTTGAAGACCGCTCTTCCGGTCGCCGCTATTATCGTGGCGGCTGTATTCTCATGGTACACGTTTCTGGCCACGCCGAACACGCCCATTAAGGTGGAAGTGAATAATGGCGGCGAAAGCGGCAAGCTCGTCATGACGAGTCCGCATCTGAACGGATACACCAAGGATAATCGCCCTTATTCGATGACTGCTGCCAAGGCGACGCAGGATGCGAAGAACAGCGGAGCGATTTCGCTTGAAGGCATTTCCGCCGAGCTGCCGGTTGGCGAAAAGGGCATGGCAAAGGTCGAGGCAACGTCGGGCGTTTACGACAACGCCAATGGACGTTTGCAACTTGATAAGGACTTTACTGTTACGACAGATGACGGTTTGCGTGCAGTGATGCATTCCGCGGACGTCAATCTCAAGAGCGGGCAGATCACGACCGACAAGCCCGTCGATATCCGCAGCGGCAGCACGCATATTCTGGCCGACAGCATGCAGGTCAAGGACAACGGCAAGGTTCTTATTTTCGAGAACAAGGTTCGAATGACTGTTGACGGCAGCGTTGTTTCGCCCAACAAGGCTCCCTGAAAAGGGCGCTGATTTGAGGATAGGGAAGCGTTCGGGCCGATTTTTATCTGTGCGGACGCTTGAGTGCATTCTGAAGCCGGTTTTTGGACCGAAATGTGCTCGAAAACAAATTGTTAGAGCGTGATTCTGATGCAATCGGAATGCTACAGGCTCTAAATCGCTTTTTTGATCGCATTTTGCGATGCCGAATGTTCCCATTTGGACGCAAAGTGCTTAATGTTGCGTCTGACCGCATATCGGCTGAGGGATGGTCGAATGCTTCGGGGAGCTGAAGATATATGGAACGCGAGACGGGCAAGATGAACAAGGGTACAATGGCCCGCACTTTGCGGATGGGATTTGCAGTTCTGGCGCTCGGGCTTGTCGCGGCTCCGGCAGCTTCTCTGGCACAGGAAGGCGCGGCCGTGAACGGCCTGAAGCTTTCCAACAGCAAGGCCCCCGTCAAGATCGACGCTGACAAGCTGGAAATGCGCGACAAGGAAGGCGTTGCCGTCTTCACTGGCAATGTTGCCGTTTCGCAGGGTGATGCCCTGCTGAAGGCGGGCCAGATGACGGTCTACTACAACAAGGCCAAGAAAGACGGCGAGGCGCAGGCGCCGGAGCCGACAAGTGCTGGCGTCGGTGGCCTTGATTCGTCGAGCATCGATCACATCGACATTTCGGGAAAAGTTTATCTCAAGTCGGGCACGCAGGTCGCAACCGGCGATACGGGCCGTTATGACGCCAAGAACCAGGTGATGGTTCTTCAGGGACAGAAAGTGGTCCTGACCGATGGCGATAATGTCGTGACCGGCTGCAAGCTGACGGCGCATCTTGATACGGGTCGCGCCAATGTCGAGAGCTGCAAGGGACAGTCCAAGGGTCGCGTGTCGATCATCATGGCTCCGAAAGATCAACAGCAGGGCGGCGCTGCGCCCAAGCAGAACTGACCGGAGCAGGCGTGGGATTGTTCTGGAACAAGAAAGCCGACGGGCCGCAAGCCGCATCGCAGAATGTGAACGCACCATCCGATGTCGCGGGTGCCATGCCCGGCCAGCCGGGTAAATCGGCGCGTCTCAAGGGAACGCTGGTGGCGCGCGGTCTTTGCAAGAGCTATCGTGGACGGCAGGTCGTCAATGGCGTGTCGTTCGGCGTGCGTGCGGGCGAGGCAGTCGGCATTCTGGGTCCGAACGGTGCAGGCAAGACCACCTGTTTCTATATGGTGACCGGCCTTGTTCCGGCTGATGCAGGCTCCATCGAGATCGACGGTTTCGATGTCACATCGATGCCGATGTATCGCCGTTCCCGTCTTGGCATCGGCTATCTGCCGCAGGAAGCCTCCATTTTTCGCGGCCTCTCGGTGGAAAACAACATCAAGGCCGTGCTGGAAGTGGTGGAAAAGGATCGTTCCAAGCGCGCCTCCGAGCTGGATGCGCTTCTGGAAGAGTTTCACATCGCTCATTTGCGCAAGGCACCCGCCATTTCGCTTTCCGGCGGTGAGCGCCGCCGTCTCGAAATTGCGCGCGCGCTTGCCTCGCGCCCGAACTTCATGCTGCTCGATGAGCCTTTTGCTGGCGTCGATCCGATTGCCGTTTCGGATATCCAGCAGCTTGTCCGTCATCTGACGAGCCGCGGCATCGGCGTGTTGATTACCGACCATAATGTGCGTGAAACGCTCGGCCTTATCGACCGCGCCTACATTATTCACGCCGGTCAGGTGCTGACGCATGGCCGTCCCGCTGAGATTGTCGCCAACCCGGATGTGCGCAGGCTTTATCTCGGCGATCAGTTCACTCTTTAAAGCGCCATTGATCTGAATAAATTCAGATCCCCGCTCCAGATTCTCCCGTTGTAAGCATCATTGGCGGGCGCGAAATAGGCGTGCGTGCCATGATTCGCGCCGCTTCTACCGCGACTAATTTCCCTTTTGCTCGGAAAGCGCGCATTCTGAATTGACAAGCAAGGTTCATACCAGTTTTCATTCAGCCTGGCCGGAACAAGTGGTTCTTGGCGGTGGGCAAGGGTGAAACAGGGGAGATAACGCGTTCCATGGCTTTGTCGCCCAAGCTCGATTTTCGTCAATCTCAATCGCTGGTCATGACCCCCCAGCTAATGCAGTCGATCAAACTGCTGCAGATGACGCATGTTGAGCTTGAACAGTTTCTCGACGGTGAAATCGAAAGAAACCCGCTGCTGGACCGAATTGAGGCAGCAAATGATGATTTTTCGAGCGCGGACCCTGTGCCGGAAGGTGCCGAAACGGGCGGAGACGAGCTCGCATCCGACGACATGTCTGACGGCGACTGGTTCAAAACGGATGCTTCGGACGATGCCGAAAATCTCGCATCCACTTTCGACAGTTCGCTTGAGAACATCTTCCCCGACGATCCGGGACGTTTTGACGAAGTCGGCCCCGATCTGGCTGCGCAATGGAAATCGTCAACCGGCGACGGATATGTTGCGGGCGGCGGTTATGACATTGATCAGGTCACGGCAAGCCGGGTTTCACTGAGCGAGCACGTGGCGGAACAGATTACGCTGACTTTTTCCGGTGTGACAGACCGGTTCATCGCGACAGCGCTCGCCGACGCGCTGGATGAGAGCGGCTATCTGCGTGTCGACATTGTCGGGCTCGCCCAGAATCTGGGCGTGGAAACGGCAGAGGTCGAACATATTCTTGGTATCGTGCAAACCTTTGATCCGCCCGGTCTTTTTGCCCGCGACCTGCGGGAGTGCCTGGCAATCCAGCTGCGCCTCAAGGACCGTTTCGATCCGGCCATGGAAGCTTTGATCGACAATCTCGATCTTCTGGCGCGGCGGGATTTCGCAACGCTCAAGAAGCTGTGCGGCGTCGATCAGGCCGATATTCTCGATATGCTGACCGAAATCCGCATGCTTGATCCGAAGCCGGGTGCTTTGTTTGAAATTTCCGTCGCCGATGCCATCGTGCCGGATGCACTGGTGACGCCCTCGCGTGACGGTGGCTGGGCTATCGAACTCAATCCAGCCGCGATGCCCCGTCTCATCGTCAACAATGAATATTATGCGGAGGTAAGCGCTTCCGTGAAGGCCGAGGAAAAAGCGTTTCTCTCGGATTGCATGCAGACGGCGAACTGGCTCATGCGCAGCCTCGACCAGCGCGCGCGAACAATCCTCAAGGTTACGCAGGAAATCGTCCGGCAGCAGGACGCCTTTCTGCGCCACGGGGTGACCCATTTGAAGCCGCTCAATCTGCGCATTGTCGCCGATGCTGTCGGCATGCATGAATCGACCATCAGCCGCGTGACCGCGAACAAGTTCATGGCCACGCCGCGCGGCGTGTTTGAACTGCGTTATTTCTTTACCGCCTCCATCGCTTCGTCGGAGGGCGGCGACGCCCATTCGTCTGAAAGCGTGCGCCATCGTATCCGCCAGATGATTGACGCCGAAGCGCCCGAAGACGTGCTTTCTGATGACGCCATCGTGGATGCGCTGAAGAAGGACGGTGTGGATATCGCGCGAAGAACCGTCGCAAAATATAGGGAATCGATGAATATTGCTTCATCAGTTCAGCGCAGGCGTGAAAAGAAGGCGAGATTGTCAGCTTCCTGAATGTGAAAGTCAGAGCGCTTCCGCTCATTGCGGCATGAAGAGATTGTTATAAATCACAGATTGTGCCTTCGGGGTTTTGTACCCGTATTCCAATAGGGCGATGGCTCTAAAATTTTGGATTTGCAGCTTCCTTGTTTCAGAAAAATTCGACGTCGATTTCTGAGAAGAACCGCATAGCAGGATGATCAGCTGGCAGGAGGAGCAATTGACAAGCGCCAATTCACCCAATAGAAGCCCCGCTCGCGCGGCGAGCCTGGTCGGGGACCCTTTGTTTTCCGGGTTTCGCAACGAGCCGTCAGCGCGGGCGTGCGGGCGGTAAAACAATTGCGTTTTACGACGCAAGCCGCGTCGAGGCAGAATTGAAGCATGGTTCCCAATAGCGAAACCGATTGGGAGGAAGGCGTGGATTTGGTGTTTCCAGCAAATGCTTTTTTGCAGGAAACGTCTGATAATCCGTAATTTCTGGAAGAAATTGCGGTGGTGCATATGTTTGAAGAAAGGCAGCGTGACGTGCCGGGAAAATCCAGGCAACAGACCGGCTGGTGGCGCGTTACGTAAAAGAGCGGTGTGCGGCAACCATCCCGGTGAGGGGCTATCGATTGGCGCAGCTACGACTTCCAAGGCTTTTCGGAAGGTGTTTCAACACCTCGCCGGAAAGTGCGCCTGAGAAGGGGGCTTGCTCCGTGAATCCGATTGGAAAAACGCACAGGACGAAAAGCATCTTTGATGCTGGTTCGCTTTGCGCTTCGCTCGCCTTGTGATTAGACTGAGTCCTGTGGTGTAACGCAAATGAGGTGTGCCAAATGACTCTGCGTGTATCTGGAAAGCATATGGACGTCGGTGAAGCTTTCACAACCCGGATCGTTGATCGGGTGAACGAAGCTGTCGGCAAATATTTCGATCATGGCTTTTCCGGACAGGTTACGGTCACCAAGTCCGGTTCGCGTTACAGTGCAGATTGCACCTTGCACCTCGATAGCGGTGCAACCTTGCAAAGCACTGGCGACGCACAGGATCCACAGCTGGCTTTTGAAGCGGCTGCGGACAAGATCGAAACCCGCCTTCGCCGCTATAAGCGCCGTCTGAAGTCGCGCCCGGCTACACAGCCAGATGCGATCTATGATGACGTTGCATATCGTGTTATGGCACCCCTGTCGGAGGAAGAGGAGGATCTTCCGGCGGATTATGCGCCGACTATCGTTGCGGAATCGTCCGTCGCCCTGCGCACCATGTCGGTGGCGTCGGCGGTCGTGGAGCTGGATCTGATCGAGAATCCGGTTCTGGTATTCCGCAATGCCGGCAATGATGAAGTTAACATCGTCTACCGTCGCGCGGACGGCAACATCGGCTGGGTCGATCCATCAATGGTCACCCGCCAGGCCGCGCCACGCGCCTGACGGCAAACCTGAAGCGCACGCAGCGGATCGCGACTAGGCGGCCGCGTGCGCTTCCCAAAACCGGGCCGTGACGGCCTGATTGAAGAAGGAACGGAGAGAATGGATCTTAGTGATCTGATTCAGCCAGGGGCGATTATCCCTGCGCTGAAAGCCAGCTCCAAAAAGCAGCTTTTGCAGATTCTGTCTGAAAAGGCTGCGGAACTGACCGGTCTCCCTGAGCGTGAAGTTTTCGAAACAATTCTCCAGCGTGAGCGCCTCGGTTCCACCGGGGTAGGGAACGGCGTCGCCATCCCGCACGGCAAGCTGGCGAACATCAACAAAATAGCCGGAATCTTCGCCCGTCTGGAAACCCCGGTCGATTTCGAGGCTCTGGACGATCAACCCGTCGATCTTGTTTTTCTGCTTCTCGCGCCGGAAAATGCCGGCGCGGATCATCTGAAGGCTCTCTCGCGCATAGCCCGCATGCTGCGCGATGCCGACACTGTTGCCAAATTGCGCGGTACGCATGACGCGCAGGCACTTTATTCATTCCTGACGGCTCAGCCCGCTTCCAACGCAGCCTGAGTTCAATAGAGCATTTCCAGCAAAGGTGCGAAGCGGTTTTGCGTCGGAAAATGCGCAACAGATAGATAGAGCGGTTCAGACGTTTCATTTAAACAGGGACCGGTCTCTTTTATCGAAAAAAACCGCCGTTCAGCTCGAACGGCGGTTTTTCTTGTTCGCTTGCGGAAACAATTTGCGCAAGGAAGGGAATACTCCCAGCAGAACCATGCGGAGAGGCGATACCGGCGATGGCCGATATCGCATCAAACCTTAGTGCAGCATCACGGTGCGCAGTTCGTGGTCTTGCGCGCCCTGCAGCGCGGTAGCGCGAACATCGGAAAGCACGATCGGTTCGCCACTGGCGCCGAAGAGCGCCCAGAGTTCGAGGCCCGGCTCGATCGGTGGGAGGGCAGGGAAGCTGCGGGCAAGGTCATCTGAACGGATCTTGCGCACATAGGCAACTTCACCTTCGCCGAGATGGGCGAATTCGTTTTCGGTGAATATGTGTCTGTTCATGGTCTTAGCCTCCATTTTGTCGGCATGTCATTTGCGACCATGCCGCATCAGAGCTTCACATTTTCAATATAGCGCTGTTGTGCTGAACAAAAACTGAACAGGTTCAGTCTTTCACCGCTATGTTGATTCGCTTGATCAGCCGCTCGGGTTCCGGACGGTCGAGATCGATGGCCAGAAGGCCGTTTTTCAGATCGCAACCGAGAACCCGCATGCCGTCCGCCAGAACGAAAACGCGCTGGAATTGTCGGGCAGCGATGCCGCGATGCAGAAATTCGCGCTCGGTATCGTCGGTCTGGCGTCCGCGGATGACGAGCTGGTTGTCTTCCGTCATGACTTCGAGGTCATCGCTGGAGAAGCCGGCTACCGCCAAGGTGATGCGCAGGCGTTCGGAGCCCGTCTCGCCGCGCAGGCGTTCAATATTGTAGGGCGGATAACCGTCGCCGGATTTCGCGATCCGTTCCAGCGTCTTTTCCATCGTGTCGAATCCGAGCAGCAGAGGGCTCGAAAACGGTGTCATTCTTGTCATTGCATCAGTCCTTGATGAGAAGCGACCGTTATGAAGAGAACCCTTACGGCGTTTCTCTTCGCTCTCTGATATGGCTTGTGAAAAGCCCGACTTCAAGGGCCAATCCGGATTCCTTCGCTTCAGGGTAAAACGAAGTCCAGCTGCAAGATACCCGGCAATATTAAGGTGCTGCTAAAGCGCATCCCGAAAAGATGTCCGTAAAAAACAAACGGTTGGAGCGCCGATCTGATTTCAATCAGATCGAAGCGCGCTCTATCGACGAGCTTCTGAAAGCGCTGCGCCAAAAGCTGTTGCGAAGCTTTCACGATCATCGGGATTGAGGAACTTGCCGATGGCGACGCTCTTCTCGCGGCTTTCGACGCTCATGCCGGTGATCCCTATGTCCGGTTTTCGCGCGACCTCGAACCTTGTCCAGAACGGATTGAAGCGATGGGCGGTCATCTTGCCGGACGCCGCATATTTGCGAATATGCAGGGCTGAGCGCGACACGGAGATTTCCTCGCGGGCGCGGGCGGCGTGGTAATTCCAGCGAAAAGCCAGATAAATCAGCAGGACATCAAGGCCGAAAAAACCGAAGATCGGCCAGGCACCGATGGACCAGAAGAGAATGCCGACGAACATCCAGCAACCAATCAGGGCGCCCATCAGGACGGTAAAGCCCGTCCGCCCCAGCGACCGATAGGGGGTGAGCAGGGCTTCGAAAATGGGTTTGTCGAACCGGTCGGGTTCCGCGCCGTCTGGATGGTGCATCGTTTTCAGATCATCTCGCAACCCCGCAATGGGCCTGCGTCAAGCTGCTGATTGTTTTGTCGATCAAGATGCCATTATAGAGACGGAATGGAAAAGGCCAAAATCAAATCGCCCGTGAACGCTTCTCCTGCCGCGCCCCGCCAGCGTCGTGTGCGGGGCACGCTTTATACGGCAGACGAGATTCACGAGATATTTCGCCGCTTTTCCATCCAGAGGCCGGAGCCGAAGGGCGAGCTTGAGCACGTGAATGCCTTTACGCTTCTCGTCGCCGTCGTTTTGTCGGCACAGGCCACCGATGCGGGTGTCAACAAGGCCACGCGCGGCCTCTTTGCCGTCGCCGATACGCCGCAGAAAATGCTGGCGCTCGGCGAGGAGAAGGTCGGCGATTATATCCGCACCATCGGCCTTTGGCGCAACAAGGCGAAGAACGTCATCCTCTTGTCGGAAGCATTGATCCGCGATCATGGCGGTGAAGTTCCCGGCGATCGGGACGAACTGGTGAAGCTGCCGGGCGTGGGCCGCAAGACGGCCAATGTGGTGCTGAACATGGCTTTTGGCCAGCCGACTATGGCGGTGGACACGCATATTCTGCGCATCGGCAACCGGATCGGTCTTGCGCCTGGAAAAACCCCGGAAGCTGTTGAAGCCATTCTGGTGCGGGTCATTCCGGCGGAATACATGCTGCACGCGCATCACTGGCTGATCCTGCACGGGCGCTATACCTGCAAGGCGCGCAAGCCGGAATGCGAGAAATGCGTGATTGCCGATATCTGCAAATATCCGGCGAAAACCTGCGATGTGCCTGCGCCGCTTATCCCCTTGCCGCCGCAGGAGTAAGTCGGGCTTCGCGCTGCGAGATGGCTTTATGCAGATGGACCATCATCGTGGCGGCGAAAAGCGGCGTCAGAAGGTTGACGATGGGGATCGCCATGAAGCCTGCAATCAGCAATCCGGCCAGAAAGACCGTCACGCCATAATGTGACCTGAGCGCCTTCGCTTCCGCTTCGGATCGATAGCGCATGGCCGCAAACTCGAAAAATTCCCGTCCGAGCAGATAGGCGTTGATGACGAAGAATGCGATCAGGTTGACGCCGGGTATGAACAGCATCAGCAAGGCAACAATATTGCCGAGGATGACGATACCCAGAAATTTCAGCGAAACGATGATGGAACGGCCGGTTGGCAAGGGCGTGCCGGGAGGATCGTTCGGATAGTCTTCGCGCTCGACCACTTCTGCGACATCATCGAGAAAGAGACCTGCCACAAGTGCGGTGACGGGTGCAATCATCAATGCCAGCACAAGAGCCAGGCCGAGCCCCGCGACTATGGCCGCGACAATGCCGAGCCAACCGGCCCAATCCGGCATGCCGGGCAATATCTGCGCCATCCACGGCCAGGCAAGGGTAAAAAAGATTTGACGGATCGCCGCCCAGAGGCCGACCAGCAGCAAAAGCGTCAATCCGAGCGTCTTCCAGAAAGCCGCGCGCAATTCCGGCGTGGTCAGGCGTTTCAGGGCTTTCAGAGCAGCTTCCAAGATCATTTTCGACCCAATTCCGACTGTGGACGAAGATGCAAATAAGTACGGCTTCGCCCCGGTACAAGCTGCACTACCCACAATGCGGAAGCGTGGCAGGGTAGCCAAAGGGGTTGCAAACGGCTAAACCCGCACGCACATGACTGCCGCATATCGGCCTGAAGCATGTCGCGGAAAGTGATGGCGATCTGTTTCTGGCGACAGGAGACTAATCAGAAGGGGAGCTTCTCGCGCTCATGGCCACATTCGACGTTCTTTGCATCGGCAACGCCATTGTCGATATTCTTTCACGCACCGATGACGCATTTCTGGAAACGAATGGTATCGTCAAAGGCGCGATGAACCTGATCGATGCGGAGCGTGCGGAACTGCTCTATAACCGGATCGCGGGGCCAGCGACGGAAATGTCCGGCGGCAGCGCCGGAAATACGGCAGCAGGCGTGGCGAGCCTCGGCGGACGCTCTGCCTATTTCGGCAAGGTCGCGACCGATCATCTGGGCCGTGTTTTCGCGCATGATATCCGCGCACAGGGCGTTGCCTTCGATACGCGCCCGTTGGAAAACGGATCGCCGACGGCGCGCTCGATGATTTTCGTGACGCCGGACGGCGAGCGCTCGATGAACACCTATCTCGGCGCTTGCGTGGAACTGGGGCCGGAAGACGTGGAAACCTCCAAGGTGTCCGATGCGAAGGTGACCTATTTCGAAGGCTATCTGTGGGACCCGCCGCGTGCCAAGGAAGCCATCGTCATGGCCTCGAAGATCGCGCATGAGAAAAATCGCCAGATGGCGATGACGCTTTCCGATCCATTCTGTGTCGACCGGTATCGCGAGGAATTTCTGCAGTTGATGCGCACGCGCACGGTCGATATCGTCTTTGCCAATGAGGATGAGGCCAAGTCGCTCTATAAGACAAAGTCGCTTGAAACGGCGATTGCCTCCATGCGCATGGATTGCGCGCTTTCAATCATCACCCGTTCGGAAAAAGGCGCCGTCGTGGTCACGCCTGACCAGACCTTGACGGTTCCCGCCATCGAAATCGATGCCTTGGTCGACACGACCGGGGCAGGCGATCTTTACGCCGCCGGTTTCCTTTACGGCTATACGAACGACCGCTCGCTTGAAGATTGCGCGCGCCTCGGTTCACTGGCGGCGGGTCTTATCATCCAGCAGATGGGGCCGCGTCCGCAGCTCAGCCTGCAGGCGGCTGCAAGCCAGGCAGGGCTTGTATAAAACTATTCAGGCCTGATGATCCGGTCGCGCTGAAGCTCTTCTTCGGTGCGTCCGGGGCGGCTTTTATAGACCGGCAGTGTCCAGCCGAAATAAAGTGCGCCGCCACGAATGACAAAGGCGGTCAATGCGGCTGCGATTGCACATATGGCTGGCTCGACATGCAGCCCGGCGAGCAGAACGTAAAGACATGCGCCCGCGAGCGAAGCCGTGACATAGATTTCACGGCGCATCAGCACGGAAGGCTCGCCAGCCACCATATCGCGCAAGATTCCGCCGAGCGTAGCCGTGGAAATGCCGGTCACGATGGCGACGGAGGGTCCGAAGCCGAGCGCCATCCCCTTGGCGGCACCCAATACCGTGTAGGCCGCCATGCCGATGGCGTCGAGCCAGAGCAGGACGCGATAACGCGATTCGACCATATGCGCGGTGAAATAGACAAAAATCGCTGCCAGTGTTCCCGCCAGCAGATAAGAGGGTTCGACAACCCAGAAAACCGGGGCGCCAAGCACGAGATCGCGCAATGTTCCGCCGCCAATGCCGGTGATATTGGCGAGGAAAAGAAAGCCGATAATGTCGAGCTGGCGACGCGAAGCGGCAAGAGCACCAGTCGCAGCGAAAACGAAAACGCCCGCGAAGTTCAAAAACTCAGGAATCGTCACGCTGCGGGTCTCCTCCAGATATACGGTGATAATTTTTCACCGGTGCGCCCCAATAGCAATATGCAAGTTATTCCAAGGCGCTGAGACGCTCTATTTCCTTGTTTTACGCATTATCCTGCGCAAAACCGCTTCGCGCTTATGGTATTCTGCTCAGTCGTCGCACCGGCTGAACTTGGCAGCATTGCAAACCGGATGGCCGATATGAAAAGAGCGGCAGACAAAGCCGCCGCTCTCGTCTCATCGGTTAGTGATTGAAATCAGGCATCGCTCTCGGGAGCGGCAGCGCCATTATCGGCTGTTGCCTTCGGGCCGCCCTTCGAAACACCAACCATGGCCGGGCGCAGAACCCGGTCGCCAATGGCATAACCATCCTGCACGACCTGAACGACGGTGTTGTTCGGCAGATCCGGATTCGGCACTTCAAACATGGCCTGATGGAAATTCGGGTCGAACTTCTGGCCTTCCGGTTCCAGTTTCTTGACGCCGTGACGCTCCAGGGCGAGCAGCATGGCGCGTTTGGTCATTTCGACGCCGTCGGCGAGCGACTTCAGGCTGGCATCGGTTTCGAGAGCATCGGCAGGGATAGCCTCAAGCGCGCGGCCAAGATTGTCGGAAACCGAAAGCATGTCGCGGGCAAAATTGGTCACGGCATAGGTGCGCGCGTCCTGCACATCCCGCTGGGTGCGCTTGCGCAGGTTTTCCATTTCGGCGGCAGCGCGCAAAAGCTGGTCCTTCAGCTCGCCATTATCCGCTTCGAGCATGGCAATCCGGTTGGCGGTTTCATCCACTTCCGCTTCGGCTTCATCCTCGGCAGCTTCCGCACGGGCTTCGGCTTTGCGCGCCTTCAGAAAATCGTCGGCGGCACGGCTCAGCGCCTCGCGATCCCGGGGATTGTTGATATCGCGCTGCTCAAGATCGGGGTTCTGGGATTTGTTTTTTTCGTCAGCCATCATGCTACTTCCGTCTTGAATATCTTCTGGGGCGGATATCGAGTTTCATGTCGATAAAATCAAGGTCTATTTTCAGGGCCTTGGTTTGTCCCGGCACGTCTGACAGTTACCGCAACAGCCGGGATACGATTTGGGCGGTATAGTCCACCATCGGGACGATCCGCGCATAATTGAGCCGTGTGGGGCCGATTACCCCCAGGGCACCAATAACCCTTTGCTCGCTGTCGCGATAGGGGGCGACCACCAGCGACGAGCCGGAAAGCGAGAAAAGCTTGTTCTCCGAGCCGATAAAGATGCGCACCCCTGATCCGGCCTCGGCAAGATCGAGAAGCTGGACCATGCCGTCCTTGGTCTCCAGATCATCGAACAGATGGCGCAGGCGCTCTATGTCTTCCTGCGCATGGATGTTTTCCAGAAGGTTGGCGCGCCCGCGCACAATCAGCCGTGCCGGTTGATCGGTTCCAGCGCCGCTCCACACCGCCAGCCCCTGGGCGACCAGTTCCTGCGACAGCTGGTCGAGTTCCTGCCGCGTTTCTTCCGTCAGCTTTTTCAGCTCCGCCTTGGCTTCGGAAAGCGTGTGACCGTGAATATGCGCATTGAGAAAATTCGACGCTTCGACAAGCTGCGAGTTGCTGATGCCGGCGGGCAGGCTGACGACGCGGTTTTCGACATCGCCATTCTGCATGACCAGCACCGCAAGCGCCCGGGTCGGCTCCAGGCGAACAAATTCGATATGTTTCAGCGCACCTTCCGCCTTGGTGGCCAGCACGAGGCCAGCGCCGCGCGACAGGCCGGAAAGAACCTGACTTGCTTCGGTAAGCACGCTTTCGACCGAATTGTTTGTGCCGGCGGAACGAACCTGCGCTTCAATGGAGGAGCGTTCCTCCGGCGGTAGGTCGCCCACTTCCAGAAATGCATCGACAAAAAAGCGCAGTCCGATCTGCGTCGGCAGGCGTCCGGCTGAAACATGCGGCGCATAGATCAGGCCCAGATGCTCCAGATCGCTCATGACATTGCGGATGGTCGCAGGCGAAAGCGTGTGCGGCAGCAATCGCGACAGGTTGCGAGAGCCGAGCGGATCGCCATCGTTCAGATAGGTTTCCACAATCAGCCTGAAAATATCGCGCGAACGCTGGTCGAGCGAACTCAAAAGCTGGTGTTCCGGCGTTTTCATCATAATATGGTCGCGAACTCTAGAAATAGGACACGACAAATATAAGGGCGCAAGCCAAAGCGTCAAAGGCTTTAGATCCATCCTGACAGGCATCTCAACATCTGTGTCGGTTTTTCGGGGCAGATGGCTTTCTATTTGTGCGCGGGGGGCCTAAAAAGTCGCACCGGAAAAATTGAATCGAGGAATTCCCTAATGCGTCCATCCAAGCGTGCAGCCGACGAAATGCGCGCCGTCTCGTTCGAGCGCGGCATCTCCAAACATGCGGAAGGCTCCTGCCTCGTCAAGTTTGGCGACACGCACGTCTTGTGCACGGCGAGCCTTGAGGAAAAGGTGCCGGGCTGGATGCGCAATACGGGCAAGGGCTGGGTCACGGCGGAATATGGCATGCTGCCGCGTTCGACCGGCGACCGCATGCGCCGCGAAGCCGCCGCTGGCAAGCAGGGCGGGCGCACGCAGGAAATCCAGCGCCTGATCGGACGAAGCCTCCGCGCCGTTGTCGACATGCAGGCGCTCGGCGAAGTGCAGATCACGGTCGACTGCGACGTTATTCAGGCCGATGGCGGCACCCGCACGGCGGCAATCACCGGCGGTTGGGTGGCGCTTCATGAATGCCTGCGCTGGATGGAAGCGCGCCAGATGGTGCGTGTCGAAAAGGTCCTGAAAGACCATATTGCTGCGATTTCGTGCGGTATCTACGAGGGCGTGCCTGTGCTCGACCTGGACTATGCCGAAGATTCCGTCGCCGAAACGGACAGCAATTTCGTGATGACCGGCAAGGGCGGGATCGTTGAAATTCAGGGAACGGCGGAAGGCGCGCCTTTTTCGGAAGAAGAGTTCGCCAGCCTGATGAAGCTTGCACGCGGCGGCATCGATCGTCTTGTGTCCTTGCAGAAAATGGCGGTGGCTTAAGCTATTTGCAGCCGAACAGGACGACTTTTGGAACAGGCTCTGATAGGACAGTACCTGCTCCATCTCAATGAGGAGACCTGATCCATGCGTGCCGCCCGCATTCTTGAAACCGCGCTCTATGTCCGCGACGTCGCCGAGGCGATGGAGTTCTATCAGGGAACGATGGGGCTGGAGCCGGTTGGGAAAGTCAGCGACCGCAACGCTTTCTTCCGCTGCGGCGAAGGCATATTGCTTCTCTTCAAGGCGGAAGAAACCTTGAAGCCGCCATTGCCCGATCATCTGCCCGTGCCAACGCATGGCACGACGGGGCCGGGTCATGTATGTTTTGCCGCAAGCCGCGCCGAGATCGACGGCTGGCGGAAACATCTGGAACAACATGGCGTCGCCATTGAGGCCGAGTTCGATTGGCCCAACGGCGCGCATTCGATCTATTTCCGTGATCCATCCGGCAATTCGCTGGAGATCGCTGAACCGAAATTATGGGCTAGAGCATGATCCCGAAAAGTGGGAACCGGTTTTCGGAAAAGATTATGCGATGTTAAAACAGGTCATGAAAATGAGAACGCTGGAAAAGGGCAAGCTGATCGTTGCCTCGCACAATGCAGGCAAGCTCAAGGAATTTGACGGGCTGATCGGCCCGTTCGGTTTCGAGGTCAGCTCTGTTGCCGCTCTCGGTCTTCCTGAACCCGATGAAACGGGCACGACATTTGAGGAAAACGCCTATATCAAGGCGCTTGCTGCGGCAGAAGCCACCGGCCTGCCCGCCTTGTCCGACGATTCCGGCATGATGGTCGATGCGCTTGACGGCGATCCCGGCGTCTACACCGCAAACTGGGCCGAGACCGAGGACGGTACGCGCGATTTCGACATGGCGATGCAGAAGGTCGAGAACCTGCTGCGGGAAAAGGGCGCCGTTGAACCGCAGCAGCGCAAGGCACGCTTCGTGTCGGTCATCTGCCTTGCCTGGCCGGATGGCGAGGCGGAATATTTCCGGGGTGAAGTTGAGGGCACGATGGTCTGGCCGCCGCGCGGCACGACCGGCTTCGGTTTCGATCCGATTTTCCTGCCCGATGGCTATGAAAAGACCTTTGGCGAAATGACCGCCGATGAAAAGCATGGCTGGAAACCGGGCGACGCTTCGGCCCTGTCGCACCGGGCGCGTGCCTTCAAGCTTTTTGCCGAAAAAGCGCTCGACGTGGAGCAGGCCTCCGCAAAATGAACAAGCTGTTTCCCCCTTTGCAGGAAAAAAATGCTGCCAGCGCGATCCCTATTGCGCGGGTAAACGGGGAAAATGCATTTGGCGTTTATGTGCATTGGCCGTTCTGCCTGGCCAAATGCCCTTATTGCGACTTCAACAGCCATGTCCGTCACAAGCCGGTGGATCAGGCGCGTTTTTCCGAAGCGTTCCGGCGCGAAATGGAAACGCTGCGCGAACGCACCGGGCCGCGTACCGTCACCAGCATTTTTCTGGGCGGCGGCACGCCATCGCTGATGCAGCCCGAAACGGTGGGCGCGCTGCTCGACAGCATTGCCTCGCATTGGTCTGTTGCGCCGGACATCGAAGTGACGCTTGAGGCCAACCCGACCAGCGTGGAGGCCGACCGTTTTCGCGGCTATCGCGCTGCGGGCGTCAACCGCGTGTCGCTCGGCATTCAGGCGCTTAACGATCCCGATCTGCGCCGTCTCGGGCGCATGCATTCGGTGGAAGAGGCAAAAGCGGCCATTCGCCTGGCGCGCGAGATTTTCCCGCGCCTGTCCTTCGATCTGATTTATGCGCGCCCGAACCAAACCATTGAGGCCTGGCGCGAGGAGTTGAAGGAAGCAATCGGGCTCGCCGCCGATCATCTGTCGCTCTATCAGCTGACGATCGAGGAAGGCACGCAGTTCTATAATCTCTGGAAGGCGGGCAAGCTGACGACGCCTGAGCCGGATCACGCCGCAGCGCTTTATGAGGAAACGCAAAGGGTGACGGCGGAGCATGGTCTTCCCGCCTATGAGATTTCCAACCATGCGGTGCCGGGGCGCGAGTCGCAGCACAATCTCGTCTATTGGCGCTATGGGCAATATGTCGGCATCGGTCCGGGCGCGCACGGGCGCTTCGTGGAAAACGATGTACGCACCGTGACCATGACCGAAAAACACCCGGAAACCTGGCTGGACAAGGTTGAACGCAGTGGCCACGGCATTATCGAGGAAGAATATCTCGATGGCGGGCAGGAAGGCGACGAGTTCCTGATGATGGGACTGCGCTTGCGCGAAGGGATCGATCTTGCCCGTTATGAGCGGCTTTCCGGCCATGCAATAGACGAGAAGCGACTGGCGAAGTTGATTGCCGAAGGCATGATCGAGCCGATGGGCGGCAGCATCATTCGCGCAACGCCGGACGGTGCGCTGGTGCTGGATGCGCTGGTCGCTGATCTCGCGGCATAAAGGATAAGCAATGACTGATGATACGGGCGAGGGGCGGCGGGAATATGTGGTGGGCGGCACGACAATGCGCGCCCGGCCGCTGGAGCCCGCACTTTACATCGTCTCTACGCCGATCGGCAATCTTGGCGACATGACGTTGCGCGGGATCGAAACGCTGGCTTCCGTCGATATTCTGGCCTGTGAAGATACACGCGTGACCCGTGTTCTTCTCGACCGTTATGGCATTTCTCGCCGTCCGATCAGCTATCACGAACACAACGCCGCCGAGGCTGGAGAAAAGCTGATTGCGGCGCTGACGGCGGGTAAAAGCGTTGCGCTGGTGTCCGATGCAGGGACGCCGCTCGTTTCCGATCCGGGCTTTCGTCTGGTCGGTGAAGCGCGCGAGGCGGGTATTCGGGTTGTCCCCATTCCAGGCGCTTCCGCCGTTCTGGCAGCCCTTGCCGCTTCAGGCCTTCCGACCGACGCCTTCATGTTCTGCGGTTTCCTGCCGTCCAAACATGGCCAACGGCTGTCGAAGCTTGAAAGCTTGAAAGCAATTGATGCCACGCTGGTATTCTACGAGTCGCCCAACCGTACCGCTGCAACACTGGCCGACATGGCTGCTGCTTTCGGAGCGGAGCGCGCAGGCGCGCTCTGCCGTGAATTGACCAAAGCCTATGAAACCGTTGTCACGGCATCGCTTGGTGAACTTGCGGCCCGGTTCGACGGTGAGGATCGTATTCGCGGTGAGGTCGTGCTGCTGGTCGGCCCGCCAGCCGGCGATGCTGTTCCGCAAAGCGAGGAAGATATCGACAGGCTGCTTCTGTCGCTTGCCGCTGAACTGCCGCCATCCAAGGCCGCAGGCGAGGCGGCGCGCATGACCGGCGGTCAGAAATCGGTTCTCTATCAGCGCCTCATGCAGCTGAAATCGGAGCAGCGATGACCGATCTCCGCGAGAAAAAGCGAACTGCTTTCTTTCGCGGACACAGCGCCGAACGCATGGCCGCTCTGGTGCTACTTCTGAAAGGTTTTCGCATTGTCGCGCGGCGCTATCGGACACGGCTCGGCGAAATCGATCTGATCGCCCGGCGCGGCAATCTGGTGCTCATCGTCGAGGTCAAGGCGCGGCGCAGTCTGGAAGCCGCGCACCTCGCCGTCACGCCTGAGGCCATGCACCGCATCGAAGCCGCCGCCGATCTCTGGCTGCAACGCCAGCCCGATCATGCCCGCTTGTCGCTGCGTTTCGATCTGATTGCAGTATTGCCGCGACGATGGCCGAAGCATGTTCCTGCATTCTTCACGAGCGGCAATTACTTATAAGTCTATGTAAATCCTATAAAAATTGTAGGGTATATTCACCCTGCTTTCGGGAATGAAAATCCTGCAATTGCCTGATTTGAGAAAAAGTGATGCGCGGCGAGATTTTCGCACGCAAGCCCGTTTCTTATAAAATTACGCCGCTCAAAGGATAATGGCGCCATCTTAAAAGGATGGTGCTCATGTCTTTTTCGCAAAAGCGTCTGCTGGCTGACTTTCCTGCCTTCTTCCGGGTGTCGGAAGAGGTGGTTGTCGTCGTCGGCGGCGGCGAGGAAGCACTCAACAAGGCGCGCCTTGTGGCGCAGACGTCCGCACGCCTTCGCATCGTGGCCGAAGAAACGGAACATCATCTGGCTGAGTTCATCGCAAGCCATGATGTGGAGCATGTGGCGGCACCTTTTGCATCGGAACATGTTGAAGGTGCAAAGCTTGTTTTCGTGGCAACCGGCGATGAAGCGCAGGATTGCGCCGTTGCCGCCATGGTGAAGGCCGAGAGGGTTCCGGTCAATGTCGTTGACCGTCCGGCACTTTGCGATTTCCTGACGCCAGCCATCGTCAACCGTGCGCCGCTGACGATTGCAATTGGTTCCGAAGGCACGGCCCCGGTCCTGGCGCAGATGGTGCGCGCGCGCATTGATGCCGCCTTTTCGCCGCGTCTTGGCGAGCTTGCGCATTTTGCCGAAAGCTGGCGTCCACGGGTCGAACGTGCGCTGCCGAAAGGTCTGGCGCGCCGCAGCTTCTGGCGCGGGTTCTTTTCAGGCCGTGTTGCCAGCGCCATTGAAAATGGTGATCGCGCCGAAGCTTATAAGGCTGCGAGCGACCTGATCGAGCAGCGGGACAATGCCGCCGGTTATGTCTGGCTGGTCGGCGCCGGTCCGGGCGCGGAAGACCTGCTGACGCTTCGCGCGCACCGCGCGTTGATGGAAGCCGATGTCATCGTGCATGATGCGCTGGTGCCGGAAGGTGTCATCGCCATGGGTCGTCGTGACGCCGAGCGCCTTGCCGTCGGCAAGCGCAAGGGCTGCCATTCCAAGAGCCAGGAAGAGATCAACCGCCTGCTGGTTTCACTCGGGCGGCAGGGCAAGCGCGTTGTGCGGCTGAAATCTGGCGATCCGCTGGTGTTCGGACGCGCAGGCGAGGAAATGGCGGCATTGCGTGCCGCCGGTATCGGGTTCGAAATCGTGCCCGGCATCACCTCGGCCTTTGCCGCCGCTGCCGATATGGAGCTGCCGCTGACGCTGCGGGGTGTCGCGTCGTCGCTGGTGTTCACGACCGGCCATGACATGACGGGCGACGTGCTGCCGGGCTGGGCAAAGCTCGCCGTCTCCGGCGCGACCATCGCCGTGTATATGGGCTCGACCGTCGCCGCATCGGTAGCCGCACGCCTGATTGGTGCGGGACTGCATGAAGATACCGCCGTGGCTGTGGTGGAAAATGCGAGCCGGCAGGACAAGCGCCTGTTTCACGGCACGCTCAAGGATTTGCCGGATCTGGAAAGCCGCAAGGAGCTTTCCGGCCCGGTCATGGTGATCATTGGCGACGCGGTCGCCGGTGCCGCAATCGACAAAGCCGAAGCGCTGGCCCTCAAGCCGGTTTCCGTCGCAGCCTGAACCCGTGGATGCGGGTAACAAAAGTTTGGAGTTTGGAAATGATCGTAAAAGTTCTCACTGCAAACCGGCTGATCGACGGACAGGCTGTGTGGCTCGGCGCCGATGGCTCCTGGCAGGAAACCATCGACGGCGCGCTGGTGGCCCGTCACGCGGAGGCCGTCGAGGCTCTTGAAGATGCGGGCAAGGTGGCTGCGAAAGCCAATCTGGTCGTCGATGTGAATGTGATCGATGTCGAGGAGCGCGCGGAGGGGCTTTATCCCATCCGCCTTCG
This sequence comes from Ochrobactrum sp. PL_is501, assembly GCF_055816895.1. NCBI lineage: Bacteria > Pseudomonadati > Pseudomonadota > Alphaproteobacteria > Hyphomicrobiales > Brucellaceae > Ochrobactrum > Ochrobactrum sp. PL_is501. The sequence continues at coordinate 417,704 of NZ_JBVPGR010000036.1, read as the reverse complement.
CGAGCGCATCCGCCTTTCCGGCCCGACCATCGTGACCTTCGGCGATTTGCCTCTCGACAAGCCTGAATTGAAGCGCGCCTCGTAATATCTGTTGACGCATTTCCGGACGCAAAACCGGTTCCCACTTTCGCTGGAAATGCTCTGAAACCGGACCTAGCCTATGTATCGTTATGATGAATTCGACCGCGATTTCGTTGCGGCCCGTGTTGCCCAGTTCAAGGATCAGGTCGAGCGCCGACTGTCGGGCGAACTGACGGAAGAACAGTTCCGTCCGCTGCGCCTGATGAATGGCCTTTATCTGCAATTGCATGCCTATATGCTGCGGGTGGCCGTCCCTTATGGCACGCTGTCGAGCCGCCAGTTGCGCAAGCTTGGCCACATTGCGCGCGTCTACGACCGCGGCTTCGGCCATTTCACCACGCGCCAGAACATCCAGTATAACTGGCCTGCATTGAAGGATGTCCCGCGCATTCTGGAAGAGCTGGCGGAAGTCGAAATGCATGCCATCCAGACCTCCGGCAATTGCATTCGCAACGTGACCGCCGACCATTTCGCAGGCGCAGCCAGCGACGAAGTGGCCGATCCGCGCCCCTTCGCGGAAATCCTGCGGCAATGGTCTTCGCTGCATCCGGAATTTTCCTATCTGCCGCGCAAGTTCAAGATCGCCATTGTCGGCTCGGAGCATGATCGTGCCGCCATTCAGGTGCATGACATCGGCTTGCAGCTGAAGAAGAACGAGGCGGGCGATCTGGGTCTTGCTGTCTATATCGGCGGCGGTCAGGGCCGCACGCCGATGGTGGCCAAGAAAATCCGCGACTTCCTGCCTATCGAGGACATGCTGACCTATGTGACGGCGATTGTCCGCGTCTACAATCTGCATGGCCGCCGCGACAACAAGTATAAGGCACGCATCAAGATCCTCGTCCATGAAACCGGTGTCGAGGAACTGACCCGCGAGATTGATGCCGAGTGGGAAGAAATCCGTCATGGCGAGCTGAAGCTGCCGCAGCGCGATATCGACGCCATCGAAAGCTATTTCCGCATGCCGAACCTGCCGCAACGGCCGGAAGGCTGGGAAGTGCTGGCGGTGACGCAAAAGGCCGATCCGCAATTTGCAAGCTGGGTGGCGCGCAATGTCACGCCGCACAAGCATCCGGATTATGCCGTCGTCACCATTTCACTCAAACCCATTGGCGGCATTCCGGGCGATGCGAGCGCGGAACAGATGGAGTTGGTAGCCGATATTGCGGCAACCTATTCCTTCGATGAAATCCGCGTCAGCCACGAGCAGAATCTGGTTCTGCCGCATGTGGCCAAGGCCGATCTCGCAGCCGTCTACGATCTCTTGCAATCGGATGGTCTGGTGACGCCGAATGCCGGTCTCATCACCGACATCATCGCTTGCCCCGGCCTCGACTATTGCGCCCTTGCCAATGCGCGCTCCATCCCGGTGGCGCAGCGCATTTCCGAACGTTTTGGCGACCAGCAGCGCCAGCTTGAAATCGGCGATCTCAAGATCAAGATTTCCGGCTGCATCAATGCCTGCGGCCACCATCATGTCGGCCATATCGGCATTCTGGGCGTCGAGAAGAAGGGTGAGGAACTCTATCAGATCACGCTTGGCGGCTCGGCGGATGAACAGTCGGCCATTGGCGAAATCACCGGTCGCGGCTTCTCGTCGGAAGATGTGGTGGATGCCATTGAAACGGTGGTCGACACCTATCTCGCCTTGCGCGAAAGCCCGGATGAGACCTTCCTCGCCGCCTATCGCCGCGTCGGCATGGAGCCGTTCAAACGCGCGCTTTATGGAGAAATCAGCCGTGCAGCTTGATGCTGAACAAAGCGCTGCCGCCGAAGCCCGCCTTCTGGAGGTGAGCCACGGCGCATCTACCCCGCAGGAAGTGATCGCGCTCGCCACGCGTGAACTCTACGGGGGGCAGATCGCGGTTGTGTCTTCCTTCGGCGCGGAATCGGCAGTGCTTCTGCACATGATTTCGGAAATCGATCCCGCGACCCCGGTTCTTTTCCTCGACACGGGCAAGCATTTCCGGGCAACGCTCGATTATCGTCACGATCTGGTGGACCGGCTGGGATTGACGGATGTGCAGGACATTCTGCCCGTTGAGGAAAGCCTTAAAAGCGAAGACCCGTTCGGCGCTTTGTCCATGACCGACAAGGATCGCTGCTGCTTCATCCGCAAGGTCGAGCCGATGGCGCGCGCCGTTGCGCCCTATCGCGCGTGGATGACGGGGCGCAAGCAGTTTCAGGCATCGACCCGCGAGAGCCTGCCGGTTTTTGAGGCCGTGGGGCCGCGTATCCGTATCAATCCGCTGGCGCGCTGGCAGGCGGCGGACCTCAAGGCCTATGCCGAAAAGTACGATCTGCCGCCGCATCCTCTGGTCGCGCAGGGCTATCGCTCCATTGGCTGCATGCCTTGCACGCGACCTGTAGGCGAGGGCGAAGATCAGCGGGCAGGCCGGTGGGCTGGATCGGAAAAGACAGAATGCGGCATCCACCTGTCGGGTCTGTCGGATAGCTTGAAGAATTTGGAAGCAGGGGACCGGAAATGAGCGATATCAACGAAACCAAACTCTGGTCTGCCGATGGCTTTCGCGAAGACGACTATGTCTTTGCCGACGATCTCGAGGCGGCGGGCGATGCGCCTGCGATCATCATTCCGCTGGCCATCTGGCTCGGTCTGGATGAGGAGCGCCGCCGCGTCTCCAACCGCCGCATTGGCGTGACGGTCGCGCCCGGCGAAGCCATCGATCCGCTTCTGGACGATCTGGGCAGCATTCCGTTGATCGCCTTGCAGTTTCCGGCTTTCAATGACGGTCGCTCTTATTCCAAGGCCGAGATTTTGCGCCGCGAAGGTTTTGCAGGCGAGTTGCGCGCCGTTGGCGATGTGCTGATCGATCAGGCCGCGCTAATGCTGCGCACCGGCTTTGACAGCCTTCAGGTGACGAACAAGGTTGCGCAGACGCGTCTTCATGAAAATCGTCTTGTCGATACACCCGGCTATTATCAGCCGGGACGCGGTTCTGTGCCGGAAGAAGGCGGTTTCGCCTGGCGGCGGGTGAAGGCCGGTTAAGCATTTCCCTTAAATTTGTCATTTGTCTACGCGCTTTGATGCGCTAAACACGCCTCACGAATTTAAGGGAGTTGCGGCGTGATCCGACATATTGTTTTCTTCAGCGTCAAGCAAGGTCAGGATATCGAGACGGTCAAAAAGGGGCTGGAACAGCTTGGCACCATACCCCATGCCGATCTTTTTGAAGTTTTGCCGAATTCCAAGGTCGATCCAATGTGCGACCGTATCGATCTGGTCGTTTATGCCGAATTCAAGGATGAGGAAGCGCTTTTTGCTTTCAAGAAGCATCCGACTTATGACGCGACAACGCAACTTGTGCGCCCGATGCGCGAACTGCGTTTTTCCGCAGATGTTGTGACGGACAAGTCCTGATTACCAGTCGGCCTGTGGTCTTTCCTGTAGCGGAAGGCCACCGAAAAGATCGGGTTCGCTGGACGTTCTCGCGCGCTCGATATTGAGAAGCTTGAGCTTGGTCGCAGTGCCGCCAGCCGCCGAAAACCCGCCAACCTTGCCATTGGAGCCCAGCACTCGATGGCAAGGCACGATAATCGGAAACGGGTTTTTGCCCAACGCATAGCCGACCGCCTGCGACAGACTCACATCGCCGATCCGTCTGGCAATCGCGCCATAGGTCGTCGTCTCGCCCGCTCTCAGCTCCAGAATGATTTCATAGACCTGCCGGTTCAAATCGGGCTGGGTATCGAGCGCCAGCGGCGTGCCGGAAAAATCGACATCAGCCCCCGTCAGAAGCGCGCGCACGCCTTCCACTGCGTTGCTGACAAAAGCCGGAAGATTGATATCTTCCGCACCGGGAAAACGCTCGCCAAGCCGGTAGCGGGTTTCCTTTTCGTCAGCGTCTCCAATCTCGACGCCAACGATCTTCGGGCCGCGCCAGGCAATGCCGCACGGTCCGATTTCTGTTTCGAAAATGGTAATGCCTGACGATTCCATGGAAGTAATATTAGCATGGTTTCGGCCGGGACAAATGCCGGTTATCGGGCAACCATCGGAACGTTCACGTGAAAAAGTCGTAACAATTGCGGAAATTGGCGCAGCGAAACGGTTGAAGAACGGCACGAATAATGATTGTGTTGTGGCAACCGGCCAATGCCCTTAAATGGCCAAAACGATTGACGAGAGTTTCCGGCACCTGTCGCGGCGGGAGCGGAACCGAGGAATTTAAATGGACGATTACGAGCGATATGCCACAGGGTTGATGATCGTTTTTGGCGCGCTGATCATCGGCGGGCTCATGGCGGCGAACCTGTATCACGGCGACAAGCCGGGCTTTTTATTCGCACTGGGCGCTGCTGTGGTCAGCTGGTTCGCGGCCTTTGCCGTCCTGTTTGACAAGCCGCGCGTCTATGGCGTGATGATTGCCGTTGCGATCGGGCTGGTTGCAGCTTCGATCGGTGCCTATGTCACCTGATCGGCAGATCTTTCGATCATGGACAAAGCCCCGCATGAGCGGGGCTTTGTCGTTTCAGAGATAAGGTGAATAGCACTGGCGCCGCGGCCCGTAATTGGGCTGGAATGTGTTGTCGTAGGCTCGATAGGAGCGATAACGATTATAGCACCAGCGCACATGCGGGTTGCCGCCGCGATAGATCGGGGCAGGACGGTAGCGATAAACCGGGCCGGGGCCCCAATAACGGCGGTCATAGCGATAATAAGGCCGATAACGCGGACGATCATGCCGCCAGTGGCGATGGTGTTCGCGCCAATAGCCACGGTCGCCGCGATAGTCGTAATATTGAACCTTCTGCACATTCGATGCCGGGGCCTGTGCAGACGGTGTCGCCATCGCAGACGGCTGCGCCGCACTGGCAGTCCCGGCAGCAGCGGAAAGTCCCAAGCCGAGTGACAAACATGCGGCAAACAGGGAATAAGCAAACCTTTTCATTGGTCTCTCCTCACAGCGCATTCCCGAAAGTATGAACCGTTTCGGAAAAATGCGCGCAAAAACAAACAACACATATTGTCCCTGCGGTCATTTTTGCCCCCACATTGTGGCGGGGCGGTGGCTCCGCGCAGTCACGATTTCTTCCTTCGGGCAATAGACGGGTGATGCTCAATCCGGGGCGGAAAACATTTGTCCCGAATTGACATAAAGATATGTTTATGTCATTAAGCGAACTTCCCGATGTGCGTATGGCAGGCAATATCAGGTGGGCATGTCCCAAACAGCCCCTTGGCCTGGTAACAGATTGAATACAGGCGGTGTTTTATGGCCTCTCCCCTCGATGGTCTTTTTGGTGCAACGGCAGCGCAGCCGGATGGCTCGGAAGTGCTGGCAGCTCTCACCAAGGCAGCGCGTGAGCGCATCCTGATCCTCGATGGCGCGATGGGAACCCAGATTCAGGGGCTTGGCTTCCATGAGGAACATTTTCGCGGCGATCGTTTCGGCGCCTGCGACTGCCAGCTTCAGGGCAATAACGACCTTCTGACGCTGACCCAGCCCAAGGCAATCGAGGAAATTCATTATGCCTACGCGATTGCGGGCGCGGATATTCTCGAAACGAATACCTTCTCTTCCACGAGAATTGCTCAGGCCGATTACGGCATGGAGGATCAGGTCTACGAGCTGAACCGCGATGGCGCGCGCCTTGCGCGCCGCGCCGCCTTGCGAGCCGAGCAGAAGGACGGCCGCCGCCGCTTCGTGGCGGGCGCTCTCGGGCCGACAAACCGCACCGCTTCGCTGTCGCCGGACGTTAACAATCCCGGTTTTCGCGCTGTCACCTTCGACGATTTGCGCCTGGCCTATGCTGAGCAGATCAGGGGGCTGATCGACGGCGGTTCCGATATCATCCTGATTGAAACCATCTTCGACACGCTGAATGCGAAGGCAGCTGTCTTCGCATCGGAAGAAGTGTTCGAGGAAAAGGGCATCCGCCTGCCGGTGATGATTTCCGGCACGATCACCGACCTGTCCGGCCGTACCCTGTCGGGCCAGACGCCGACGGCTTTCTGGCATTCGCTGCGTCACGCCAAGCCGTTCACCATCGGCCTCAACTGCGCGCTCGGCGCCAACGCCATGCGCGCGCATCTGGATGAATTGTCGACCATCGCCGATACATTCATCTGTGCCTATCCGAATGCTGGCCTGCCGAACGAGTTTGGCCAGTATGACGAAACGCCGGAAGCAATGGCCGCCCAGATTGAAGGCTTTGCCCGGGACGGTCTGGTCAATGTGGTGGGCGGCTGCTGTGGATCGACGCCGGAACATATCCGTGCCATCGCCGAGGCGGTTGCAAAACATCCGCCGCGCAAGCCCGCCAGGGTCGCGCCGCTGATGCGCTTGTCGGGCCTCGAACCTTTCACGCTGACCGAGGACATTCCCTTCGTCAATGTCGGCGAGCGCACCAATGTCACGGGTTCCGCCCGGTTCCGCAAGCTGGTGAAAGCCGGTGATTTTGCGGCTGCGCTTGATGTGGCGCGTGATCAGGTTGTCAATGGCGCCCAGATCATCGACATCAACATGGATGAAGGCCTGATCGATTCCGAAAAGGCGATGGTCGAGTTTCTCAACCTGATCGCCGCCGAACCGGATATCGCTCGCGTGCCGATCATGATCGACAGCTCCAAATGGGAGGTGATCGAGGCTGGCCTGAAATGCGTTCAGGGCAAGGCGGTGGTCAATTCCATTTCGATGAAGGAAGGCGAGGAAGCCTTTATCCATCATGCAAAGCTTGTCCGCGCTTATGGCGCGGCGGTGGTCGTCATGGCCTTCGATGAAACCGGGCAGGCCGATACCGAGGCGCGCAAGATCGAAATCTGTACGCGTGCCTACAGGATTCTGACCGAGCAGGTCGGCTTTCCGCCGGAAGATATCATCTTCGATCCGAACATCTTTGCGGTGGCGACCGGGATCGAGGAACACAATAATTACGGTGTCGACTTCATCGAAGCGACCCGGCAGATTATCGCCACCTTGCCACATGTGCATGTGTCGGGCGGCGTGTCGAACCTGTCCTTCTCCTTCCGCGGCAATGAGCCGGTGCGAGAGGCGATGCATGCGGTGTTCCTCTACCACGCCATTCAGGCGGGCATGGACATGGGCATCGTCAATGCCGGCCAGCTTGCGGTTTATGATGCCATCGATCCGGAACTGCGCGAGGCCTGCGAGGATGTGGTGCTGAACCGCCGCTCCGATGCGACGGAACGCCTGCTGGAAATCGCCGAACGTTTCCGCGATTCCGGTTCAAGGGAAGCCAAGGCGCAGGATCTGACATGGCGTGAATGGCCGGTTGAAAAGCGCCTTGAACATGCGCTCGTCAACGGCATTACCGACTATATCGAAGCCGATACGGAAGAGGCGCGTCAGTCTGCCGAAAGGCCGCTGCATGTCATCGAAGGGCCGCTGATGGCGGGCATGAATGTGGTTGGCGATCTGTTTGGCGCAGGCAAGATGTTCCTGCCGCAAGTGGTCAAGTCAGCCCGCGTGATGAAGCAGGCGGTAGCGGTTCTCCTGCCTTATATGGAGGAGGAAAAGCGTCTGAACGCGGAAAACGGCATCGGTGACGGCGAGCGCCAGAGCGCTGGCAAGGTTCTGATGGCGACCGTAAAAGGCGACGTGCACGATATTGGCAAGAATATCGTCGGCGTCGTGTTGGCCTGCAACAATTACGAAATCATCGATCTGGGCGTCATGGTGCCATCGCAGAAAATCTTGCAGGTGGCGCGGGATGAGAAGGTGGACATTATCGGTCTTTCCGGCCTCATCACACCGTCGCTCGACGAGATGGCGCATGTGGCGGCGGAAATGGAGCGCGAAGGCTTTGAGATTCCGCTTCTGATCGGCGGCGCGACGACCAGCCGTGTTCATACGGCGGTGAAGATTCATCCGCGCTATGAGCGCGGGCAGGCGGTCTATGTCGTCGATGCCAGCCGCGCTGTCGGCGTGGTATCGGGCCTGCTGTCGCCGGAAGGCAAGCAGGATTACATTGACGGTGTTCGCGCCGAATATGCCAAGGTTGCAGCCGCCCATGCGCGCAACGAAGCCGAAAAGCAGCGCCTGCCGATTGCGCGCGCCCGCGCCAACGCGCATAAGCTCGACTGGGATAATTTTGCGCCGGTCAAGCCGGCATTCACCGGCACGAAGGTCTTTGACGATTACGATCTGGCCGAAATCGCGCGCTATATCGACTGGACGCCGTTCTTCCAGACCTGGGAATTGAAGGGCCGCTACCCGGCGATCCTCGAAGACGAGAAGCAGGGCGATGCTGCCCGGCAGCTTTGGGATGACGCGCAGGCGATGCTGGCGAAAATCATCGATGAAAAGTGGTTCGCGCCAAAGGCGGTCGTCGGCTTCTGGCCAGCCAATGCGGTGGGGGATGATATCCGCCTTTTCACCGATGAAAGCCGGAAGCAGGAACTTGCAACTTTCTTCACGCTGCGCCAGCAATTGAGCAAGCGCGATGGCCGTCCGAACGTAGCCATGTCCGATTTCGTGGCGCCTGCCGAGAGCGGAAAGCAGGATTATGTCGGTGGCTTTGTCGTGACCGCGGGTATTGGCGAAGTGGCGATAGCCGAACGTTTCGAACGCGCCAACGACGATTATTCCGCAATCTTGGTAAAAGCGCTGGCTGATCGCTTCGCGGAGGCCTTTGCCGAGTTGATGCACGAGCGTGTGCGCAAGGAGTTCTGGGCCTATGCTTCCGACGAAGCCTTTACGCCGGAAGAGCTGATCGGCGAGCCCTATAAGGGCATTCGTCCGGCTCCCGGCTATCCGGCGCAGCCCGATCACACAGAGAAAACGACCCTGTTCCGCCTGCTCGATGCTACCGCCAATACCGGCGTGGAACTGACCGAAAGCTACGCCATGTGGCCTGGCTCCTCCGTGTCGGGTCTCTATATCGGCCATCCGGAAAGCTATTATTTCGGCGTGGCCAAGGTGGAGCGCGATCAGGTCGAGGATTATGCGGCGCGCAAGGGCATGACAGTCGAGGAAGTGGAGCGCTGGCTCAGCCCTATCCTCAACTATATGCCGGGTGCCGGAAAAGACGAGGATGCGGCGGCCTGACCGGCCGTCGCGAACCTTCCCTTTCCTGCTTTATCGACGCGCATCCGCCTGCCGACGTCTATTAAGCATAACTTAAATACTCGTCATTCTGACAGGTTTGCTGAACCCGTCAGACGGTTCTAGTGTTTACAGGATGCAAATCGGTTTCGGTTCTGCGGCGCGTGAGCATTTCCAGCGAAATGTGAGCGGCTTTCCATTCGCAAGTGCTTACAAATATAGTTGAAGAAGATGCAGCTGTTCTGGCAATGGAAAGCGCGTGTTGACATTTGTTTTCGAAGTCGGCATGTGAAGTATTTAATATTTAAGTACTTTATTAATTGCTAATTATATAAATAATAGTTGTGATAAAAATCTTCGGAAATTATCAATTTGTGTTCATTTGAGCGTGCTTTGCTATATGGTGGAAAACCGATGATTGTGTTAGTCCTCTGCGGCGCAATCGTTTCGTGTAATGGCGCTACATTTTAATAAAATCAAAATTAGAACTTAATTGGGATGTCTGCAATGAAATGGGAACAAATCTATGAATCCATGCAATCTGCTGACGACGTCGAACAGCTCCTTGAATACATAAATACCTATGCCAAACAGTGCGGATTTGCACATATGGCTTATGTCATGCGCGTTCCCCTCCTGAACGGCGTAGTTAAATGGCTTAGCTTTGGCTCTTTGCCCCAGGAATGGACCGATCACTATGCTGACAGAAAATATGCGGACGTGGATCCATTGATTCGCAAGGCTTTGAACAGCATCGAGCCATTGGTCTGGTCATCGAAGCTGTTTGCGGAGGCCCCGCAAATATGGACAGATGCCCAGCGCTTCGGCATCAAGGTCGGGATTTCCCAACCGTGCTGGGCGGCGCAAGGCGTGTTCGGCATGCTGTCTTTTGTGAGAAGCGGTCCGGCCCTGTCCTCTGGCGAAATTTCAATGTTGCGGCGCCAGATGCAAATCACGGCCAACCTGCTGCATCTGTCCATGTATGAACATCTCGACATTCCGACAATGAACTGCGTTTCCGAGGTGAACCTGACAACACGCGAGCGGGAAATCCTGCGCTGGACGAGTGAGGGGAAGACCGCCGAAATCATCGGCACGATCCTCAATATCTCGACGCGCACGGTGAATTTCCATATCAGCAACGTGCTGACCAAGCTCGTTGCGGTCAACAAGGTCCAGGCGGTCGCCAAGGCCCGTACCTTCGGACTTCTCTAACTCCCTTCCAGGTCCCTCGGCGGTTTGATCCGAAGGGCATCTTTCAGCGGCTTTCCGGTTTGCGCTTTTTCTGAAACGGGCTACACATTCATTATCATTCTCGGAGGATCAATGAATGACTGCCCAGCCGAACTCTCTTGAAGCCCGCGATATCCGCTACCATCTCCATTCCTATACTGATGCTGTCCGCCTCGAGGCGGAAGGTCCGCTTGTGATCGAGCGCGGCGACGGCATTTACGTCGAGGATGTAACCGGCAAGCGCTACATCGAAGCGATGTCGGGACTTTGGAGCGTCGGCGTGGGCTTTTCCGAGCCGCGTCTGGCGGAAGCCGCCGCACGGCAGATGAAGAAGCTGCCTTTCTACCATACGTTCTCCTACCGCTCGCACGGGCCGGTCATCGATCTGGCTGAAAAGCTTGTCTCGATGGCGCCCGTGCCGATGAGCAAGGCCTATTTCACCAATTCAGGCTCCGAGGCCAACGATACGGTTATCAAGCTGATCTGGTATCGCTCCAATGCGCTGGGCGAACCGGAGCGCAAGAAAATCATTTCGCGCAAGCGCGGCTACCACGGTGTCACGATTGCCTCTGCCAGCCTGACAGGCCTGCCCAATAATCACCGCTCCTTCGACCTGCCGATCGATCGCATCCTGCATACGGGTTGCCCGCACCATTATCGCGATGCGCTGCCGGGAGAAACCGAAGAACAGTTCGCAACGCGGCTGGCGGATGAGCTGGAACAGTTGATCCTCGCAGAAGGTCCGCACACCATTGCCGCATTCATCGGCGAGCCGGTGATGGGTGCAGGCGGCGTGGTCGTTCCGCCCAAAACCTATTGGGAAAAGGTGCAAGCCGTTCTCAATCGCTACAATATTCTGCTGGTTGCCGACGAAGTCATCTGCGGTTTCGGACGGACAGGCAACCTGTTCGGCAGCCAGACATTCGACATGAAGCCCGACATTCTGGTCATGTCAAAGCAGCTTTCGTCATCCTATCTGCCAATCTCGGCGTTCCTCATCAACGAGCGCGTCTACGCGCCGATTGCTGAGGAAAGCCACAAGATCGGCACGCTTGGCACGGGCTTCACGGCATCGGGGCATCCGGTGGCGGCGGCTGTGGCATTGGAAAATCTCGCGATCATTGAAGAGCGCGATCTGGTTGCCAATGCGCGGGATCGCGGCGCCTATATGCAGAAGCGCCTGCGTGCGTTGCAGGATCATCCTCTGGTTGGCGAAGTGCGTGGCGTCGGTCTTATTGCCGGTGTCGAACTTGTCATCGACAAACAGGCCAAGACAGGCCTTGAACAAGCGGGCTCGCTGGGCGCACAGGCAAATGCAGCGCTTCAGGAGCGCGGCGTGATTTCCCGTGCAATGGGCGACACGCTTGCCTTCTGCCCGCCGCTCATCATCAACGATCAGCAGATCGATACGATGGTGTCGGCGCTCGAAGCGGCGCTCAACGATGTTCAGGCGAACCTTGCCCAGGCATCACTCGCCAAGTAATAATTTGCTCTGGAGCCGTCCGAAAGACCGGCGGCTCCAGAGCGAAAACCTGTTTAATATCACAAAAATTGTATGATTTTCCGTAACTTGGCGGGAAATCGGCTTTTCTACGCGCGCGCAAATTTGTTCCGGCCCGGCTTGCAAATACGGTAGTTTTTCGCGCAAGCCAGTTGCAATACGCGATAGGTTTCTTTCACTTTCCCGCATCATTTCACGACAATGCGCGCACTGTGGCTTTTGCCGCATCTGCGCCGGATGAAGGCTTATGCCAACCCTCCCGCCAGTATCGAGTCCTATCCGGTTGCCGGGAGTAAGTAGTCGTGCATCATGCATCCCTGACCAAGAACCTGACGCATCTGCAACGCCTTGAAGCAGAGGCGATTCATATTTTTCGCGAGGTTGCGGCAAGTTTTTCCAATCCGGTGATGCTCTACTCGGTCGGCAAGGATTCGTCAGTGATGCTGCATCTGGCGATGAAGGCATTCTATCCGGCTCCGCCACCCTTTCCCTTTCTGCATGTCGATACGACATGGAAATTCCGCGAGATGATCGAATTTCGCGATGCTGAGGCCCGTGAGAAGGGTTTTGAACTCCTCGTCCATATCAACGAGGATGGCGTACGCGAGGGAATCGGACCTTTCAGCCACGGGTCGAACGTCCATACCCATGTGATGAAGACGGTCGCCTTGCGGCAGGCGCTCGACAAGTACAAGTTCGATGCCGCCTTTGGCGGCGCCCGTCGCGACGAAGAAAAATCGCGCGCCAAGGAGCGCATCTTTTCCTTCCGCAACGCACAGCACGGCTGGGACCCGAAAAACCAGCGTCCTGAGATGTGGAAGATCTACAACACGCGCGTTTCCGCCGGAGAATCGATCCGCGTCTTCCCGCTGTCGAACTGGACCGAACTCGATATCTGGCAATATATCCTGCAAGAAAATATCCCCATCGTCCCGCTTTATTTTGCAGCGCATCGCCCGGTGGTCGAGCGCGACGGCATGCTGATCATGGTCGACGATGACCGCATGAAACTGCGTCCAGGCGAGCAGGTGGAAAACCGGCTGGTGCGGTTCCGCACACTCGGCTGCTATCCGCTGACGGGCGCAATTGAATCGAGTGCGGCCGACCTTTCCGACATTGTCGAAGAAATGTTGATCGCCCGTACATCCGAGCGGCAGGGCCGCGCCATCGACCGCGATGAAGCCGGTTCGATGGAGAAGAAGAAGCGCGAGGGCTATTTCTGATGAATGCGGTAATCAAGCCTGTTGCGACCAATGCCGCAGTCAGCGATTTTCTGGCCGATCAGGAGCGCAAGACCCTGCTGCGGTTTCTCACTTGCGGCTCGGTGGATGATGGAAAGTCAACGCTGATCGGGCGGCTGCTCTACGACACGAAACTGATCTTCGAGGACCAGCTTGCTTCGTTGAAGAACGACAGCCGCAAGTTCGGAACGACCGATGACGATTTCGATTTTGCGCTTCTGGTGGATGGTCTGGAGGCTGAGCGGGAGCAGGGCATCACTATTGATGTCGCCTATCGCTTCTTTTCGACGCCTCGCCGCAAATTCATCGTCGCGGACACGCCGGGTCATGCGCAATATACGCGCAACATGGCAACCGGCGCATCGACTGCCGATCTTGCCATCGTGCTGATCGACGCCCGGCAGGGCGTGTTGACCCAGACCCGCCGACATTCCTTCATTGCCGCCGCACTTGGTATCCGTCACATCGTTCTGGCCATGAACAAGATCGATCTGGTCGATTTCTCGCAACAGGCCTTTGATCGCATCGTTGCCGACTATATGAGCTTCGCCAAAGAGCTTGGCTTTGCCAGCATCCAGCCCATCCCGCTCTCGGCGCGTTTTGGCGACAATGTCACGCTCCCATCGCCCCGCATGGACTGGTACGAGGGGCCGCATTTGCTCGAACATCTGGAAACCGTGCGCATCGACACGGAGGCGGCGGCAAAGCCCTTCCGCTTTCCTGTTCAATATGTGAACCGGCCCAATCTCGATTTTCGCGGTTTCTCCGGCACCGTGGCCTCCGGTTCGATCAGCGCCGGTGACGTAGTCGTGGTTGCCAAATCCGGCAAGACATCCCGCGTGAAGCGCATCGCCACCTATGACGGCGACCTGCCGCGCGCGTCCGAAGGCCAGGCTGTCACATTGGTGCTGGAGGATGAGGTCGAGGTTTCACGCGGCAACATGCTGGTGGGAACGGAAGCCCGGCCCGAAGTGGCGGATCGCTTCTCCGCCAATATCGTCTGGTTCGGTGAGGAAGCCTTGCATCCCGGCCGGTCCTATCTGCTGCGCACCGAGACAGATCAGACGCCGGTAACGATCAGCGAGATTGTCTACAGGACCGATGTCGACAGCTTCACCCGTCAGGAAGCATCCCGCCTCGACCTCAACGAGATTGGCCTTTGCCATCTCCAGACCGTGGATCAGATTGCATTCGACCCTTACGCCGACAATCGCGTAACGGGCGCCTTCGTCCTGATCGACCGGCTGACCAACGCGACTGTGGGCGCCGGAATGATCGACGGCGCGCTTCGTCAGGCGACGAATGTGCACCTGCAGTCCTTCGACCTCGACAAGCAGGCTCGCGCTGCGCAGAAATTCCAGAAACCAGCCGTACTCTGGTTTACGGGCCTGTCCGGCTCCGGCAAATCCACCATTGCAAACAGGCTGGAGCAGCGGCTCCATGCGCTTGGCAAGCACACTTATCTGCTGGACGGCGACAATGTCCGCCACGGCCTCAACAGCGATCTCGGTTTTTCCGAGGAGGACAGGGCAGAAAATATTCGTCGTGTCGGTGAGGTTGCCCGTTTGATGACCGATGCGGGGCTGGTGGTGCTGGTTTCCTTCATCTCGCCGTTTCGGGCTGAGCGGGATCGCATTCGTTCCCGGCTGCCTGAGGGTGAATTTGTCGAGATATTCGTGGATACGCCGATAGAGGAATGCATCGCCCGTGACCCGAAAGGGCTTTATGCGCAGGCCTTGCGCGGCGAGATAAAGGCTTTTACCGGGATCGATTCTCCGTATGAGCCGCCGGTATCGCCAGAGCTTCGTCTGGACACGACGGGCCGGGACGTTGACGAACTCGTCGCGGAAGTAGAAAAGTATCTTGCCGAACGTGGTATCATCGGCAGTTATGGCAGCGATTCCTGGTCGATCTGAAGAATGAAGATTTCCGCCTCCCCGAAAGCCGATCCGAGCGGCGAAGCAATGCTTGCCGTGCTGCAGGAAGCCGCACTGGAGGCGGGTCGCGTCATCATGAAGCACTATGCCAATGGTTGCGCGGTTCACAGCAAGAAAGATTCTTCCCCGGTCACGGAAGCAGATCGTGATGCGGAGGCTATCATCCTTTCGGCGCTGGCTTCGGTCGCCCCGGATATTCCGGTTGTGGCTGAAGAGGAAGTGGCGGCGGGGCGCCTGCCTGCGCAACTCGGGCGGCGATTTCTGCTGGTCGATCCCCTTGACGGAACACGCGAATTCCTGCTCCGCAACGGCGATTTCACCGTGAATATTGGCTTGATCGAAGATGGCGCTCCGGTTCTGGGCCTCGTTTATGCACCCGTTCGCAATCGCATGTTCATCGGAACCGGCAACGGTGCCGAAGAAATAACGACGACCGGGGATCATGCGATCGGATCGCGGCGCGGAATAGCGGTGCGTGTCCACGGGCCGGAGCGCCTCGCAGTATGCAGCCGCTCACACAATAATCCGGAAACGAAAAAATTCCTGAGCGACAACAGGATCAGCGACTGCGTTTCCGTCGGTTCGTCGCTGAAGTTTTGCCTGATTGCCAGCGGAGAAGCTGACATCTATCCGCGCTTTGGGCCGACCATGGAATGGGATACGGCGGCAGGCGACGCTGTTTTACGCGCCGCGGGCGGCTTGACGACCACTTTCGACGGGATACCGCTCTCCTACGGCCAGCGTGCCAGCGAAGGTGTCGCCGGTTTTGCCAATCCCAATTTTGTCGCTTTCGGAGGCGGATCACGGCCTGTTTTCGAGGCCGCTTGAATCTCTTTCCAGCTTTTCGGGTTCGACATTCAAAAAAACGACAAGATGCTCTTGCGGCTTGAAATCTGGAGCGTTATAAGCCGCCTCAATGGTCAAGGCCACATGGTCACGGAGTGTAGCGCAGCCTGGTAGCGCACCTCGTTCGGGACGAGGGGGTCGGAGGTTCGAATCCTCTCACTCCGACCATTTTTCCCGATGTTTTCGCTTTATTCCTTGTTGCCGAAAACCGACATACGCATGAATTCTCCGTCGTACTGGGCAAGGGCGACCACGCGCTTGCGGTCCAGAATCTCCACCCTGTTTGAACGGAACAGGATCAGCCCTTCTTCCCGCAAGTCGCGCAGCATCCGATTGAGATGGATCGGCGTCAGCCCCAGCGCATCGGCAAGCTGATATTGTGTCAGCGGGCAATGGAAGGAGTTCGCATCGCCCATCCCGGAGGATTGCACGCGGTCGGAAAGCTCAAGAAACAGATGCGCGGTGCGGACGAAGGCAGCGCGACAGCCGATATTGGTAAGATGCTCGATCAGCATGGATCGCTGGCGCGCAAGAAGCTCTATGAAAATCAGGCTTAGGCGTGGCGCGCGCTCGAGCGAGGCTTCAAGCGAGACAATCGGAATTTCGAACACCGACATGGGCGTGACTGCCGTGATCGTATTGTAGCTATAACCATTGGCGGTTCGAAACCCGAGAAAATCGCTCCGCATGGGGAAGTCGATAATCTGCCTCTCGCCGCTGGCCAGATCACGATAGACACATCCCCAGCCGGAACGCACGAGATGGAGGCTTCTGATTTGTTCTCCCTGCCTGATGATCGCGGCATCGGCGGCAAAGTCGTTTTCGATAATGGTGAGGGAAGAAAGCGCGTCTGTTTCCCGCGCTCCAAGCTTGGCGCAAATTGGAGAGGCCTCCAATAAACCAATGAGCGCTTCAGTCGTTGGGTCTGTGGTCTGCCTGCCACTGTGCATTTTAAACCCGTTGGAGCGTATTCCGATATGTGTAAAACGGCCTTTCGGCAAGAATGCGCATTAAGACGAACAGTTAGGGCGCTGATTCATCCAAGCAAATCGAAATGCGTTCCCTGTACGTCAGCAGCAATCAAATGGCGGTATTCCGTCTGGAAAACCTGGAGCATTTCCGGCGTAAACGTCGCCTCCGGCTTCTCAATTTTCAGTAAAGGCAGAAGTCCTCTAAACGAAAGATATAGAGGATATATCTCCTGCCGTTCAAGTCTATCTTACAATTGGTCATAAATTTTATGTATTGCTAACATAAGTTAATGACACGATTATTTCCCGATAGCAATATTCACGTTGGGCATGGTTGGGGCTCTATCCATGCAAGCATTGGAAAAAACTCGTCTCTGACGAAAGTAATAGTAGGATGCATAAACATCGAGCAAGTTGAGTATGCCGGGAGCATCACATGTTGGAAGCAAGAGGGGATAGCATTTGGACTGCTTTGGAGCAGGGGGATAGGGGACATGCTGCGGGTATTGAAGCCGCAGGGGGGCGGCGCATGTTGCTCATATGCAAGAGCAACCTTGAGCGGCAATGTCTTTATAACGGGCTTGTGCTGAACGGTCTCAAGCTGCCCGTGGAGACACAGGCGGCAATCGAGCTCGCGGACCCGACTGACGATATCGCAGTTGTTCTTATCAATATCGGCTCCAAGCGGCTGGCCGATCCGTTTTTCTCGGAAAAATTGCAGGCCGTAATCGAGCTTTGGCGTCCGGTTCCAGTGGTCTTTCTTGCTGAACGCGAGGAGTGGTCCCAGGTCGTGCGCGCCATGGAAATCGGCGCTCGTGGTTATATCCCCACTTCAGTTGACATCAAGGTCTGCGTCGAGGCTATTCATCTGGCTACTGCCGGCGGCATGTATGTGCCAGCTTCCATGGTTTTCCAGAGCGCGCCGACTGACATCGATGATGACGTGCTGGGAGAATTGCTCACGGCGCGGGAAATCGAGGTCGTCCATGCCATCCGGATTGGCAAGTCGAACAAGATCATCGCTTTTGAACTCGGCATGAGCGAAGGCACCGTCAAGGCGCATGTGCACAATATCATGAAGAAGATCGGCGCCGCCAACCGCACGGAAGTAGCGTGCAAGCTGCACAGAATGTACGGCGAGAAATTCGACGTCGATTAGCGCATTTCGATCTGATTGGATCAGATCGGCTATATCTCTATGGTTTAACGCGCATCTTTTCCGAAAACCGCTCCACACTTTTCGGGAAGCGCTCTCAAATGCTGGCTTCACGCAGGCCGCAATTGCGCTTGCGCTGGCGAAGAATCCTGAAAATTGAATTCCATTCCGGGACATTCGAGTTGAAGTGGTTGCTTTCTATTGAAAAACCGCGAAATTACCTGAATGCAATCCGAAGAAATCCAGCCCCAGGACAATTATGCAGCTCACGCCCCGTCACAATGCAATTCTAGAGCTCGCTCGCAAACAAGGGCAGGTTCTGGTGGAGGATCTGGCTGCGGCTTTTGACGTAACGCCGCAGACCGTGCGCAAGGATCTGAACGATCTTTGCCGCGCCCGGATGCTGCGTCGTATCCATGGCGGCGCGCTCTATCCGTCCGGCGTGGAAAATATGGAATATGAAGCGCGACGCCGCATCGCCGCGCACGAAAAGGAATCGATCGGGCGTGCTGCCGCCGAAATCATTCCAGACGGCGCTTCCCTGTTCATCAATATCGGCACGACCACCGAAGCCGTCAGCCAGGCATTGGTCGATCACAGCAATCTGATGGTCATTACCAATAATATCAACGTTGCCAATACATTGCGCGTCCATCCCTCAATCGAGGTGGTGGTTGCGGGCGGCGTGGTGCGCCCGTCTGATGGCGGCATTGTTGGTGAAGCCGCAGTGGACTTCATCCGGCAATTCAAGGTCGATTACGCAATCATCGGCGCTTCCGCGATGGATGAGGATGGCGCGTTGCTCGATTTCGATTTTCGCGAAGTGAAGGTGGCGCAGGCCATTATCGCCAATGCCCGGCACGTGATTCTCGTCACCGATTCCACAAAACTGGAACGCACCGCGCCGGTGCGCATCGGTCACATATCGCAGATCGATACCTTCATCACCGATCACTGTCCGTCGAACCAGCTGCGGGAATTGTGCCGCGAAAGCGAAGTCGAGCTGATCGAAACCCTTGGAGAAAGCCAGATTGAGGAAAAGCGAACCTAGTTTCGTTTCATTTTCGGTTTGCTTTCGTATTAAATGAATTATATTCGCTTTGGTTTTCGGAGAGCGGTCTTCGGGGTTCGCCATGGCGCAAGAGAATTTATTCGACATTTTTGTAATCGGCGGCGGCATCAACGGCTGCGGCATCGCGCGTGATGCGGTTGGCCGGGGATTTTCCGTTGGCCTTGCCGAAATGAACGATCTGGCAAGCGGCACCTCGTCGCGGGCAACCAAGCTCATTCACGGCGGTTTGCGCTATCTGGAGCACTACGAATTTCGTCTGGTGCGCGAGGCGCTGATGGAGCGCGAGGTGCTGTGGGCCAATGCGCCGCACATCATTCATCCGATGCGGTTCGTGTTGCCTTATCACAAGGGCGGGGTGCGCCCTGCATGGCTGCTGAGGCTGGGGCTGTTCCTTTATGACCATCTGGGCGGGCGCAAAAAGCTTGCCGCCACGCGGACGCTCGACATGCGTTCCGATCCGGCGGCAGCGCCCTTGAAGCCGCTTTTTACCAAGGCATTCGAATATTCGGATTGCTGGGTTGACGATGCGCGCTTCGTTGCCTTGACCGCCCGCGATGCTGCGGATCGCGGTGCGATGATCCGCACCCGGACCAAAGTCGTGGCGGCCCGCCGCGACCGGGAATGCTGGACCATCACGCTGGAAGATACTGGCACGCACGAGCGCGAGGACGTTCGCGCCCGCCTGCTGGTCAATGCCGCCGGTCCATGGGCGGACAGGATTTTGCGGGATGTCGAGGGAGATCGGCAGCTTCACAATGTCCGCCTCGTTCAGGGCAGCCATATCGTGGTGCGCAGGAAATTCTCCGATCCGCGCTCCTATTTCTTCCAGAACAATGACGGGCGCATCATATTCGCCATTCCTTATGAAGACGATTTCACCCTGATCGGCACGACCGATCAGGACTATCAGGGCGATCCGGCCAAGGTCGCGATCACTGACAGCGAGACCGATTATCTTTGCGCGGCAGCCAGCGAATATTTCAAGGAACCCGTCAGTCGCGGGGATATCGTCTGGACTTATTCCGGTGTCCGGCCGCTTTATGATGACGGCGCCAGCAAGGCACAGGAAGCGACCCGCGACTATGTGCTGAAAGAGGATGCGCCCGATGGGCTTGCTCCGCTGATCAACGTGTTCGGCGGCAAGCTGACCACGGCGCGGCGGCTTGCCGAACATATGCTGGAGAAGATCGAGCATCGGCTGGGAAAAAAGGGCGCGCCATGGACCCACGCCGCACCGCTGCCGGGCGGGGATTTCACTGATGTCGAGTTCGAGCGCGAGCTGCAAAAGATGAATGCCGCCTATTCCTTCCTGACGCCTGCTCACGCGCGGCGGCTGTTCCGGCAATATGGAACGCGCATTCATGTCCTGCTTGGAGATGCCGCTTCGCTCGCCGATCTCGGGCAGCATTTCGGGGCCGACCTTTACGAAGCCGAAGTGCGTTATCTGCTTGAGAATGAATGGGCTGTCAGTGCCGAGGATGTTTTGTGGCGGCGCACGAAGCTTGGTCTTCGCCTCAATGCGTCGGATGTTTCCTCGCTTGAGGAGTATCTGAAGCCGGCACGCGTCGCCTGACACTACAGTTGCATTCCTCGTGATGCCGGGCTGCAAAGAGCAATTTTTTGCGCTCCGGTGCTCACGTACCCTTAAGTACGCTCCGCTCCGGTGCTCGAAAATCACCCTTTTCGCCACGTCCTGACGAGTTTGCAACTGTAGTGCCAACCCTCTCAATCTTTAGCCGCACTTGCCAGTTGTGCCGTGAGCCGTCATTATCCTCCCATAAAGCGGGTTCCAGCCTTCCTGGGAGGAAAAGATGGGCACACCGCAAGACCGAACGCATGCTGACCGAATCCAGTCCGCGATCATGACGGCGGGTGGCGCTGCGCGGTCCGCTCTGGTCGCCTCGTGGCGACGCTCGGCGGAGCTGCACGGGCTCGACCCTGCCGAGCCGGGTGCCGTGCGCACGCTTTCCGATGGGGAATTCCGGACCGCTCATCAGCGTATCGAACGCCTTGCCAGCATTGCACAGGCCAGCATGGACCGTCTTTATCTGGCTGTCGGCGGCGTCGGCTGCTGCGTGCTGCTGGCCGATAGCGAGGGCGTGCCGGTCGAACGGCGCGGCGCACCCGGCGACGACGACACCTTCTACCGCTGGGGGCTGTGGACGGGCGCTGTCTGGAGCGAACAGAGCGAAGGCACGAACGGCATCGGCACCTGCATCGTCGAACAGCGCGCGCTGACGATCCATCGCGACCAGCATTTTCATACGCGCAATATCGGGCTTTCCTGCACCGTCGCCCCGATCCATGACCATCAGGGGCGGTTGATGGCGGCGCTCGATGTCTCCTCATGCCGCGCCGATCTGACAGAGGCTTTTGCGCAGCTTATATTGGTTGCCGTCATCGACGCCGCGCGGCGCATCGAGGCTGAAAATTTCCGTCAGGCTTTTCCTGATGCCCGTATCATGCTGGTTCCCAGCCCCGACCGTACCGGCGGCGCGCTGATCGCCGTGGACAAGGACGACCTCGTTGTCGGGGCGACCCGCGCCGCACGGCTTGCGCTGGAGCTTGACGATGACACACTGGCAGGCCCGTTGCCTGCCGCCGACCTTCTTGGCTGGCATGCCGACCCGCGTGAAGATATGGCGGAATCGGAGCGGAGCGTTATTCTGCGGGCTCTTGCGCGCGCCGAGGGGAATATTTCGGCTGCCGCCGGGCTTCTGGGCATCAGCCGCGCCACGCTTCATCGCAAGCTGAACCGTCTGAAGATCATTCGCGCCCATTGAGAAAGCCACGCTGAAATAGGCGGGCGAAACTGTCTCAATATTGCGACACATAACCTTGCCAGCTTGAATCTGCGGGATGACTCTTCCCCACCGCCGCGCGATCCTCAACCATGAAGCGCTGTAGGAGCAGCGTTGTTTCTGGGAGGATGTCATGAACAAGGTTGAATTCAGCCGGACAGTGAAGCCGGCCTTTGCAAAGCGCTATGGAAACTTCATCGGCGGCAAATGGGTAGAGCCCAAATCGGGCCGCTATTTCGACAACACATCGCCCGTCAATGGACAGGTGCTTTGCGAAATAGCCCGTTCCGATGCCGCCGATGTGGAAGCGGCGCTCGACGCAGCGCATGCCGCCAAGGATGCATGGGGCAGGACGAGCGCGGCTGAACGCGCGCTCATCCTCAATCGCATCGCCGACCGGATTGAGGAAAACCTGCCTGCGCTGGCGGCTGCCGAAACGTGGGACAACGGCAAGCCGATCCGCGAAACCACCAATGCCGACCTGCCGCTGGCGGTTGATCACTTCCGCTATTTCGCAGGCGTCATTCGCGCTCAGGAAGGCGGCATTTCGGAAATCGATCACGACACGGTTGCCTATCATTTTCATGAACCGCTTGGCGTCGTCGGTCAGATCATCCCTTGGAATTTCCCGATTCTCATGGCGACGTGGAAGCTTGCGCCCGCCCTTGCCGCAGGCAATTGCGTGGTGCTGAAGCCCGCCGAGCAGACACCGGCTTCCATCCTCGTTCTGATGGAACTGATCGGCGATCTGTTGCCGCCGGGCGTGGTCAATGTCGTCAACGGCTTCGGCCTTGAGGCAGGCAAACCGCTCGCGTCGAGCCCGCGCATCGCCAAAATCGCCTTCACCGGCGAAACGACGACGGGACGCCTGATCATGCAATATGCCAGCCAGAACCTCATTCCGGTCACGCTGGAACTGGGCGGCAAATCGCCCAACATCTTCTTCAAGGATGTTGCTGCCGAAGACGACGATTTTCTCGACAAGGCCATTGAAGGCTTCGTGATGTTCGCGCTCAATCAGGGCGAGGTGTGCACCTGCCCGAGCCGCGCTCTCATTCATGAATCGATCTATGACAGGTTCATGGAAAAAGCGCTGAAGCGTGTCGAAGCCATCGTGCAGGGCGATCCGCTCGATCCGGCCACGATGATCGGCGCGCAGGCCTCCAGCGAACAGTTGGAAAAAATCCTGAGCTATCTCGATATCGGCCGTCAGGAAGGCGCGGAAGTGCTGGCGGGCGGCGAGCGCAATGTCCTGCCGGGCGATCTGGCTGGCGGCTATTACGTCAAGCCGACCGTGTTCAAGGGCAACAACAAGATGCGCATTTTCCAGGAGGAAATTTTTGGGCCGGTCGTCTCGGTTGCGACCTTCAAGGACGATGCGGAAGCGCTGTCGATTGCCAATGACACGCTCTACGGTCTGGGCGCCGGCATATGGACGCGGGACGGAACGCGCGCCTATCGCTTCGGTCGCGCCATTCAGGCGGGTCGTGTCTGGACCAACTGCTACCATGCCTATCCGGCTCATGCGGCATTCGGCGGCTACAAGCAGTCGGGTATCGGTCGCGAAAATCACCTCAAGATGCTGGACCACTACCAGAACACCAAGAACATGCTGGTAAGCTACAGCCCGAAGAAGCTCGGCTTCTTCTGAGTGACTGTCCGCGGCCTGTAATCCGGCAATGCGGTGCGAATGCCCGTGCAGGGAAATCAGTCCAGCAGCTGATTTCCCTGTACGGATCTTTTGCTGGAATAGGAGCGCTGTTGATCCACAGTGTAGTGGATGAATGATGAAGCAACGGAAGGCGGATAAATATTTCCGGTGGCAAATTTCAGGTCGTATTAACTGAAAGGGATGATAGTATTTACAAAGTATATTTATCTTTTAGTTAGTGTAGCGACGGAAATATGAGGCCATATAATACCACCAAATATAATATTTACAGTTTGCGTGTACTGCAATTGTAGAAATTTTACTCCATTTCGCGTCACCATTCGTTCAATGTTGAATGTTGCCGTCGTGTCAATTGCTTCTGCATTGGTTCTGAGAAACGGAATGTTGGATATGCCGCCAAAGGGTATCGTGCTTACGCTAAGGGCAGTATTGGACTGGCACACCATTTTTTCTATATTGATCTGCTGGTGAAGCACATCTTTCAGCGGTTTGTTCAAATCGTCTGGATCATACCCACCGGGAAATGGTCCAGCACGATACGGGGCATTGTATCCGATTGTGAGGGGAGGTCCCCCCGGCACAGGACGCGCCAGGGGTGATGCTGAAGGGATGTATGGCGCTTGATCATCGGTATATGACGTGCCTTGTGCAAGCAGGGTCGTACCGTGCGGAATGCTCGACTGACGTACGACAGATGGCCCCCCGGGAGGACTTGTGGTCGCCGGTATGTTCAGCCAGATGCCGGGTTCGATGTGGATGCGCTGTCCCGTGCTCTGATCGTTTATTGTTTGAAGGTAGGTCACGCCCGCCAGAGATATGTCATCCTGACTGTCTCCGCGATTTACAACAGTTTGTGTTGGCTGAAAGGTCAGTGTCTCGGAGGTGGCATTGATCAAAACACGAAAAGATTTCCGATCGTGGAAATCAGGAAGTCCTATTACATTGTAACCAAATCCGGTCCAGGTTCCGGGCAAGTCGGCAAGAGGTCCGAGGGGATCGTCTGCAGCGGCAAAAATTGGCGAAGCTTGTTCATGATGGAGTTCGTCCATTTTGCTTTCCTTTTAATTATAAATACATTTATTGTTTTATATTCTATTTTAAAAATTTATATACGACAGTATTTACAGGATTATATTGTTAATATATACAGTATAAATTATTCCTGATAAGTGATGCGAGTCAGCAACCTGATGGAGGAGGCTATGGCTGAGGATATTTCAGGGAATGCTAAGAGGCAGGTGAGCGCCACGCCGGCGGCGCTCGAACTTATCCGCGAGTTGCAGGCCGAATATGGGCCGATCATGTTCCACCAGTCGGGCGGTTGCTGCGACGGATCATCGCCGATGTGCTATCCGCAAGGCGAATTCATCGTCGGTGATACGGACGTGAAACTCGGAGAAGTCGGTGGCGCGCCGGTCTATATCAGCGGTCCGCAATATGAAGTCTGGAAGCACACCGAGCTCATCATCGATGTCGTTCCCGGACGCGGCGGCATGTTTTCCCTCGACAATGGGCGCGAAGTCCGGTTTCTGACGCGCTCGCGGGTCTGCTCAATTCCCTGATTTCTCTTTTCGTTTTGCGGCGAAGCGGTTAGAGCATTTCCAGCAAAAGTGCGAAGCGGTTTTGCGTCGGATAATGCGTGAAAACAGAAGGATAGATCGGAGGGGAGGGAGACGATCCGACATGGCCGCAGCAGGAAAACGAGCAACGATACATGATGTGGCGCGCCTTGCCGGCGTGTCGATCAAGACAGTTTCACGTGTCTATAATGACGAACCGAATGTGCGCGAGGCCATTCGCGAAAAGGTCCGGCAGGCCGGAAGCGAGCTGCGTTACCGTCCCAATGCCGCGGCCCGAAACCTTGTCGAACGCCGTTCTCACCTGATCGGTCTTTTCTTCGAAAATCCGAGCGCCAGCTATGTCACCGAATTGCAGATGGGGGCGCTGGAACGGTTGCGTGACACACGATACCGTCTGCTGATCTTTCCGGTCGAAAATCGCGATGATATTCGCGGCGCGCTGATCGAAACGGCGCATGCTTCCGGCCTTGACGGCATTATCGTGACCCCGCCCATGTCGGACGATCCTGAAATTCTTGCCGAATTGAGCGCCTCTGCAATGCCCTTCGCCCGCGTTGCAGGCGACGTGAATGTGCACCCGACCGACAGCGTCACCATCGATGACGAGGCCGCTGCCGCAGATCTGATGGAATATCTTCTGAAACTCGGCCACCGCCGGATCGCCATCGTCATTGGCGATCCGACGCACCGTTCGGCTGAACTGCGTCTTGCTGGCTATCGGCGAGCGCTGCAGGAGGCGGGGATCGAGCGCAATCCGGATTATGAGGTGCAGGGCGGCTTCAGTTTTGCAAGTGGGCTTGCGGCGGGAGAAAAGCTGCTGTCGCTCGCCGAGCCGCCCACTGCCGTATTTGCGTCGAATGACGATATGGCGGCTGCCGTCATGCAGGTCGCTTATGACCGTAACATCGCTGTGCCGGATCAGCTGACGGTCGTGGGTTTCGATGACAGCGCCATTGCCAGTATGGTCTCGCCGCAGATCACCACCGTCCGCCAGCCGATTTTCGAGATGACCCGCGATGCGGCGGATATGCTTTTGAAGCAGATCGAAACCGGCCATGCATCAGCTTCGCGGCGGATCGACTACAAGCTCATCATCCGCCAGTCTTCCGGCAAGGCACCGATTTAGCTCTGCGCGGGATGCGCGGGGAAGAACCGCTCCCGCGCATAATTGCTGCCGAAGATCATGTCATATTGCAGCATCTGGTAGTCGCGGAGCAGCGGCGGGAAGGGCGGCCGTTGCTGCCAGCCTTCCTCGGCGTTTTCCGACCGGTCGAAAACCGCATGATTATCGACAACCCGGTATTGCTCGTGCAACTGGCGCAGGAAGCCGGTGTAATAGGGATGCTGCATCCCGGCCATGTCCAGAATATGCAGCGGCAGGAAAGCCGGGCTGATCGTGCCGGTGCCCCGCTCCGCGCCACGCTTGTTTGACCACAGGACAAGCGGCGTCTCGTGCTGCAACATCATGTCGGCGGCAGGCGCCGTGCGGCTTGCAACCCGGTTTGGCATGAATCCGGTCTCGACATAGACGGGGCCGAGCGGGGGCAGATGGTCGCCGAAGAAGACCAGAATGGTTTCGCGGTCACGCCTGGACGCCCATTCCATCAGCCGCGCAAGGCTTGCATCGGCATCCATCGCGCCTTGCGAATAGGAGCGGATCGACTGGCGCGTATGCTCGCTGGCGTCGGTCTGCACATCAAGTCTGGAATCCGGATAACGGTTGGTTTCGTAGGGGCCGTGTCCCTGAAGGGAAACCGCGAAGAAGAAGAACGGCGCGTCGGTGGCGTCAGCCTCCCGGATGATTTCATCGGTCAGGGCCGCATCCGATGCCAGCGCGCCGCGCTTTTCCAGCGGCGGCATGTTCTCTTCCGACATGAACCGGTCGAAGCCCATGTTTTCATAGACGGGGCCGCGGTTCCAGAACCACTGCCGATAGGGGTGGATCGCCCGCGTGGCATAGCCCTGATCCTTGAAGAAGCTTGCCAGCGACGGCAGCGGGCGGCGAATATATTGCTGATAGGGAATGCTGCCGGAAGGCAGGAAAGCCTTGGAAAATCCAGTCAGCGCCTCGAATTCGACATTGGCGGTCATGCCGCCGAATTCCGGCGAGAAAACATGGCCGGACTGTTCCGCACGCACTGTCGGGATCGGGTCGGCGCTGAAAGCCACGCCCGGAAGGCGCGTCGGGTCCCAGAAGGATTCGCTCATCACCATGATGACGTCGGGCTTGCTGCTGTCGAAGGCGGCAGGGATCAGCTGCGCTGGCGGTTCGATGGCGGCGATTGTCTCGGGCGAATAGCCGTCAGGGGCGAAGACGGTTGCCATCGGCACATTCAGGATGAAGGCCATGGTGAAGCCGTTATGCGCGTAATTTTCCTTCTGGTCCCACATGATGGGCAGGATGCGCAGACGGTCCCGCGCCAGCGAAAAACTCGCATAGTCGGAAATCACCGCGAACCAGGCCAGCAGCGGCAGCGCGAAGGCAAGGCGCAGCATGCGCCCCTTCCACGGAATGGGATCGAAGCGCCGCCACCAGAACAGGGTAACGGACACCATCAGCGCCAGGCAGGCGATGAGCAGCAGGCCGATGCCCAGAGCGCTCCATGGCCGGTCGCGCACCAGAAGCGGCAGCAGGTCGACGATCTGGCGGGCATAGAGAAAGTCGCTCGGATAGAGCGGGTCGCCAAGATAGAGGCTCTTTTCGCGCGCCGTTGTGGCGGCAAGCAGCATCATGGGGCCGATGACGAAAAAGCCGTAATGAATGCGCCCGAAAATCGCGTCGCTTGCGGTGAGCATGACGACGAAAAGCGCCACGGTCGTCCATGCGGGCTTGTGCGGCGTGCGAAAGAACTGCATCGTTTCGGTGAACGAGCCGCGCACGATCCATTCGACGGCAAAGACAAGCAGGGTTGAGAGAACGACGGAGGCAAGTGCGATTGCGGCAAAGCGCAGGGGCCACGCCATGCGGGCGGGCCCGAAAATCGCCGCATCGCTCCAGCGACGCGTCTCTGCGTTTTCCATCACATCCGACATGTACTCGCAACTCCCGATAATTTCAAAAAGCGTGTCACATTTCCGTCATGGAAATGTCAACTCACGTTTGACCCGCGCTTGGGTCGCGAGTGATACGCGCCGTGATCTGAATGGATGATGAATGGAGCGTGTCTGCCGAAAGCGGGCGCCCGTCAGGGTTAAAAACATGCGTAAATACAAATGAATATGAAATGAAAACAGGGCCGGATCGCTCCGGCCCTGTCCATCGCCACATTGCGGGGCAACATAGCGGAGCGGATTACGAAATGACGTCTTCCAGCCCCTTGGTCAGTTCCAGCGCCTGCCGTTCGAACAGGCGGCGATAGATGCCGCCCGGCTTGCGGATAAGCGCGTCGTGATCGCCTTCTTCAAGGATCTTGCCCTTGTCGAAAACCAGCAGCCGGTCGAGCGCGCGAACCGTCGAAAGCCGGTGTGCGATGACAAGCGTCGTGCGGCCAACCATCAGCCGTTCCATCGCCTGCTGGATCAGCACTTCCGATTCTGAATCAAGGCTCGATGTGGCCTCATCCAGAATGAGGATCGGTGCATCCGCCAGAAACGCGCGCGCTATCGCCACACGCTGGCGCTCGCCACCCGACAGCTTCACGCCGCGTTCGCCGACAAGCGTTGCATAGCCCTTCGGCAGACGGCTGATGAAGTCGTGCGCGCTTGCAAGCTTTGCGGCCTCCTCGATCTCCGCCTGCGTCGCGCCGGGGCGGGCATAGGCGATGTTCTCGGCCAGCGTCCGGTGAAACAGGATCGGCTCCTGCTGCACGATGGCGATCTGCGACCTGAGCGATGCCTGCGTGACATCGGCGATGTTCTGCCCGTCAATCCGGATCGCGCCGCCGCTGACATCGTAAAGCCGCTGGATCAGCTTGACGAAGGTCGTCTTGCCCGAACCCGAATGACCGACCAGACCGACACGCTCGCCAGCCTCTATCTTGACCGAGAAGTCGCGATAGAGAGCCGCATCGTGATTGCCGTAATGGAAGGTGACTTGATCGAAAGTGATCTCGCCATTTCCGATCTTTATCGCCGGTGCATTCGGCTTGTCGGCAATGCCGTAAGGCTGTGCTTCGATGTCGACCAGTTCCTCCATGTCGTTGACCGAGCGCTGCAGGTTGCGGATATGCATGCCCACATCGCGCAGATAGCCTTGCAGCATGAAGAAGGCGGTCAGGACGAAGGTGATGTCGCCCGCCGTCGCCTTGCCCTGGCTCCACAGATAGAGCGCAAAGGCAATGACCACGCCGCGCATCACCAGAAGGTTCGTACCCTGAATGAAGCCATTCAGCGTGCCGATCAGCCATGTGCGGCGTGTGCGGCCGCGCCACTTGGTCACGACCTTGGCAAGACGCACATCTTCGCGGGATTCCGCGCCGAATGCCTTGACGACGGCATTGCACGAAATCGCATCGGCCAAAGCACCGCCCATCCGCGTGTCCCAGCTATTGGCAAGCGTCGCGGCAGGCGCGACGAAGCCGAGCGAGATCACGATGGTGCAGACGATGAACAGCACCGAGCCGATGGCGACCAGCAAGCCCATCAGCGGCCAGTACCACGACAGAAGCGCGACCGAGCCGAGCAGCATCAGGATCGAAGGCAGGAGGGCCACGATCAGCGTATCGTTGAGCAGGTCGAGCGCCCACATGGCGCGCGAAACCTTGCGGACCGTCGATCCGGCAAAGGCATTGGCGTGCCAGTCGGTCGAAAACCGTTGCAGCTTGCGGAACGAGCTTGCCGCCATGTCGCTCATGATTTTCAAGCTGAAGTCCGTGATGACATAGAAGGTCAGCTGGCGCGTAATCAGCGCCAGCGCACCCAGCGCAAGCAGGACAATCAGCGCGTGAATGGCTGCATCCCATGCGCCGTCACTACCCAATGAAAGCGCATCGACCAGCCGGCCCGAATAGAGCGGGGTCAAGACATCTGCGGCTGTTGCGAGCAGCATGCCGATTATCATCAGCGTCAGCCGCAAGGGCTGACTTCGCCAGTGGCCGAATGTGTAGCCGAGGACGTTGCGGAAGGCAGGTCCCCGGAAATCTATGCGAAACCGAGTCATATCTACAATACCAGGCCGCGTTTGGGCGGATTCTGGTTCCTTTAAAAGCATTTTCAGCAAAAGTGCGAAGCGGTTTGGCGTCGGACAATGCGTGAAAACAAAGACAAAACAAGCAGCCGGTAATGGCTGCGGCAAATTTGGAAGTTTTGGAATGTGCCCTTTTAGGGAGGGCGTTCAGGCCTTAGCCTGCATCGCGGGCCAAGGACTTAAAGCTTGGAAGCGCCCGCGCGAACACTGGGCACCATCGGGAATGGGTAATAGACACGCATCTCATACCTCTTGCCAGTGTTGCGGATGGGTGCACAATAAATGAGCAAAAAGATTTGCCAAGCCGCAAAATGACAATTTTTCCAACTGGTCATTGACTGTGACAAATTTGCAAGACGGCCCTTTCCGGGCCGGGCGGCGCCACTTATTTTCACTTTTTTCGTTACAGGACGGCTCCGGCCTTGCAATTCCGCCGCTCATGGGTGAAGGGTCATCCTGAGATATATCAGAGCCTTGCGGCGCACAGGGAGAGTTCCATGACAGTACATCAAAATCTGATTGCGGGCGAATGGGTCGGCGGTGACGGGATCGCCAACATCAATCCTTCGGACACCAATGATGTCGTGGGAACCTATGCGCGGGCGACCGCCGACGACACCAAGACGGCTATCGCCGCCGCGAAAGCCGCTTTCCCGGCCTGGTCTCGTTCCGGCATTCTGGAGCGCCACGCCATCCTGCGCAAGACCGCCGATGAAATTCTCGCCCGCAAGGACGAGCTTGGCCGTCTCCTGTCGCGCGAGGAAGGCAAGACGCTGGCCGAAGGTATCGGCGAAACCATCCGCGCCAGCCAGATTTTCGATTTCTTCGCAGGCGAGTGCCTTCGCCTTGCCGGTGAAGTTCTGCCGTCGGCGCGTCCGGGCATCGGCGTTGAGGTCACGCGGGAGCCGGTCGGCGTTGTCGGCATCATCACGCCATGGAATTTCCCGATCGCCATTCCGGCATGGAAAATCGCGCCAGCGCTTTGCTACGGCAACACCATCGTATTCAAGCCGGCTGACCTCGTGCCGGGTTGCTCCTGGGCGATTGTCGATATCCTGCATCGCGCCGGTCTGCCAAAGGGCGTTCTCAATCTCGTCATGGGCAAGGGTTCGGTGGTCGGCCAGACCATTCTGGACAGCGCCGACGTCAATGCCGTCACTTTCACCGGTTCGACCGGCACGGGCAAGCGCGTTGCGGCGGCTTCCATCGAGCACAATCGTCGCTTCCAGCTCGAAATGGGCGGCAAGAACCCGGTCGTGGTTCTGGATGACGCCGATCTCAATGTCGCCGTGGAATCGGTCGTCAATTCGGCCTTCTTCTCCACCGGCCAGCGCTGCACGGCGTCCTCGCGCATCATCGTGACGGAAGGCATTCACGACAAGTTCGTCGCCGCGGCAATCGAAAAGCTGAAGACCGTGACGGTCGACAATGCGCTGAAGCAGGGCACGCATATCGGCCCGGTGGTCGATGAGAGCCAGCTCAAGCAGGACATGGATTATATCGAGATCGGTCGCAAGGAAGGCGCCAAGCTTGCCTTTGGCGGCGAGCGCCTCAACCGCGAAACGCCGGGCTTCTATCTCCAGCCTGCGCTGTTCACGGAAGCCACCAACCAGATGCGCATCAGCCGCGAGGAAATCTTCGGCCCCGTCGCCTCGGTCATCCGCGTCAAGGATTACGAAGAAGCGCTTGCCACCGCCAATGATACGAATTTCGGCCTGTCATCGGGCATCTGCACGACGAGCCTGAAACATGCGACCCACTTCAAGCGCAATTCGGAAGCGGGCATGGTGATGGTCAATCTGCCGACGGCAGGCGTCGATTTCCATGTGCCGTTCGGCGGGCGCAAGGGTTCGAGCTTTGGCCCACGTGAGCAGGGTCGCTATGCGGCTGAGTTCTACACCACGGTCAAGACGGCCTATACGCTGGCCTGATGATTCTGGCCTGACGATTCTGGCTTGACGATTCTGGCCTGATGATCTCGATGAATGCGAAAACCGGCGGGCGACCGCCGGTTTTTTCACGGGGTTTTCATGTGGTTTTGCGGGGCCATGCGGCAAGCTTGCGCGCAAAATATGAAACCGTCGCATGTAAAAGCATGGTGAAGGCCGCGAGCACGAAAAGGCTCGCGAACATGAGGTCCACCTTGGCGCGGCCGTTGGCAAGCAGCATCAGATAGCCAAGCCCTTTCGAAGCGCCGACCCATTCGCCGACCACGGCGCCAATCGGTGCATAGACGCTTGCGAGGCTCAGGCCCGAGGCGAGCGACGGGAACGCCGCCGGTATGCGCACGCTGAAAAGAATATGCATCCGCCCGGCCCCCAGATTTTCAGCGGCATCGATCAGGGTCCGGTCGGTGCGCTGCATTCCATCCAGAAAGGTGGAAACGACGGGAAAGAAGATCATCAGAATGGTAACGGCGATCTTCGATGCGGGGCCATAGCCGAGCCAGAGCGTAAGGATCGGCGCAAGCGCAAAGATCGGGATTGCCTGACTGAACACCATCACCGGCATGACAAGCCGCTGCGCCAGCGGCGACATCATCAGGCCGATGGCGGTCAGGACGCCAATCGCAGCGCCGAGCAACAGCCCGCCAAGCACTTCGCCGAATGTCACAATGGCATTGCCGGCAATCAGCTGCGCATTGGCGATGAGCGATTGCACGACATCGAGCGGACCGGGCAGGATGAAGCGCGGCATCTGCCAGACCGTCACTACCGCCTGCCACAGGCCAATCACGGCAACCGCCGACAGGAACCCGTCGGCGATGCGTTTTTTGCGGGAACGAAGAGGCGCGCTCGTCATGCAGCTTTTAGGCCCATGCTCCAGAAATCGGCTTCAAGCCTGCTTGCCGTCGCAAAGATCTGGCAGAGTTTTGGCCAGCGCGGGCTTTTCTCGAAATCGCCGCCGATGCGGTCCTTTGCAGCCTGATCGAAAAGCCGGCCGACCGTGTGGCACATCTCCTGATAATCAGCCCCGGCATAGGTATCGATCCACTCCTGATAGGGTGTTCCCGCCGTGGCCGTGGCGGCAAGGTTAAGCCCGATCTCGCCATAGCCGTGGGCGCAGGGCACAAGCGCGGTCAAGAGATCGAGGAAATCGCCCGCCTGTCCGCAGTCGAGCACATAGCGCGTATAGGCGAGGTTTTCCGGCTCTTCCTTCGTCGCGTACAGGTCGTCCTCGCTGATGCCTTCCCGCGCACAGATACCGACATGAAGCGGCAGTTCCGTCACCGCCAGACCGTGCATGATCTGGGCGCAGAGCCGGGTTTCCTGCAATGTATTGGCCTTCACGACGCCAAGCGCGAAGGCGCGGGCATAATGGTGCAGATAGACATAGTCCTGCCGCAGATAATGCAGGAACGCCGATTTCGGCAGTGTGCCGTCGCCAAGCCCGCGCACGAAGTCATGATCGATATAGGGCTTCCAGTCGCCAAGCGTCGCGGCGCGCAGGCGGGTGAACAGTTCGGATGAATAATGCGGTTGCGGCATGGTCATGATTTGCTCCCTTCAGCGTTTACGTCAGTGGCGAATTTTTCAACGGGCAGGATCGAAGGCACGAGACCGTTTTCCTTGAGATAGGCCTCGTAGCGGCTCCAGCGCCCATGATCGACGCTGGCAGGCGAGCGCGAGAAACGGGCGACGGTGTCTTTCCAGGCGCGCTTGTTCAGCGCGTCATTCAGTTCCGAACTGTAGGACGCGAACACATCGAAGCTCTGTTCGGGGTGATTGACGATATATTGCGCCGCCCTTTCGGTCGCAGCCAGGAAGCGCGAAATCCGGTCTTTTTCGGCGGCGTCGAGCCTGGCGGAATTGGCGACATAGACCAGCTCGTCATAGACCGGCACGCCTTCCTCCTCGACGAAGAAGCATTTGCCCGGCACGCCTTCGACGGCCATCTGGTTCAGTTCGACATTGCGATAGGCACCCATCACCGCATCGACCTGTTTCGACATGAGCGATGGCGCGAGGGAGAAATTCACATTGATCAGCTCGACGTCCGAGAGCTGGATACCGTGCTTCTTGAGGATCGTGCCGAGCACCGTTTCCTCGACGCCTGCAACCGAGAAGCCGATCTTCTTGCCCTTCAGATCGGCGATCGATTTCACCGACCCGTCATCGCGGGTCATCAGACAGTTGAGCGGGGAATCGATCAGAGTGCCGACCCGGATCAGCGGAATATCGGCATGGACATCGAGATGCACCTGCTGCTGATAGGAGATCGCCAGATCCGCCTGTCCGGCGGCAACCATTTTGGGCGGCACCGACGCATCCGCCGGAGCCACGATATCGACATCGAGACCGGCATCCTTGAAGTAGCCGAGCTTGTCGGCGACGATGATCGGCCCGTGATCGGGATTCACATACCAGTCGAGGATGAGCTTGAATTTATCGTTCGCCTGCGCAGCCTGAGCTGAAATCAGGGCGAACGAAGCCGTGGCGCTGAAGAGCGCTGCAAAAACCAGTTTTTTCAATGTTTCCTCCAGAAACTAATGCATGTCTCCCAAAAGTGGGAACCGGTTTTGGGATAAAGACATGCGTTAAGACAAAAACTTAAAGCGTGTCGTATGACTACGATAAAACGCGACACGCTTTAGATTACATGGGGCCGTGTAATTTCGATCCATTGCCGCACGCGGGCCTCCGGATCGGGGTTAAGGGTGATGTCGGTGACAACGGAAACGATATCGGCGCCTGCTTCGAACACGCCCGGCGCGCGGTCCACATTCATGCCTCCGATGCCGACAAGCGGGATATCGCCAAGTGCCGCTTTCCATTCGCGCACGCGATCCAGTCCCTGTTCGTGCCATTTCATCTTTTTCAAAATGGTCGGATAGACGGGACCGAGCGCGATATAATCAGGCTTCAGCGCCATTGCGCGGCCAAGTTCCGCCTCATCGTGGCTGGAAACGCCGAGCTTCAGGCCGCTTTCCCGGATCGCATCGAGATCGGCATCATCGAGGTCTTCCTGACCCAGATGGATGAAATCGCAGCCTTCCTCGATAGCCAGTTTCCAGTAGTCGTTGACGATAAGCTGGCAGTCATGGGCAAGGCATATGTCGCGAGCCGCACGGATTTCAGCGCGCAATTCAGCCTCGCCTTTGTCCTTGATGCGCAACTGCACCAGCTTGATGCCAAGCGGCACCAGACGCTCGCACCAGTTGGCGCTGTCAAAGATCGGGTAGAACGGATCGAGGGCCATTAGAGAAAAGCCTTTCCGATAAGGGGAGTGGAGGGAGAGGCCATGTCGCGGGCTTCAATCGGATCGGCTTCATAGGCGATGCGACCGGCTTCGACGGCCAGCGCAAAAGCGCGGGCGATGGCGGCCGGATCGCCCGCCTTGGCGACGGCGGTGTTGATGAGCACGGCGTCAAAGCCGAGTTCCATGGCGGCGGCTGCATGGGACGGTACGCCGATGCCTGCATCCACCACCAGCGGAACATCGGGGAAATGCGCCCGCATGGTTTTCAGCGCATAAGGGTTGTTGAGGCCGCGGCCCGAGCCGATGGGCGCCCCCCACGGCATCAGCACCTTGCAACCGGCTTCAAGAAGTTTCTCCGCGACGACCAGATCGTCATTCATATAGGGAAAGACCTCGAAGCCGTCGTCGCAGAGAATGCGGGCGGCTTCCACCAGTCCGAACGGATCGGGCTGCAATGTGTCGTGATCGCCGATCACTTCGAGCTTGATCCAGTTGGTGCCGAAGATTTCCCGCGCCATTTTGGCGGTGGTCACCGCTTCGCGCGGCGTGTGACAGCCTGCCGTATTGGGCAGGACGGATACGCCCATTTCCTTGATCAGCGTCCAGAAGTCCTGACCGGCACGCATGTTGCCGCTTTCGCGCCTGAGCGAAACCGTCACGATTTCGGTCTTTGAGGCGCGGACGCTTTCGGCGAGGATAGAAGGCGAGGGATATTGCGCCGTGCCCAGAAGCAGGCGGCTTTCGAATTGTTTTCCATAAAATTCCAGCATCTCAGCCTCCCTGCATCGGGGCGAGCACTTCAATACGGTCGCCTTCGCTGATCGGGGTTTCACCGCGCTCGTCGCTCGCCACGAACTCGCCGTTCAGTGCCGTTGCAACGACCGCTTCATCCAGTTCGATTTCGGCGAGCAGCGCCGCCAGATTGGCGGCTTTCGTGGTGATGACTTCACCGTTCAGCACGATCGTCATGCACAATCCTCCACAAATTCGGGCATGGTTTCGGGCGCGGTCGCTGCCGCAACCGCCATGCGCGCAACCGCAGGCGAGAGCAGGAAGCCGTGGCGGTAAAGCCCGTTGACATAGATGGTTTCGCCTCGCCGGCGCACACGCGGCAGATTGTCGGGAAAGGCCGGGCGCGCATCGACACCCACTTCCAGTATTTCCGCCTCGCCGAACGCCGGATGCAGCGCATAGGCAGCGCTCAAGAGTTCCAGCGTCGAGCGCACGCTGATGCCGCCCCGCTCATCGCTTTCGATCATGGTCGCGCCGATCATGTGCACGCCATCGCCGCGCGGCACGATGTAGAGCGGAATGCGCGGATGCAGCAGGCGCACGGGGCGCGAAAGGTTGATGTCACGCGAGCGGACCACCAGCATTTCGCCCTTGACTCCGCGCAGATCGGAAAGGGTATCGCGGGCGGCAAGACCGCGCGCATCGACGGTGATGTCCGCGTCGATTTGCACGTCTTTGGCGTCCTGCCCCAGGTGAAAGATCACGCCTTTGCGCTGCAATCTTTCGGCAAGCTCGATCAATGTCTTGCGCGGATCGAGATGGCCTTCGCCCGCGAAGAACAGTCCCTGCCGGAAGCGCCCGGCGAGATCGGGTTCCAGCGCATCGATGCGGCCCTGATCGATTGTGTCGAAGGCTTCTGTCCGGCGGGCGAAGCGGCGCAGCTCGCTCATGTCGCGATCATGCGAAAGAACCAGCGTGCCTTCGCGCCTGACGCCGCTGACATGCTTTTCCCACCAGCCGATTGCTTCCTGCCCGAGCCGCACCACCGGCTCCTCGGCGCTTTCGCCCTCGCACCATGGTGCCAGCATGCCGCCCGCAAGCCACGAACAGCAATCCGCGCCGATCTGCGGGCTGCGGGCGATCACGGTCACGGCATGGCCTTGGTCGTTGAATTCAGTAGCGCAGGCGAGGCCCGCAACACCGGCGCCAATGATGGTGACGCGCATCACACCGCCTCCTCTTTTGCGGCCTTCCAGAGGTCATGGAAATGATGCACCGGCCCATGGCCGTGGCCGATCCTCAGGCTGTCGGCAGCGCGGATTGCGCCTTGCAGATAGGCATGGGCCGAAAGCACCGCCTTTTCCAGCGGCAGGTTCTTGGCAAGCTCTGCGGCTATAGCCGAGGAAAGCGTGCAGCCGGTGCCGTGGGTGTTGGCGGTCAGCACCCGCGGCGCTTCGATCCGCAGGGTCGGACGGTCGCGGCGCACCAGCAGATCGACGCAGACCTCGCCCTCCGCATGCCCGCCCTTCATCAGAACCGCTTTCGCTCCGCGCGCCAGCAGAGCACGGCCCTGTTCCTCCGCCTGGCCGTCGTCGCGCGCGGTCTCCGTGTCGAGAAGGCAGGCGGCTTCGGGTCGGTTGGGTGTCAGCAATGTGGCCAGCGGAATGAGTTTCTGGCGCAGAAGCGCAATGGAATTTTCGCTCAAAAGCCGGTCGCCGGATTTTGCCACCATCACCGGATCGACAACCACGGGGCCGGAAAAATGTGCAAGGCCGCGCGCGATGGCGTCGATGGTTTCAGGCACGGAAACCATGCCGATCTTCACCGCGGCAACATCAAGATCGCTGAAAACGGCGTCGATCTGCCCGGCGACGATGGCGGGCGGGATGTCGTGCACGGCGCTCACCGTGCAGGTGTTCTGCACGGTTACGGCGGCAATGACGCTCGCGCCATAAACACCAAGCGCCGAAAACGTCTTGAGGTCGGCCTGTATGCCCGCGCCGCCGCCGCTGTCGGAACCGGCAATGGTCACGCAGATGGGTACGGATCGCGACGGATCGCTCGTTGATTTGGTTCGGGAGAAACTGTTCTTTTGGTCCATCATGCCGTCTCTCATTCCGAACGGAAGATGAGACGTCATGAACCTGATCGGAGCCGAGACTCCATCTGGGGCCTTGCCCCGTCCGCGACGCGCCAAACTCCGTTCCCTACGCAGGTATTACCCGGATCAGGTTCAATGGGTTGACGCGATCAGCGCCTCTCAGCCTCTTTTGTCGCAAGATCGGACGGAAAACCGCTCAGCGCTTTTCCTGATCCTGCTTCGAAGGCACCCCAACGAATTTTGCACCTGTAGGCATAGGACGGAAGTTGAAGCCGGTCAAGCGATGGAAAAAGTCTCGTTTTAAAGAAAATCCTTAAATCGACCCGCAATTTGTATATGGTTTATTAAAATTCTCAGCTTTAATCTAGGCTCGGGGTGCATCTGAATCGGGTTGCTCATAGTGCTAACAAACGAGACGGTCTGCTCGTGGAGTGGATCTGTATAAACCTGTAGGATCAGTAGGATGAGGGGTATGCGATGAAGAAGCGGGGGGGCGCTTCGGCTTCGGCGGAAGGTACGATGGCGCGCACGTCCGAACAGGACTTCCGCATTCTTTTCACGACGCATCCGACACCCATGTGGGTCTATGACCCGCAGACGCTGCGCTTCATCGTGATGAATGACGCCGCATACCGGCTGTACGGTTATACAGCCGACGAAATCCCGGCCATGACCGTGCTCGATATTCGCCCGCAAACCGAGCGGGACCGGATGCTTGCCGCCATTCGCGACCGCAGCGACCTTGAACGGCCTGAGCGCTGGCAGCATCTGCGCGCCAATGGCGAGATTATTGAGGTTCTCACTTACGGGCGCCAGGTGCTGTTCGACGGCAAGGAAGCGATTCTCGCCATTGTCCAGGACAGGACGGAACTCGCGGAAGCCAACCGTCAGGCCAGCCACGCACAGACCTTGCTGGACAGCCTCGTCAACAATTTGCCGCTCGGCGTGTTCGTCAAGGACATGCACGACGATGGCCGCTACGTGCTCTACAATCAGGCCGCATCGGCGGCGAGCGGCCAGCCGATAGACGAAGCCATCGGTTCCACCGACCTCGATCTTTTCCCCGAGGGGGAGGCCGCTATCATCAGGCAGCAGGATCGCACGACGATGCGCCGCCGGGACGTATTGAACGTCGAGCGCAAGATTTTGCGCAAGGACGGCACTTCCCGCACGATG
Source organism: Ochrobactrum sp. PL_is501 (assembly GCF_055816895.1). Classification (NCBI taxonomy): domain Bacteria; kingdom Pseudomonadati; phylum Pseudomonadota; class Alphaproteobacteria; order Hyphomicrobiales; family Brucellaceae; genus Ochrobactrum; species Ochrobactrum sp. PL_is501. Next base: position 378,251 of record NZ_JBVPGR010000036.1, on the reverse strand, counting down.
CGTATCATAAAATGCTCGATCCCGCCGATCGAGGGCAATGAACCCCGCTATCTGATCGGCCTTCTGGAAGACATAACCGAGCGGCGCGAGATCGAGGAACGCATGGCGCATATCGCCATGCATGACAGCCTCACCGGCCTGCCGAACCGGGCCTATTTTGCCCATCATGTCGAAAGCATGCTGAAAAAGGGCGGGGATTGCGAGCCTTTCGCATTGTTCTATCTCGACATCGATCATTTCAAGAACATCAACGACAGTATCGGCCATCAGGCGGGCGACCAGCTTTTGCAGGAAGTGGGGCGTCGCCTGAAACGGATCACGACTTCGGACGAGTTCATCGCCCGGCTGGGCGGCGACGAGTTTGCCATCGTTTATCGTAGCGGAACGCTGGGGCAGGTCGCCATGTTCGCCGACCGCGTTCTTTCGGCTTTTCAGGACCCGTTCAAACTGGTCGGCAATTCGGAATTTGTCACCTGCAGCATGGGCATTGCTCAAGCGCCGCTGCACGGCGATACGCCCGATGCGCTGATGCGTAACGCCGATCTCGCGCTTTACGCATCGAAATCCGGCGGACGCCGCACATTCCGTTTTTATCAGCACTCGCTGCGTCTGGCAGCCGAGAAGCGTCACGTCATGACCGGCGAGCTTCGGCAGGCGCTGCTGGATGGACAGTTCGAGCTTCACTATCAGCCGATATTCAACCTGGAAAGCGGCAGGATTTCCGGCTTCGAGGCGCTGATCCGCTGGCGTCATCCGGATCGCGGCATGGTTTCGCCCGCCGAATTCATCCCCTTGGCGGAAGAAACCGGGCTGATCGGGCCGATTGGCGATTGGGTCTTGAGGGCGGCATGCCGGGAAGCGGTGCTGTGGCCGGAGGACATCAAGGTCTCCGTCAATCTCTCGCCGGTCCAGTTCAGCCAGACCACGCTCCTGCAATCGGTCAAGGACGCGCTGGAAGCGGCGCGCCTGTCGCCAGACAGGCTTGAGCTTGAAATCACGGAATCGGTCTTCCTGTCGAACAGCAAGAACAATATCGAGCTGCTGTTCGAACTGCGTCGGCTGGGCGTTCGCATTGCGATGGATGATTTCGGAACCGGTTATTCGTCGCTGAGCTATCTGCGTTCATTCCCGTTCGACAAGATCAAGATCGATCGCAGTTTCGTTTCCGGAATTGAGGTCGATACGCGCGATCTGGCCATCATTCAGGCGGTCGCGACGCTTGGGGCGGGTTTCAACATTGTCACCACGGCAGAAGGCGTGGAAACCGCGCAACAGCTTGAGCGCCTGAAGACCGAACGTTTCGGCGAGGTGCAAGGTTTCCTCACGGGCCGTCCGATGCCCGCCGGCGACGTGCAGTCCTTTATCGCCAATCGCAGCAATGCAGGGCTGGGACTGGTCGCGGCGCATAACACATTGCCGATTTAGAGCCGTCTGCCTAACCTGCGTGAGCGGATGCCGTAATATATAGCGGACCTTGTTTCGAAAAGGGCTTGACCTTCCAACGGTGGGAAGGACTATTTAAGGAGCAACTCTCGAATTGTGCCCTTCACGGGCAGTGAAAGGGATTGCCATGAACAAGCCAGTTAATCACGAAACCATCAGTTTTCCCGTGCCGGTCGAAGGGATGACCTGCGCATCATGCGTGTCATCCGTGGAAAAGGCTGTGGCGAAAGTTCCGGGTGTGGACAGGGTTTCCGTCAATCTCGCCACGGAGCGCGCCGACGTGACTTTCAAGGGCGCGCCGGATTTGCCATCGGTGGTCGAGGCCATCCGCAAGGCGGGCTATGAAGTGCCCGCAGCCAGCATCGATCTTGCCATCGAAGGCATGAGCTGCGCTTCCTGCGTCAGCAAGGTGGAAAAAGCCCTCAACGCCGTGCCGGGCGTGACGCGGGCCAGCGTCAACCTCGCGACCGAACGCGCCCATGTGGAACTGGCGGGCCCGGTCCAGACTTCCGATCTCGTCAAGGCGGTTGAGCAGGCGGGCTATGAAGCGCGCTCGCTCACTGACGCCGCATCCGATGCAAAGCCCGAGACGCAGGCCGAAAAGCGGGATGCGGAAGCGGCAGAGCTGAAGAAAAGCGTCATCCTTGCGGCTGTGCTGACCCTGCCGGTGTTTATCATGGAAATGGGGTCACACCTCATCCCGGCCATTCATATGTTCGTCGCCGACCGCATCGGGATGCAGAACAGCTGGTATCTGCAATTCGTGCTGACCACGCTCGTCCTGTTCGGCCCGGGCCTGCGCTTTTTCAAAAAGGGCGTCCCGACCTTGTTGCGCGGCACGCCGGACATGAATTCGCTGGTCGTTGTCGGCACGTTGGCCGCCTGGGGATTTTCCATCGTCGCCACCTTCTTCCCCGGCTTCCTGCCGGAAGGAACCGTCAATGTCTATTTCGAAGCGGCGGCGGTGATCGTGACGCTCATCCTGATAGGCCGCTATCTGGAAGCGCGCGCCAAGGGGCGCACCAGCGCGGCAATCAGCCGTCTCGTCGGCTTGCAGGCAAAGTCCGCCCGGGTCGTGCGTGACGGAGAAGCCATTGACGTGCCGCTCGAAGAGGTTCGCGCAGGCGATATCGTGCAGGTGCGTCCCGGCGAGAAAGTGCCCGTCGATGGCGAAGTGATCGAAGGTTCCTCCTATGTCGATGAATCGATGATCACCGGCGAGCCTGTGCCGGTTGTCAAGGAGAAGGGCGCGGAAGTGGTCGGCGGCACGATCAACAAGACCGGCACCTTCACCTTCCGCGCCACCAAGGTTGGCCGCGACATGGTGATCTCGCAGATCATCCGCATGGTCGAAGACGCACAGGCCGACAAGCTGCCCATTCAGGCCATGGTCGACAAGGTGACCGGCTGGTTCGTGCCTGCGGTGATGGCCGCCGCCGCTTTGACCTTTGCATTGTGGCTGGCGATTGGCGGCGCGGGCATGCTGGGTTACGCGCTGGTGAACGCCATCGCGGTTCTCATCATCGCCTGCCCGTGCGCCATGGGCTTGGCCACGCCGACCTCGATCATGGTCGGCACCGGTCGCGCAGCCGAGTTCGGCGTCCTGTTCCGTCGCGGTGACGCCTTGCAAACCTTGCGCGATGCTTCCGTCATTGCCGTCGACAAGACCGGAACGCTGACACAGGGAAAGCCTGCACTGGCGCACTTTGCAACCGTCGAGGGTTTCGACAAGGACGAACTTCTGGCGCTGGTTGCCGCTGTGGAAGCCCGCTCCGAACACCCGATTGCCGACGCGATTGTGGAAGCGGCAAAGGCGAAAGGATTGAAGCTCGCGGAGGTTTCCGCTTTCGAGGCCGTGCCCGGTTTCGGCTTGAAGGCGCAGGTTTCCGGCCATGAGGTCGCCATCGGTGCCGACCGTTACATGGCAAAGCTCGGACACGATGTGACTGTGTTCGCTCACGATGCGAAGCGTCTTGGCGATGAAGGACAGTCTCCGCTTTACGCGGCCATTGACGGCAAGCTGGCGGCAATCCTGACGGTCGCCGACCCGATGAAGGAAACCACGCCAGCGGCGATTGCGGCCCTTCACGAGCAGGGGCTGAAGGTTGCGATGATCACCGGCGACAATCGCCGCACGGCTGAGGCCATTGCAAAACGGCTGGGCATCGATGAAGTGGTTGCGGAAGTGCTGCCGGACGGCAAGGTCGAGGCGTTGAAGCGTCTTTCGGCGGGCGGCAAGCGGATTGCCTTTGTCGGCGACGGCATCAACGATGCCCCCGCACTCGCTGCCGCCGATGTCGGTATCGCCATCGGCACCGGAACGGATATTGCGATTGAAAGTGCGGATGTGGTGCTGATGTCGGGCGACCTGCGCGGCGTGGTCAATGCCATCGCCATATCCAAGGCGACGATCCGCAATATCGGTGAAAACCTGTTCTGGGCCTTTGCCTATAACGTGGCGCTGATCCCGCTCGCAGCCGGTGTCCTCTATCCCTTCACCGGCACACTGCTGTCGCCGGTTCTGGCGGCGGGCGCCATGGCATTCTCAAGCATTTTTGTTCTGAGCAATGCCTTGCGGCTCAAGGCTTTTAAAAGCCCGATAGAGGTCTGAGCAAAAGAAAGGCGCGGTCCCGGCCGCGCCTTTCTGTTTCAGAGCATTTCCAGCAAAAGTGCGAAACGGTTTTGCGTAGGATAATGCGTACAAACAAAGACTAATGAGTGCCGACAGCCTTGCCGTAAGTCCGCACGACATTGCGGACGGCCTCCACCATCAAGGCGTGGGGCGTTGCTTCCACCGCACCGGAGGCCACAGCCGGATAGAGCGTGCCGAGATACTGGCTGATCAGCGTTTCCGGTATCTTGCGGCCTTCGAGACGCTTCAAAAGCGCATCGACAGCAGCCGTTGCGACCGGATGCGGCCAGTAATAGCGAATGCGGTCGCTATAGGAGAAATGGCGTTGCAGCCGCAGTTCTTCCGCGTCGCCGTGGTAATATTTTTCCCAGTTCTTCGGCTCGGCCAGAAGCAGCGCTTCCATCTTGCCGCGCAGAGTTTCCTCTTCCGGCAGCTTGTCGAGGAAAGCGGCAATCTGGTCGAGACCATAGAGCGCCTCGCGCAGCGCGAAAGTCAGGCCGGGGCCGACTTTCAAAATGGCGAAACCATCGTGCACCAGATCGGAAAGCGCTTCCACCGGCTGATAGTCGGTCGAATGCGCCTCGAACACGAATTGCGGCATTTCGCTCAGAACGCCGCTCAACGCGGTTGCCTTGTCGCTGTTGTAGAAGACCACGTTCTCGTTGCCGAACTCGACGCCCGGCTGCACTACGACGCCGATCGCGCGGGCAAAGGCGTCTTCCAGTCCCAGCGCCGCGAAAGCCTTGCGGTGAATGGCGACGGTTTCAACCGCTGCATCCGGCCTGGTCAGTTCCAGCTCCTCGATCTCTTCCATCGCGCCGCCGGGGATCGGTACTTCGGTGCCGATGATGTAGACCGGCAGGTCATATCCGGCTTCACGGGCCGCCGCTTCCGACACCTTGGCAAGGCGCGCCGCGCGCTCGGCGGTCACGGCATCCGGCAGCGCGACCGGCTCGCCCGCGCAACCCATCGACGTATCGAGATGGATCTTGGTGAAGCCTGCGCGCACGAATGCGTCGATCATCACGTCCGATTTCGCAAGGGCTTCCTCGGCGGGCAGGTGCTTCCACGGGTTCGGCCCAAGATGGTCGCCGCCCAGAATGAGCCGCCCGGTGTCGAAGCCGACCCGCGCCGCGATTTCTTCCACAAAACGGCGGAAATCGGCAGGCGTCATGCCCGTATAGCCGCCATCCTGATTGACCTGATTGCAGGTGGCCTCGATCAGAACGTCCGTATTGGTCGTAACGCCTTCCAGAAGGGCGGCTTCAATGACCAGAGGATGCGCGGAGCAGATCGAGGTGATGCCGCCGCGAACGCCGCTGGCGTAACGTGCGGGAAGTGCGCTCAGAACTTTCGTGCTGCTCATGCTGGAACTCCGTCTTTCTGAAGGAAGGCTTCGATTTCAGCCATGGTCGAGGTGCCCTCCATCGGTCCCTTGACGCCGACGGCGCGCGCGCCGGTGGCATTGGCGATGGTCAGAGCGTCCTTCGGCGCCATGTCGCGCAGCCAGCAGGTGACGAATGCCGCGCCAAAACTGTCGCCTGCGCCGGTCGGGTCGATTTCCTCCACCTTGAAGGCAGGCGCGAAAACCTCGCCGGATTGGTCGAAATAGCTGGCGCCTTCCGCGCCGCGCTTGACCACCACGGCCTTGATGCCGCGCGCCAGAAGTTCTTCCACGGCTGGTTTTTCCTCGGTCGCCTTGGTGAAGAGAAAGATTTCCGGGCCGCTCGGCATGAACAGGTCAGTGTTCTCCAGCGCATGGGCCAATGCCTGGCGCATGCCCGGCAGTTCCAGCATTTCCTTGCGGATATTGGGATCGAAGGACACGGTGCCGCCCTTCGCCTTGATGCGGATCGTCGCCTCGTGGATCGCCGAAACAATGCCGTCGGAGAACAGCGCCGAACCCATGATATGGAGGTGATCGGCGGTTTCGATCAGCTTTTCGGCTTCCGGCGTCAGGCCGATGGCGCTGCATGCGCTGTGCTTGATGTTGAAGATGAAATCGCGGTTGCCGTCCGGGCGATAGCGCACGAAGGCGCTGCCGGTGGCGGCTGTCGGATGCACGCCGATGGCCGAAACATCCACGCCGTCTCTTTGCAGGCGCTCGACATTGAGCGCGCCGAAATCGTCATTGCCGACCGCGCTGACCATGCCGCAGGGCTGGCCCATCTTGGCCGCCTGATCGATGAAGATTGCGGGCGCGCCGGAAGCGAACGGACCGATCAACGGGATGGCGGACTTGAAGCCGTTGCCGGTTTCCACGGCCATGATTTCGACGACGATCTCGCCAATGGTGATGATCTTTTTCATGTTTGGGACCGCGATTACGTGCGCATGGATTTCGAGCGCACGTCGAGCCAGACGGCGACCAGAATGACCACGCCCTTGACGATGAGCTGGTAGAAATAGGGCACCGACAGCATGTTCATGCCGTTGTTGATGACGCCGATGATGAGCGCGCCCAGAATGGTGCCGACCATGGTGCCGACGCCGCCGGCAAGCGAGGTGCCGCCAAGCACCACTGCCGCAATGGCGTCGAGTTCATAGCCCATGCCCGCATTGGTCTGCGCGGAGGACAGGCGCGAGGAAAGCAGGATGCCGCTGATCGCCGCCATCACGCCGGAAAGCATGAAGACGATGATCTTGATGCGGTCGACGCGGATACCGGAATAGATCGCTGCTTCCTTGTTGCCGCCCGACAGATAGATGCGGCGGCCGAAGACCGTCTTCGAAAGCAGGATATAGTTGAAGATGAACAGGACGCCGACGATCCAGATGATGATCGGCAGGCCGAGCCAGCTTTCCGAGCCGATGGCAAGCCATGCATCGTTTTCGATGATTTCGGGCGCGCCATTGGTCGGCAGGCTGACCATGCCGCGATAGATGCCCATGGTCGCGACCGTGACGATGAAGGAGGGCAGCATCAGCTTGGCCGAAAGCACGCCGTTCAGCCCGCCCATGATTGCGCCCGCCGCAAGGGTGAAAACGACCGTTGGCACAAAGCCGAAGCCCATGGCGAAGGCTTGCGCCGCCACCATGCCGGAAACGGCGATGATGGAGCCGATGGACAGATCGATTTCGCCGAGCAGGATCACATAGGTCATGCCATAGGCGGCAACGGCAATCACCGCCACCTGCTGCATGATATTCATGAAGTTGTTGAAGGCGAGAAAGCGCGGGTTCAGCACCGCGAAGACCACGCAGAGCACGGCCAGCGAAATGATGATGCCGCCATACTGGCGCACCAGCGGGGAGGAGAAAAGCGAACGGCGGACTTCGGCGTCCACGGCTTTCTTCTGGATATCTGCGTTGCTCATTGATGCATTCCTGCTGCGTAGCTCATGACGGTTTCGGGCGTGAGGCCATCGGCATCGACAATGGCGGCGACATGCTTGTTATGCATGATTGCCACGCGGTCGCTGAGACCCAGCACTTCCGGCAGTTCGGAGGAAACCATCAGGATCGCCGCGCCATTGGCGGCAAGTTCTCGGATGATGCGATAGATTTCGAATTTCGCGCCCACATCGACGCCGCGTGTCGGCTCATCGAGAATGAGGATGCGCGGTTTTGTCTGCAGCCACTTTGCCAGCACGATCTTCTGCTGGTTGCCGCCGCTGAGCGATCCGGCAACCGTGTCGAGCGACGCTGTCTTGATGGCAAGCCGCAGCACTTCGGCCTTGGCGGCGGAACGCTCCGCCCTCGACCGCATGAGCCCGAGCGGGCCTGCGAGCTGGCCGAGCCCGACCATATTGATGTTGCGTTCCACGCTGTGCGGAAGAACGAGGCCTTCTTCCTTGCGGTTTTCGGTCACGAAGGCAATGCCGTTGCGAATGGCGTCGGTCGGCGAGGAGAGCGTGACAGGCTTTCCGTCGAGCCGGATTTCACCCGTTGGCCGCAGCATTCCGAACAACGCCTTCATGACGTCCGAACGACCGGAGCCGACCAGCCCGAAAAGACCCAGAACCTCACCGGGTTTCACGCCGATGGAAACCTCGTGAAATTTGCCCGGAACGGACAGGTTCTTCGTTTCGAGAATTGGCGCAACTGTGTCCGCAGGGCGCGGTGCTTCACGCGGCGGATAGATGTCGTTCATCTCGCGGCCAACCATCAGGGCGATCAGCCGTTCGATGGTGGTCTCGCCCTTTTCCGTGGTGGTGACATATTCGCCGTCACGCACGACCGTAATGTCGTCGGAAAGCCGCATGATTTCTTCCATGCGATGCGAAATGTAGATGACCGCCGTGCCGCGTGCTTTCAGGCGCTCGATGATCGAGAACAGGATTTCCGCTTCGCTGTCGGAAAGCGATGAGGTCGGCTCGTCCAGAATAACCACGTCGGCGGGCTGGCTCAGGCCCTTGGCGATTTCGACGAGCTGGCGCTGGGCAATCGACAGGTCGCCGACCTTGGCGCGCGCATCGACCGGCAGGCCAAGCTCGCCGATCAGCTTTTCGGCAGCGGCGTTCAGCTCGCGCTCCCGGATAAAACCGAAACGGCTCGGCTCATGATTGGCGAAGATGTTTTCGGCAACGCTGAGATTGCGCGACAGGCTCAGTTCCTGAAAGACGATGGCAATGCCGTTGGCGCGTGCATCGCGCGGGTCTTTCGGCGCATAGGTCGCGCCTTTCAGCAGGATGGTGCCGGAGGTCGGCTTGAAAACGCCAGCCAGGATCTTCATCAGCGTGGATTTGCCAGCGCCGTTTTCGCCAAGCAGCGTATGCACGCGGCCGCGACGCACGGTCAGGTTCATGCGCTTCAGCGCGACCACCGGGCCGAAGGATTTTGCCACGTCGCGAATGTCGAGAACGGTGTCCGAAGCGGCTTTTCGTTCGGATTTGGCGGCTGTCACAGTATCTGTCACTCTTGGGGCCTCCATTCTCCGTTGTTCAGTCTATCGGCAGGACTTCGCTCGAACGAAATCCGCGATCAAAAGGGATGCGGCGGCGGCAGGCGCGTGGTGTTCGCCGGGCCGCCGCACGCAGAAAGGAAACAGCGACTGGGAGGAGTGTCGCTGTTTCACGCGGTCTTACTTGGTTTCGCCGTCCTTGGTGACGACGCCCGGAACGATCGGCTGCTTGGCCGGGACTTCCTCGCCCTTGATGACCTTAGCCGCGGTTTCAACCGCAACCTTGCCCATCTGGTCCGGATACTGGGCGATAACGCCGACCATGACCGGATCGTTCTTCACGGCGTTGCGGGCTTCTTCCATGCCGTCGAAGCCGATGACCTTGACCTGGCTTTCAAGCTTGGCCGACTTCACCGCCGAGGCAGCGGCCAGTGCGGCGTCGTCGCCGAAGCCGAAGATGCCGACGATATCCGGGTTGGCCTGCAGGATGTTCTGTGCAGCCGAAAGCGCTTCCGGACGGGTGATGCCCGGCTGGATCGCCACGATCTTGATATCCGGATACTTTGCAATGCCCTTCTTGAAGCCTTCGATGCGATCCACGACCGACTGGACCGTCGGGTAATCGATAACGGCGACATTGCCCTTTTCACCGATGGACTTCGCCATCAGTTCGGCGGCCTTTTCGCCGCCCGCGAAATTGTCCGTGCCGACGAAGGAGGTCACATCGACATTGTTGGCCGGAACATCGACGGTGATGACCTTGATGCCTGCCTTCTGGGCCTTGTTGATGGCCGAGCGGACGCCCTTGCTGTCAACCGGCGAGATGACGATGACGTCGACGCCCTTGGTGATGAAATCTTCCACATCGGCGAGCTGCTTGCTCAGGTCCTGATTGGCGATGGCGATTTCCAGCGGCACATTCTCTGCCTGCGCTTCCTTCTTCATCGCGTCTGCGAGCGAGATGTAGAACGGATGCTGCTGGGTGAGAAGCGATGCGCCGATGCCTTCGGCAGATGCCGCGCCTGCCATCATGGCGAGCGCAACGCCGGAAAAGAGAATGCGGCTGAGCGATTTGCGAAACATGATTTCCTCCGAATGACCGGCGCTCGCCGGGGCGTCCTTCTATAGGGACATGAACAATGGTTTTTCCTGCAGGTTCATCCGTTGTCGCCAACTTCAAACCTCCCGAAGGGCAGGGCCTTCAGCTCTGATCGAGCTTCCCTAGACATGCTAGAGCTCGTTCAATGTGTCAACATAAAATTTTTCACGTGTAAAAATTATAACGATTGAATTTGAGCGTGATGCGACCAGATGCGCTGGCGTGGGAGCAAGAAAGCGTGGATCGTCCACCGGCAACCCGTTGAAATTTGTTGCGTCAGGGCGGAAAAAAATTTACGCATGGAAAGAAAAGTGAATAGCGCTGTAAAATCGCTATGATACCCGAGGGAAAACGAGGGCATGACCGAACAGAAGATCAGGACGATGGAAGAGTTCGCCGCCGCAAGCGGATTGTCCCGTCCCACGGTCTCGAAATATTTCGACAATCCTGAAAGCGTAAAGCCCTCGACGCGCCTTCGTATCGAGAAGGCGCTGAAGGATTACAACTATCAGCCCAACATCTTCGCGGTCAGCCTCAACCGCAAGAAGCCGAAGAATATCGGCGTCATCGTCCCCCATATCTCCGATCCGTTCTATGCGGAAATCATCCGCCAGATCGAAATGCGCTGTCTGGCGGAAGGCTACTGGCCGATCGTTCTGTCATCGCATGGCGAGAGAAAACTGGAGGCGCGGGCGATGCGCACGCTCATGTCTCTCAAGATCGCTGGCGTCCTGATGGCTCCGCTCGGTTTCGAGACGGATGCGAAACTGCTTTCCAGCCTGTCGAATTCGACGCCTGCGGTTTTCCTCGACAGCCGTATCGGTGACGATCAGCCTTTTGTCGGCACCGATAATCGCCAGAGCATCGGCAATATTACCGAATATCTTTATCGAACGGGCGAACATCCGTGCTTCCTCGAAATGCCGGCTGTAAACCAGAATGCGCTGGAACGGCGCTCGGCCTATATCGAAACCATGGAGCGGCTGGGCGTCGAACCCATCGTCCTGCCGATTGCTGCAAAGAACTGGAATTTCGAGGAACTGGGCTATCAGGAGGCTGGCCGGATTCTGGATCGCGGCGGGTTTCCGACGCGCACGGTTCTCTGCGCCAATGATCGCCTGGCTTTCGGTGTTATTTCCGCGGCCTTCGAAAGACGGCGGCATGTCGGGCGCGAGGAAGGCTGCGATCTTCGTGTCGCCGGTCACGACGACCATCCGCTCAGCCGCTTCACCTGTCCGCCGCTGACAACGGTTGCGCAGGACTATCGGCAAATCGCGCAACTGGGTCTCGACATGCTTTTCTCGCGGATCAATGCGCAGGAAAGTGGAGCAGCAGTCGAGAAGGAAATCCGTCGCCTGGATAGCCACCTCATCATGCGCGGTTCGGCCTGAAATCTCGAAAAAGCCGCCTGAAAGACACAAGATACACAGTTTCGCCATTCCTTCGCCACAATTGAACGGCGAAAATTTGCGTATTCGCGTAGCATTTTGCGTGGTTTAAGCGCTCAAAACCCCTCTGCCTTGATTTTGCCTTGATTAAGGGCGGCGCCCCTCGATCCATTCGGCCCGAAAGAAACACCTTTCCGCTCTCTGGATTTTTTCCATGCTCGCCTATGTGGATAGGCAGGCAGCAGGGAGTTGTGCGGCAAACGGAATGCTGCGAGACTTGCGATCATATCAGGCCATATCAGGCCAAATCAGGAATGCCTCGAAATTGGTGAGCGGTTGGTCCGCACGATTTTCCCGCATGTGAGCGGGGAGAACGGTTGTACTGGAAGGGGGTAGTGTCTTGCTTATCTGGTTAACTTCTCTCGTACTTCTCTTGATCGGGCTGGCGCTCGGCGCGGGCGGCATCTGGCTCGCCGTGCTGGGCGGAAGCTGGTATTACATACTCGCGGCGGTTGGCTTTCTGCTCACCGCCGTTTTGCTTTTCCGGCGCAACGCCGCCGCGCTTTGGGTTTACGCGCTCGTCATTCTCGGCTCGCTTGGCTGGGCCGTTTATGAAGTCGGCTTCGACTGGTGGCAGCTTGGCGCGCGCGGCGGTCTCATAGTGCTGCTCGGGTTCTGGCTGCTGGCCCCGTGGATCAGGAAGCCGCTCAATGGCGGCGCAGGCGGAGGCGGCTTGCCGCTGGGCGTGGCATCGCTGGTCGCGCTTGTGGTCGCGGGCTATTCCATGACGCAGGACCCCTACAATATCGCAGGCGACCTGCCGACGGAAAAAGTCGCCGCAACGCCCGATCTCGGCGGCAATGTTCCTGATGGCGAATGGCATCAATATGGTCGCACGCCTTACGGCCAGCGTTATTCGCCGCTGACGCAGGTAACGCCGGAAAACGTCGCCAAACTGCAAGTCGCCTGGCAATATCAGACCGGCGATGTGAAGCAGCCGCAGGATGTGGGCGAAACCACCTATCAGGTGACGCCGCTCAAGATCGGCGATTCGCTCTATCTGTGCACGCCGCATAATTGGGCGATTGCGCTCGATGCGGCGACCGGCAAGGAAAAGTGGAAGTTCGACCCCAAGGTCGGCTTCAACACCGACCGCCAGCACCAGACTTGCCGCGGCGTCAGCTACTGGAAGGATGCGACCGCCACCGCAGGCGCGAAATGCGCCGAGCGCGTCTATCTGCCAACCTCCGATGCGCGCCTGATCGCGCTCGACACGGCGACCGGGGAAATCTGCACGGATTTCGCCAATGGCGGCACGCTCGATCTCGGCCACGGCATGAAATACAACCCCGCCGGTTACTATTACTCGACCTCGCCCCCGGCGGTGGTCGGCGACAAGATCATTGTCGGCGGTGCGGTCAACGACAATTACTCGACCGAAGAACAGTCGGGCGTCATCCGCGCCTTCGATATCCGCACCGGGCAATTGTTGTGGAACTGGGATTCCGGCAATCCGGACGTGACCACGCCGCTGCCGGAGGGCGAACACTACACAACCAACTCGCCCAATAGCTGGTCGGTTTCCAGCGTCGATGAAAAACTGGGCCTCATCTTCGTGCCGCTCGGCAACAAGGTGCCGGACCAGCTTGGCATGGACCGCAGCGAGAATGTGGAGAAATATTCCTCGTCCATCGTGGCGCTCGACGTGAATAGCGGACAGGTCCGCTGGGTGCGCCAGACGGTGCACCACGACCTGTGGGACATGGACGTCCCGGCCCAGCCGGTCCTGCTGGATATCAACGGGGTTCCGGCGCTGGTCGACCCGACCAAACAGGGCGATCTCTATGTGCTCGACCGGCGCACGGGCGAGCCGATCATTCCGGTCAAGGAAATCCCGGCGCCGACCGGCACCATACCCGAAGACCATTCCTCGCCGACGCAGCCGATCTCCGATCTGACCTTCAGCCCGCCGCCCTTGCGCGAAAGCGACATGTGGGGCGTGACGATGTTCGATCAGCTTGCCTGCCGCATCAAGTTCCACCAGCTGTTTTACGAAGGCCGCTACACGCCGCCCTCGCTGAAGGGTACGATTGTCTATCCGGGCAATTTCGGTGTGTTCAACTGGGGCAGCGTGGCGGTCGATCCGGTCCGGCAGGTCATGTTCGGCATGCCGACCTATCTCGCCTTCACCTCGCGCCTCGTGCCGCGCGCCGATATTCCGCCGCGCGGACAGGATGAGAAGGGCAGCGAACAGGGACTGAACCGCAATGACGGCGCGCCTTACGGCGTCTTCATGGGGCCGTTCCTCGGGCCGCTCGGCATTCCCTGCCAGACGCCGCCATGGGGCTATGTGGCGGGCGTGGACCTGCGCACCGGCAAGATCGCCTACAAGCATCGCAACGGCACGATCCGCGACATGGCGCCGGTCCCGCTTCCGTTGAAGGTGGGCGTTCCGGGCATCGGCGGGCCGATGATCACGGCCGGCGGCGTCGCCTTCCTTGGCGCGGCTGTTGACGACTATCTGCGCGCCTATGACCTGACTTCGGGCAAGCAGCTCTGGGAGGCCCGGCTTCCGGCAGGCGGCCAGTCGACGCCGATGACCTATACGGTCGGCGACCAGCAATTCGTGCTGATGGTTGCGGGCGGGCATGGTTCGGTTGGAACCAAACCGGGCGATTATATAATCGCCTATACGCTGCCGAAGAGCTGAAACCCATGAAAACGCCGGGAGAAATCCCGGCGTTCCTTCTTCATATCTTGCCGTGCAGCAATTCGCCCTTGCGGGCTTGCGGACGCTTGCGCGGCTCCAGTTTCGGCTCGGCAAGCTGATGGATGATGGGGCAATCGGGCCGGTTGTCGCCATGGCAGTTTTGGGCGAGATGGCGCAGCGTGTCGGCCATTTCCTGCAACTGGCGCATCTTGGCTTCCAGTTCCTCGACATGGCCGAGCGCCACTTTCTTCACATCGGCGGAAGCGCGGTTGCGGTCGCGCCACAGCGCCAGAAGTTCCCTGATCTGATCGACCTGAAAACCGAGATCGCGGCTGCGGCGGATGAAGCGCAGCGTCTCCACATCCTTCTGCGTGTAGACGCGATAGCCCGAGCCGGTTCGTTCGGCAGCCTCGATGAGCCCGATGGTTTCATAATGGCGGATCATCTTTGCCGATATGCCCGATGCGGCGGCGGCCTGCCCGATATTCATCCCGTTCCTCACTGGCCCGTTTCTCACTGGCTTGTTCCTGCAAGGATATAGGCATGTTCAGGCGTATTTCAAAGAGGACTTGAGGTTTCAGATGGTGCGTCCGGACCGTTTCAGGAGATAATGCTCGATTGCCTGAAAGCCATCGAAGATGAGTATGGCAAGTGCGGCGACAACGAGGCCTCCCTGCAAAACGAAGGCGAGGTTGTTGGAGATCAGTCCGGCAATGATGACTTCCCCGAGCGTTCTGGCCGCGACGGTCGAACCGATGGTGGCAGTGGCAAGGCTGATCACGGCGGAAAGCCTGATACCTGCCAGAATGACCGGCATGGCCAGCGGAACCTCGATTTTCACCAGCCGTTGCGCGCTGGTCATCCCCATGCCGCGCGCGGCTTCGACGACCGGCGGGGGCAATGTCGTCAGTCCCGTCAGCGTGTTCTCGAAAATCGGAAGCAGGCCATAGAGGAAAAGGGCGATCAGCGTCGGCTTGTCCCCGAAACCGAAGATGGGAACGGCCAGCGCCAGCACCGCGACGGGCGGAAAAGTCTGGCCTATATTCACGAGGCTGCGCGAGAGCGGCAGGAATTCCGCGCCCTGCCTGCGCGTGACGAAGATCGCCATGGCGACGGCAAGCAGCGTCGAACAGAAGGTGGCCAGCGCCACCAGTCCCAGATGCTGCAAGGTCAGCGTCATCAGGTTCGCGCGGTCATAGATGACCGGGGCTCCCGCATCGACGAGCGGGCGGAAAACCGGCTCGAAAAGATGGGGCCGCGCCAGAAACAGGAGCAGCACCGCCAGAAGCACAGCGCGCGGAACGAGGGACATGAGCGATTTCATGCCGGGCGCTCTGCCTGATGAAGCAGCTTTTCCAGCGTCACCCGGCCAAGCGGCCTTCCTTCGCCGTCAAGCACGGGAAGCGCCTTGCGCCCCGACCATAAAAGTGCGGCGAGCGCATCGCGCTGCGAGGCGGTGACGGGCAGCGCCTCGCCGCTGGCGTCCCCCGGTTGCAGCACGGTTTTCAGATCGGTGAGCGACAGAAGACGGAACGGCCTTTCCCCGGTTCCCACCAGCCGTTCGACGAATTCGGTCGCGGGGCGGGCCAGAATTTCGGCGGGCGGGCCGAATTGCAAAAGCTTGCCGTCATCCATCACGGCGATGCGGTCGCCGAGCGAGATCGCTTCTTCCATGTCGTGCGTGACGAGCAGGATGGTCGTGCCGAGCCGCTTCTGGATCGTTTTCAGGTCTTCCTGCGCCTTGGCGCGGATCACCGGATCGAGCGCGCCGAAAGGTTCATCCATCAAAAGGATGTTCGGCCCGGCGGCAAGCGCCCGCGCCACGCCGACGCGCTGCTGCTGGCCGCCGGAAAGCTCGCTCGGATAGCGGTCGCGATAATCCGCGGGTTCGAGCTGGAACAGGTCGAGCAATTCGTTCACCCGCTTGTCGATGCGCTGTTTGCGCCAGTGCAGAAGCACCGGCACCGTGGCGATGTTTTCCGCCACCGTGCGGTGCGGAAACAGCCCATGCTGCTGGATTACATAGCCGATCCGCCGCCGCAACTGATGGCCCGGTTCGCTGAGCACGCTCTGTCCGTCAATGCGGATTTCGCCTTCCGTCGGTTCGACAAGGCGGTTCACCATCCGCAGCAGCGTCGTCTTGCCCGAACCGGACGTGCCGACGATTGCCGCGATGCTGTGCGGCTCGACCGTGAAGCTTACCGCATCGACAGCCGCGCGCCCGTTGTAGCGCTTGGTGATCCGGTCGAACTCGATCATGCGGTTTTCCTTCCTTCGGCGATTTCGATTGCCCCATCGAGGATGACGGCGGCGGCAAAGGCCAGAAGCACGGTCGGCAGCGCGCCAAGCAGCACGAGGTCCATCGCCGTCTGGCCGATGCCCTGAAAGACGAATGTGCCAAACCCGCCGCCGCCGATCAGCGCGGCGATGGTCGTCAGGCCGATATTCTGCACCATGACGATGCGTATGCCGGTGAGAATGACCGGGAAGGCCAGCGGAAACTCGGTCCTGAAAAGCCGTTGCAGCCGCGTCATGCCCATGCCGCGCGCGGCGTCGGTCACGGGTTCGGGCACCTGTGCCAGCCCGGCCACCGTATTGGCGACGATTGGAAGCAGCGAATAGAGAAACAGCGCAACGAAGGCAGGCGCCGCGCCGATGCCGCGTATGCCGAGGCTCGCCGCCCACGGAAATTGCGCCGCAAGCCAGCCGAGCGGCGCGATCAACAGGCCAAACAGCGCCATGGACGGAATGGTCTGCACGATGTTGAGGCTGTTCAGCACGAAGGCGCGCAACCCGGCCAAGCGATGGCAGACAAGACCGAGCGGAATGCCCGCTGCCGTGGCCGCCAGCAGCGACCCGAGGGCCAGCGCTATATGCCGTTCTGCTTCATTCCAGAAGCTGTCCGCGCGGCTTTGATATTCCTTCATGAAGGAAATATCGTCCCAGAGGCCGGAGGAAAGCAGCACGGCGAGCAGCACGCCTGCCATGACCAGCAGGCTGACACGCAGGAGCGGACCGGCCTGCAATCGGACCAGCCCATCGGCGACATAGAGGGCGCTGGCGAAGAACAGGAGCCAGAAACCGGACGCTGGGGAGACGCGCGCATAATTGTTTCCCTCCGGCGACAGGAACGACGCGGCCAGGCCGATCGCCACCATGACGGATGCGAGGCAGACCAGAGCAGCCCCGAGCCGCAACAGGCTGTTGCTGCGGACAAAGCCGATCAGCAGGCCCGCAGCCACGATTGCCGCAAGCGCCAGCGCCAGTTCGCCGGGCAGGGCATCGAACAGGTAACGAGGCTCGCCCTGAACGATGCGGTTGGCCCGAAAATTCGCAAAAGGCAGAAGCAATCCCGATAGGCCGATTGCCGCAATAACCAGTCCGAGCTTGTCGATACAGGCAAACAGGCCCTTCGCGCCATTTGCCCGGATCGTCTCCTGTGCTGCGCTCATGCCCGGCAAAAACCTATTTCAGAAAGCCGTTGGCTTTAAGAAAATCCTCGGCGACCGCCTTTGCCGGTTCACCGCCGAGCTGCACGCGGCCATTGAGGTCCTGCAAGGTGGTGAGGTCGAGCTTGGCGAAAACCGGCTTCAGCAATTCCTCGATTTTCGGGTTCTTCTTCAGAACCTCTTCACGGATGATCGGGGCGGGCTGGTAGACCGGCTGCACATGCTTGTCGTCTTCAAGCACGACAAGCCCGGAGGGCGCGATGCCGCCATCGGTGCCGTAGACCATGGCCGCATTGGCGCCATTGGTCTGGTTGGCGGCGGCGGCAATGGTCGCCGCCGTATCGCCGCCTGAAAGCGTGATGAGCTGGTCGGGTTTCAGGGTGAAGCCATAGGCGGTCTGGAAGGCGGGCAGGGCAGCGGCAGAATTCACGAACTCGGACGAAGCCGCCAGAACCACCTTGCCGCCGCCTGCAACATATTTGCCGAAATCGCTGAGGCTTGCGAGCTTGCTTTCGTCGGCCACGTCCTTGCGCACCGCGATGCCCCATGTGTTGTTGGCGGGAGAGGGGGCGAGCCACACGATCTTGTTGGCATCGTAATCAAGCTGTTTTGCCGTTTCGAACGCCTTGGCGGCATCTTTCCACAGCGGGTCGTCGGCCTTGTTGAAGAAGAAGGCCGCATTGCCGGTATATTCGGGATAGATGTCGATCTCGCCGGCGGTGATCGCCTTGCGCACCACTGGCGTCGCGCCAAGCTGGATGCGGTCCGTGGTCTGGATGCCATTTGCATTGAGAACGGCCAGAATGATATTGCCAAGGACGCCGCCCTCGGTGTCGATCTTGGAAGAAACGACCACCTGCGCCTGGGCAGTGCCGGAAAACTGGATTGCGCCCGCAAGAAGGGCAAGTGCGACGGCACTTCCCTTGAACAAGTTCCTGTATGACATGCTTTTCATCCCGTCACGCTGGTTGTGCCTTGTGACGGTAAACTATAGCGCAGGCGGAAAAAGGAAACCGCCGTTCGCCACCCCTCCTGACAGCAGGCTGGCAGGAGGGGTGATGTCAAAGGGCCGGATCAGGCCGTGAAATCGCTCTGCGTGCCATGTGCTTCAATGGCCTGTGCAAGGCGCTGCAGCGCATGGACATAGGCCGCCGAACGGACCGTCACATTATGCTGCTTGGCATGGTTCCAGATGGCGCGGCCTTCGCGTTCCATGATGGTTTTCAGTCGCTCATGGATTTCTTCCAGCGTCCAGTAATAACCCTGACGGTTCTGCACCCATTCGAAATAGGAAACCGTCACGCCGCCGGCATTGGCCAGAATATCCGGCAGAACGACGATGCCCTTTTCTTCCAGTATCTTGTCGGCTTCCGGCGTAACGGGACCGTTTGCAAGCTCGACAATCAGCTTCGCCTTGATGGATGCGGCATTGTCCTCATGGATCATGTTTTCCATGGCGCTCGGCACCAGAACATCGCATTCGGCGGCAAGCAGCTCATCGGCGGTGATCGCTTCATGGCCGTTGGTGCCAGCGGTCGAGACGACCGACTTGTTCTGTGCCTTCGCTTCCAGAAGCGCGTCGAGATCAAGACCGTCGGCGCAGTAAACCGCGCCTGCCGAATCCGACACGGCAACGATCTTGTGACCATCGCTTGCCATCAGCCTGGCGATGAACTGACCGGCATTGCCGAAACCCTGAACCGTGACGCGAAGCTGCGCAGCAAGGCCCAGATCCTGCGACAGATGACGCACGAGATAGAAGCCGCCGCGCGCCGTCGCATCGTTGCGACCGAGCGAACCGCCGAGCGCCAGCGGCTTGCCGGTGATGACGGCGGGCGACGACTGGCCGACGATCTGCGAATATTCATCCGCCATCCAGCCCATGATCATGGAATTGGTGTAGACGTCCGGTGCCGGAATGTCGCGGTCCGGGCCGATAATGCCGGAGAAAGCCTGGATATAGGCGCGCGAAAGGCGCTCCAGTTCAGCCTTGGAAAGCTGGCGCGGGTCGACCTGGATGGCGCCCTTGCCGCCGCCATAAGGCAGGTTCATCACGGCGCATTTGAAGGTCATCCAGAAGGCCAGCGTCTCGACTTCCTCCGCCGTCGATTCGGGATGGTAGCGAATGCCGCCCTTGGTCGGTCCGCGCGTGTCGTCATAACGGCAGCGCCATGCAAGAAAGGATTTGCGCGACCCATCGTCCATGCGAATCATCAGTCGCACTTTCATGGTCTCACGTGCATATTTCAGCTTCTCGATGACATCCGCATCGATGTTGATGTGGCTTGCCGCCTCGTCCAGACGAACGAGGGCGCTTTCGAGTAGATTCTCCTTAGTCACGGAATCACCTTTCTTGCGTTTCTTTTATTTTGGACGCGATTTTACGAAAGAATGCGTAGACCTTTGCGCAACAAAAGAAAAGGAAAAAGGACAATAATGTTGTCCTATTTTACAGGGGGCATTTTTGAAACTGCTTTGCCGTCCGGTTGCAGGCGAGGACAGGCCCGTCCGCATCGGACAGCATGTCGCGAAATGGTGGCCATGTCGTATTTGTGGCGTCTTTTGACGCAAGCCTGCTGTCGGGCTTGAAACGGAAACAATAGAAATATCATCAAAGGCTTCGCTTGTGCCGGAAGGGCGCTTGCGGCCCGCGAAACTGGTGGTTGTCCATGTCCCGTTTTTCTGCAGCTTCGATTATCAAGAATGCGCTTTCCGGCAACAAGAACTGGAAGCCGCAATGGCCGAATGCCGAACCCAAGGCCGAATATGACGTCATCATCGTCGGCGCTGGCGGGCATGGCCTGGGTGCCGCCTATTATCTGGCCAAGGAGCACGGCATCACCAATGTCGCGGTCATCGAAAAGGGCTGGCTCGGCGGCGGCAATACGGGCCGCAACACGACCATCATCCGCTCCAACTATCTCTATGACGAGAGCGCGCATCTCTACGAACATGCGATGAAGCTGTGGGAGGGGCTGAGCCAGGACCTGAACTACAACGTCATGTTCTCGCAACGCGGCGTCATGATGCTGGCGCATACGGTGCATGACGTGCAGAGCTTCAAGCGGCACATCCACGCCAATCGCCTCAACGGCATCGACAATGAATGGCTGACGAAGGAGCAGGCGAAGGAATATTGCCCGCCGCTCGATATTTCGCCCAATGCCCGCTACCCGGTGGTGGGCGCCACCTTGCAGCGTCGCGGCGGCGTGGCCCGCCACGATGCGGTTGCCTGGGGCTATGCGCGCGGCGCGACCGAGCGCGGCGTCGACATCATCCAGAACTGCCCGGTCACGGCCATCCGCCGCGACGCGTCGGGCCGCGTCACCGGCGTCGATACGCCACGCGGTTTCATCAAGGCGAAGAAGGTGGCGGTATCGGCTGCTGGCAGCACGTCGATTGTCATGGACACGGCAGGCGTTCGCATGCCGCTTGAAAGCTTCCCGCTGCAGGCGCTGGTGTCCGAGCCGGTCAAGCCGATCTTCCCTTGCGTGGTCATGTCCAACACGGTGCACGCCTATATCAGCCAGTCCGACAAGGGCGAGCTGGTGATCGGTTCGGGCACCGACCAATATGTGTCCTACAGCCAGCGCGGCGGCCTGCCTCTGATCGAGCATACGCTTGCCGCCATCTGCGAAGTGTTCCCGATTTTCACCCGCATGCGCATGCTGCGCAAATGGGGCGGCATCGTCGACGTCACGCCGGATCGTTCGCCGATCATCGGCAAGACCCCTGTGCCGGGCCTTTATGTCAATTGCGGCTGGGGCACGGGCGGCTTCAAGGCGACGCCGGGTTCGGCGCATGTCTTCGCCCATACGATTGCCCGCGATGAGCCGCACTGGATCAATGCGCCATTCACGCTTGAACGCTTCACCACTGGTCGCCTGATCGATGAAGCGGCTGCTGCTGCTGTCGCGCATTAAAAGCATTTCCAGGAAAAGTGGAAACCGGTTTTCCGTTCGGAAATGCGTTGAAAAAATAAGAGAAACACACATGCTTCTTATCCGTTGCCCTTATTGCGAGATGGAACGCCCGGAACTGGAGTTTGCCTATGCGGGCGAAGCGCATATTGCGCGCCCTGCCGACCCGTCGACGCTTTCCGATGATGAATGGCGCGATTTCCTGTTCACGCGCTCCAATCCACGCGGCACCCATTTTGAGCGCTGGCGGCATATCAATGGCTGCGGCCGCTTCTTCAATGCGGTGCGCGACACGGTGAGCGACAAGTTCGCGATGACCTACAAGGCCGGTGAACCCCGTCCTGCTTTGGCAGAAACTCCGGCTGCGGAGACGAAATAATGACCGATATGCGCATCCATAACAAAGGCCGCGTCAACAAGGCCAAGCCCGTTCGCTTCACCTTCAACGGCAAGGCCTATTCCGGCTTTGAAGGCGACACGCTGGCTTCCGCAATGCTCAGCCATGGCGAGCATCTGGCCGGTCGTTCGTTCAAATATCACCGCCCGCGCGGCATTCTTTCCGCCGGTTCCGAAGAGCCGAATGCGCTGATGGGCGTTTCACGCGGGCCGGGCCGTTTCGAGCCGAACACCCGCGCTACCGTGCTGGAACTCTATGACGGCCTGAAAGCCGAAACCCAGAACCACTGGCCGTCGCTGAAGCACGATGTCGGCGCGATCAACGACGCCTTCTACATGTTCTTCTCGGCGGGCTTTTACTACAAGACCTTCATGTGGCCGAAGAGCTTCTGGAACAAGGTTTATGAGCCTTTCATCCGTGGCGCCGCCGGTCTTGGCAAATCGCCCTCCGAGCCAGATCCGGACACTTATGCCAGCCGCTATGCCTATTGCGACGTGCTGGTTGCCGGTGGCGGGCCTGCCGGTCTTGCCGCAGCACTTGAGGCCGCGAAAAGCGGTGCGAAAGTGATCATCTGCGACGAGCAGGCGGAAATGGGCGGCTCGCTTCTGTCCGAGCCGGAGCCGGTCATCAATGGCCGTGCAAGCTGGGACTGGCTCAGCGAAACCATTGCCGCGCTCAAGGCCAATCCGAATGTCACGCTTTTGCCGCGCACCACGGCCATCGGCTATTACCATCAGAACATGGTCGGCCTTTGCGAGCGCCTGACCGACCATCAGGCCAAACCTGCCTCCAATGCGCCGCGTGAACGCATGTGGCGCGTGCGCGCCAAGCAGGTGGTGCTGGCTCAGGGCGCTATCGAAAAGCCGCTGGTCTTTGCAGGCAATGACCGTCCGGGCGTGATGCTGGCCTCCGCCGCGCGCACCTATCTCAACCGCTATGGCGTCAAGGTCGGCAATCAGGCCGTCGTCGTCACCTCGCATGACAGCGCATGGCTTGCCGCTTTCGATCTCGCAGTCGCAGGCGTCAAGGTTCCGGCCATCATCGATGTGCGTTCCAGCGTTGCCGACAGCCTCGTCAACCGCGCAAAAATGCTCGGCATCGAGACACTCACCGGCTGGACTGTGACGGACACAGGCGGACGCCATCGCGTTTCATCCGTGCGCGCCAATCCGGTTTCGAATGGCAAGGTTGGTGCCGCGCGCACGATTGCCTGCGATGTACTGCTGATGTCCGGCGGCTGGAATCCGAGCGTGCACCTGTTCTCGCATACCAAGGGTTCGCTGGTTTGGGATGAGACCCGCCAGATTTATCTGCCGGGCGAACGCACCGAGGAAAGCCGCTGTGCCGGTGCGGGCAATGGCAATTTCGACCTTGCTTCCGCGCTTCGCGAAGGCGCCGAGGCGGGTGCCGCCGCTGCCCGCGATGCGGGCCACAAGGCTAAGGCCGCCGATTATGCGGTTGCCGGAGATTTCATCTGCGATGGCATAAGCTGCCGCGAACTACCGACGGATCGCGATCCGGGCAAGGCCAAGGCTTTCATCGATTTCCAGAACGATGTGACCGCCAAGGATATTCGTCTGGCCGTGCGCGAGGGCTTCCACTCCATCGAGCACGTCAAGCGCTATACCACAAACGGCATGGCGACTGATCAGGGCAAGACCTCGAACATCAACGGCCTGGCCGTTGCCGCCGATGCGCTCAAGCGCCCGACGCCGCAGGTTGGCCTCACCACCTTCCGCCCGCCTTATACGCCGACGACCTTCGGCGCGTTCTGCGGCTATAATCGCGGAAAACTGTTCGATGTGACGCGCAAGACGCCAATCGACGCCTGGGCCGAACAGCATGGCGCTGCTTTCGAGCCTGTCTCGCTGTGGCGGCGCGCCTGGTACTTCCCGAAAGCCGGTGAAGACATGCATCAGGCCGTGGCGCGCGAATGCAAGGCGACCCGCCAGTCGCTCGGCATGTTCGACGCTTCCACCCTTGGCAAGATCGAGGTGGTTGGCCCGGATGCGGCGGAATTCATGAACCGCATGTACACCAATCCATGGACGAAGCTTGGCGTTGGGCGCTGCCGCTATGGCCTGCTGCTCGGCGAGGACGGCTTCATCCGCGATGACGGTGTTGTCGGGCGTCTGACGCAGGATCGCTTCCATGTGACGACAACGACCGGCGGTGCCGCTCGCGTTCTCAACATGATGGAAGACTATCTCCAGACCGAATGGCCGGAGCTGAAAGTCTCGCTCACCTCCACCACCGAGCAGTGGGCGGTGGTGGCGATCAACGGCCCGAATGCGCGCAAGCTCATCGAGCCGATGGTGGAGGGCTTGGACATTTCGGACGAAGCCTTCCCGCATATGTCGGTCGCCGAATGCACATTTTTGGGCGTGCCTGCGCGTCTGTTCCGCATGAGTTTCACGGGCGAGCTGGGCTATGAAATCAACGTGCCTGCCCGTTACGGCCTGTCGTTGTGGAAGGCGCTTTATGAGGCCGGCCAGCAATATGACATCACGCCTTACGGCACCGAAACCATGCACGTTCTGCGCGCCGAAAAAGGCTATATCATTGTCGGTCAGGACACGGATGGCACCGTGACGCCGGATGATGCAAGCCTTGGCTGGGCCATCGGCAAGCAGAAGCCGGATTTCGTCGGCAAGCGCTCGCTGTCGCGCCCCGACATGCTGAAAACGGACCGCAAGCATCTGGTGGGTCTGATGACCAGAAACCCGAAGCTGGTGCTGGAAGAAGGCGCGCAGATCGTCGCCGATCCGAAACAGCCGCTGCCCATGACCATGCTCGGTCATGTCACCTCGTCCTATTGGAGCGAAACGCTTGGCCGCTCCATCGCCTTGGCGCTGGTGTCGGGCGGCAAGGATCGCATGGGGGAAACGCTTTATATGCCGATGCCGGATGGCAGCGTGCATGAGGCCACCGTGTCGGGCATGGTCTTCTATGATCCCGAAGGCAAGAAGTTGAATGGCAACGGATAAGGATCGAACCATGCTCGTTGAAACCAAACCTTATTCGAACCGCAAGGTCGTCATTCCCGGCCGTCTGGAAATCCACGCGGCCGATGACGCGGCTCGCTTCATCCTGCGCATTGCCCCGGCAAAACTGCCGCTGGCTGAAAAGGCGCTGGGTGCAAAAATCCCCGCCAGGATCGGCGATCTTGTCCGCACCGGCGATATCGCCGTTGCCTGTATCGGACCGGACGAATGGTATATCTGGGCGGATGAAAGCAAGGGGACGGCCATTGTTGCGGCTTTCGCCAAGCTCTATGAAACTGAGCCGCACAGCCTGACGGAAGTGAGCCATCGCGAGACGGGCATCGACATTGCGGGCCCCAAGGCCGAATGGTTGCTCAATGCCGCATCGCCGCTCAATCTGGCTGAAATGCAAGCGCCGGGCGCGGCCCGCACCATCTTCGATCATGCCCAGATCATCCTGCTGAAATGGGACGCGGATCATTACCGTATCGAAGTGTGGAACTCATTCGCCGATCATGTCTGGACCTTGCTGGAACTGGCCAGCAACGAGGTCGAACTCGCAATTTGATCGAAAAAATGCCGCCCCGCCGGGCGGCGTTTTTGCGTTATGAGGCCTGATGCGACTTCGCCTTCCCTCATCCTGAGGAGCCGTTGAAAACGGCGTCTCGAAGGGCTGAGGGAAAATGCGCCGGGCATCCGCCTCTATCCTTCGACACGGTGCTTCGCACCGGCTCAGGATCAATTGAGTCTGAACCCTAAAGCTTCCAAAGACGCGTTGCATTCCCGGACAAAAGGCGCGCCTTTTCGTCATTGCTGCATCCCTCAAGAAGCGCGTGAGTCGTGGCGACCCATGTGGAAAGCCCGGCAGCGGCATTGGTTGCCCCCGGAATTGACAATGTGCAGACGGGCCAGTCGCTTCCCCAGACAACACGGTCCCAGCCGAACGACTGGATGACATGCTCGACATAAGGCCGCACCGTATCGACGGTCCAGGTTTCCGGGTCGGCATAGGCCACCACGCCGGAAATCTTGGCGACCACATTGTCGCGTTGCGAAATCGTGGCAATGCCCTTCTGCCAGCTTTCCAGCGCGCCTGATTTGATGTCCGGAACGCCGCAGTGATCGAGCACGAATTGCACGCCGGGCGCGAGGTCGGCGAGCGCCAGCACCTTGTCGATCTGATGCGGCAGTGTGCAGAGATCGAAGGTCAGGCCGGTGCCTTCCAGCCGCTTGATATTCTCGCGGAAAAGAGCGCCCTCGGAAACATCGTCCGGCACCACGTGCAGCACACGGCGAAAGCCCTTGACGAAGGGATTGCTGCGGCTCTGTTCCAGATAGGCCGCGAAGCCCGGTTCTTCCGGGCGGCAGGAGGCGATTGCGCCCTTGATGAAGCCGCCCGAGCGTCTGGAAATCTCCTGAATATGGTCCGTTTCAGCCTGAATGGCGTCGGCTGCCACATCCACTTCCATATGCAGCGCCGCCCCGATGCCGCAGCGCTCTGCCTGCGTCCGATAGGTCTCGAACAGAAAGTCGCGGTTGAGCGCCGGAACGCCGTCCAGCCATGGATAATTCAACGCGCTTTTGTCGATCAGATGCAGATGGGTATCGATAATCATGAAAAACGTCCTCCTTCCGCATAGTTTCAAAAAAGAAGAGAGTTTTCAAATAAGAATTACCGATAGGCCGTTACTCCATGGCTCCGATATCGGAGCCGACCAGTTTTGACAGGTCTTTGACCGTCTTTTGCAGCAGGCCGATGGTCTGCGTGATGTCGGGGGCGGAAGCCGAGTTGACGAGCGTCACATAGGGGCAGGTCAGCGAGGCTATGCAGGTGCCGTCCGGGCCGAGAATCGGCGCGGAAAGGTTATAGACGCCTGCCACCTGCGCGCTCGGCATCATTTCATAACCGCGCTCGCGAATCTGGTCGAGGCGCTCATAGAAACTGTCGTCGAGCTTCACGCTTTCACCGTCCTTGGCATATTCGGCAAGCATCATCCGGCGTTCTTCCGGCGAACGGAAGGCGAGAAGCACATGGCCCGAACCGGTATCGAATAGGCTGATATGCGAGCCGACGCGGATCGAAATACCCCAGTAATCCGGAGCTTCCTGCTGTGCGATGACCACGACAGACCCGCGGTCGAACACGGCAAGCTGGTTGGCCTGTTTCGAGCGGTCTGCGAGCTCACGCATGAAGGGCGTGGCAAAGGAAGCGAGCCTGCGCACCGGCGCATGCAGATGCGCCAGACCGAACAGCTTGAGGGTCAGCGAATAGCGGTCGCCCTCCAGCTTGGTCACGTATCCGCGCTTCACCAGCCGGTCGAGCATCCGGTAGAATTCATTGGGGCTGCGGTCGAGATGCTTGGCGATTTCCGCCTGCGTCAGCCCGCCATCCACGCTTGCAAGCAGCTCCAGAATATCCAGCCCCTTGTCGAGCGCCGGGGCGCGATAGCGATCCTCTGTTTCCAAGTGAACTCCCCTTGTGAATATCATTCTTCATATACGAAGAGCCGTGGATTCGAAAGGTGCAAACAGGCAGAGAGAGCCTTGACCAGATTTGCATAATATGTTTGCATATAAATAAACAATTTACAATTGGGGGCGGATCGGGAGCCGCCCGCCGGGAGGAAGAAGGTGCAAGGCGAGTTTCAAGTCGCGTTTCAGGGGCGCGTTTCAGGGCGCCCACGATCCTTGCAATCAACCCGGTTGCTTTTTCCCACGGTTATGATCGTCTGCGATTCATATCGGAAATACGCTTAATCAGCAGGATGACCACATCCTGCTTGTCGAACGGAAGGCTTGAAAATGACGATACGTTTTGATGGAAAAACCGCGCTGGTGACAGCCGCTGCGCAAGGGATCGGCCGTGCAAGCGCACTGGCCTTTGCGGAGGCGGGCGCGAAGGTCTACGCGACCGACATCAACACCGATGCCCTCAAGGAAATCGAAGGCGTCAACGGCATCATCACCCGCAAGCTCAACGTGCTTGACGACGCGGAAGTGAAGGCGCTTGTCGCCGAAATCGGGCAGGTGGACATTCTGTTCAACTGCGCTGGCGTCGTCCATGGCGGCTCGATCCTCGAAATGAAGGATGAGGACCTCGATTTCGCCGTCAATCTCAACATCCGTTCGATGATCCGCACCATCCGCGCCGTGCTGCCCGGCATGCTGGAACGTGAAGAGGGCGCCATCGTCAACATGGCTTCTGTCGCGTCGAGCGTGAAGGGCGTGCCGAACCGCTTTGCCTATGGCGTCACCAAGGCCGCCGTCATCGGTCTCACCAAGGCCGTCGCGGCTGATTACGTTGCCAAGGGCATCCGCTGCAACGCCATCTGCCCCGGCACGGTCGAAAGCCCGTCCTTGCAGGACCGCTTGCGCGCGCAAGGCGATTATGAAGAGCAGCGCGCCGCCTTCATCGCCCGTCAGCCGATTGGCCGCATCGGCCAGCCGGAAGAAATTGCCGATCTCGCCGTTTATCTCGCCGGTGCAACTTATACCACCGGCCAGGCCTATAACATCGATGGCGGCTGGACGATTTAGGGCAGTCGATATTCAGGCGCTGACGGCCTGCAAATGGCATTTTTCTTCGCTTCCGGTGCTCATGTACCTTTAAGTACACTCCGCTCCGGTTCTCAAAAAACACCATTTTCGGCACGTCATAGCCAGAATCTCAACCACCCTAAACGCCCTCTCTTTCATCCCCTAAAGGAGCAAACTCATGAAATTTCTTCGTTACGGTGAAGCCGGTCAGGAAAAGCCGGGCCTTCTGGCTGCTGACGGTTCGATCCGCGATCTCTCCGCGCATGTAAGCGACCTCTCCGGCGCGGCTCTTGCCCCGGATGCGCTGGCGAAGCTCGGCGCGATTGACGTTAATTCGCTGCCGAAGGTGGAAGGCAATCCGCGCCTTGGCCCTTGCGTCGCAGGCACCGGCAAGTTCATCTGCATCGGCCTCAACTATGCCGACCATGCCGCCGAATCGGGCATGGCCGTACCGCCTGAGCCGGTCATTTTCATGAAGGCCACCTCGGCCATCGTCGGCCCCAATGACGATCTCCTGATCCCGCGCGGCTCGGAAAAGACCGACTGGGAAGTCGAGCTTGGCATTGTCATCGGCAAGACCGCGAAATACGTCTCGGAAGAAGACGCGCTTGATTATGTCGCTGGCTATTGCACGCTGCACGATGTTTCCGAACGCGCTTTCCAGATCGAGCGCGCCGGTCAGTGGACCAAGGGCAAATCCTGCGACACGTTTGGCCCGACCGGCCCGTGGCTCGTCACCAAGGACGAGGTTGCCGACCCGCAGGATCTCAAGATGTGGCTCACCGTCAACGGCGAAACCATGCAGGACGGCTCGACCAAGACCATGGTCTACGGCGTGCGTCATCTGGTTTCCTACCTGTCGCAGTTCATGTCCCTGCAGCCGGGCGACATCATCTCCACCGGCACGCCTCCCGGCGTCGGCATGGGTATGAAGCCGCCGCGTTACCTCAAGGCTGGCGATGTCGTGGAACTCGGCATTGAAGGTCTCGGCAACCAGAAGCAGAACGTGCGCGCCGACGTTTAATTTGCTTGAGCATGACCCCCAAAACCGGTTTTCCCTTTTGGGGATCATGCTCGGATAACGGAATAAATCATGACGAAAATTACTGACCTGCGCGTCTTCGATCTGCGTTTTCCGACTTCGCAAAGTCTGGACGGTTCCGACGCGATGAACCCGGACCCGGATTACTCCGCGGCCTATGTCATCCTCGACACGGATGATGCGTCGCTGAAGGGCCACGGCCTAACCTTCACCATCGGCCGCGGCAACGATATTTGCTGTCAGGCGATCCTTGCCATGCGGCATCTGGTGGTCGGCTCCTCGCTGGAAGATTTCCGCGCGGCCCCCGGCAAGTTCTGGCGTTATCTGACCGGCGACAGCCAGCTTCGCTGGATCGGCCCGGACAAGGGCGCGATGCATCTGGCCACCGGCGCGGTCGTCAATGCCTTCTGGGATCTGCTGGCAAAGCAGGCGGGCAAGCCGGTATGGCGGCTGGTCTCCGACATGTCGCCGGAAGAAATCGCCGACATCGTCGACTACCGCTACCTCACCGATGCGCTGACGCGTGATGAAGCCGTCGCGATCTTGCGCAAGGCGGAAGCTGGCAAGGCTGAGCGCATCGCTACGCTGGAGGCGGAAGGCTATGCCTGCTACACCACTTCGGCCGGCTGGCTTGGCTATGACGACGACAAGCTGCGCCGTCTGTGCCAGGAAGCCATTGACGAGGGCTTCAACCACGTCAAGATGAAGGTTGGCCGCGATCTCGAAGACGATATTCGCCGCCTGACCATCGCGCGCGAAGTGATCGGCCCGGACCGTTACCTGATGATCGACGCCAATCAGGTGTGGGAAGTCGACCAGGCCATCGAATGGGTCAACAAGCTGGCCTTCTCCAAGCCGTTCTTCATCGAAGAGCCGACCAGCCCGGATGATGTTGCTGGCCACCGCAAGATTCGCGAGGCGATTGGCGATGTGAAGGTTGCCACCGGCGAAATGTGCCAGAACCGCATCATGTTCAAGCAGTTCATCGCGGAAGGCGCCATCGACATCGTGCAGATCGATTCGTGCCGCATGGGTGGCCTGAACGAAGTTCTGGCGGTGCTGCTGATTGCCGCCAAGTTCGGCAAGCCGGTCTGGCCGCATGCAGGCGGCGTGGGCCTGTGCGAATATGTGCAGCATCTGTCGATGATCGATTATGTGGCTGTTTCCGGCACCAAGGAAGGCCGCGTGATCGAATATGTCGATCATCTGCACGAGCATTTCATCGACCCGTGCGTGATCAGGGATGCGGCCTATATGCCGCCGTCCTTGCCGGGCTTCTCGATTGAAATGAAGCCGCAATCGATTGCGGAATACACGTTCAAGGGCTGAACGCCCTCATTCTTGAATGCAGAAAAGCCGCGCCGAACAGCGCGGCTTTTTTCGCTTATAGAAAGCGGATCATCAGCGCGCCGGTCAGAAGCAGGACGGCACCGGCAATGCGCCCGGCGGTGATTTCGCGCACGGCAACGCCCATGAAGCCGATGCGGTCGGCAGCAAGCCCGGCCATCAACTGTCCGGCGACTGCGAGACCCATCACGGCGGCGGCACCGATGCGCGGGGTCAGCAGGATAGACGTCGTCACGTAAATGCAGCCAAGCGCGCCGCCCACGACGAACAGCCAGCCTGCCGGAACGTTGAAGGCGGGCAGGGTGCCTGTCGCGCGCGCGGTAATGCCCGCGATAACGGCAAGTATGACGGCACCCGCCAGAAATGAAATCGCGGCAGCCGTTACCGGTGAGCCCAGACCGCGAGCCAAGGCTGCATTGATGGGGGCCTGAATGGCGATACAGGCACCGGAAAGGATGCCGAACAACGTCCACAGCATGGGAGTTCCTTATATGGAATTTTGGGAAGAACCGATTGGACCCTAGTCCTCGCAGAGGAATATCGTCAGGTCAATATTGGAGCGCGTCCGTATTGCTCGGGCATATTAGAAACAGTTTTACCAAGCCTCAGGCCGCACAGTGATCCAGTGCGGATTCCATGAGATATTCTGTGATTTATCTTGCCAATTTTGCAGCAGTTCGGGGTAAACTTCCCGAATGCAGGCAGGTGGCTACGGGCGCCGGAGTGCCTTACGTTCTTCGCGCTTAAAGAAATATCGATAGGGAACTATGCTTTCGCTGCGCGCATGTTCACGGCAGACAGAGAGCAACCGTGAAAATGCAAGCCTAGGGTTGCCGCCATCGTAGTCGACGATTGAGAGAAGCATCTTTAAAATAGGTTCCTGCGGAAATTCCCGAATTGCTTTTAACAAAAGGTTTCGCGCGGCGTTGATCCTGCCAATAGTCCTATAGGATGAAGCGAGACAGAAATAGACATTGATGCGTTGCGCTTCGGTCAGATCGCCTTGAAGTGCAGCCAGATAAAGCGGCACGGCGTTTTTCTCTTTACCCGCCCTGTCATAAGCATACGCGGCCTCCAAAATGTCATGAGGTGAAATCGCTCTATCTTCTCGGAGAAGTAGCTCGAAGAACCGCAGGGCCTTTCTATGGTGCCCTTTCAAAGATTCTTCTACAGCGTTTGCAACAGACAAAATCATCGTGCACGTCACTTGGTTTCAACGGTGTAGGTATGAGTTTTTCGTCCCCTTCCGCAGCGCGGTTTTTAGCGTGCTGTTTAAGGCGGATCGGCATTATCCGTTCTGTGTCGCGAACGCATGGGCTTGCGAAGTTGCAATTGTCCATTCATCCGGTCTTGCCCGTTGTGGGCGCAAGCAAAATCCTGGCTCAAAGCGAGGTAGAAATTCTACCTTATAAAGGCGTGCACAGAACCTCCCATTATCGGCTTGCATTTTCATGGGGCGGATTATTCGGCAATATTCCTATGCGTCCGCCTCGGCTTTGTGCTGGACGGCATGAGCCAGAACGCCAGAGCGGTTTACCCCTCTGCTTTTCGCTGCAAAAGCTCGCTATCGCAAAATCCAGAAAACTAGCGATGCTACCAGTGTGCTACCACGGCGCAATTTCAAGGCCCGATTTTTAAGGAGGATTTTTGCCAGATTACCTAAGTAAATCAAAATGGTGCCCGGAGGCGGATTCGAACCACCGACACGCGGATTTTCAATCCGCTGCTCTACCAACTGAGCTATCCGGGCATCCGTAACAAGCGATTTGCTCGTTCAGGGCGGTGTTGGTTCCCGCCGGAAGTGGGTGGGTTATAGCATTAAATTTCGCGCTGTCCAGCACCGTATCGCAATTTTTATCAGCTTTTCTCACAGTTTCGATAAATAGCTGATTTTATTGCAGGAAAATGGTTTGGAAGAGGCTTAGTTCCCGTCTTCTTCCTCTTCATCGATCGGCTTTCCGGGCAGCACATAGCTGCCGGACAGCCAGCGATTGAGGTCAATGCTTTTGCACCGGGGCGAACAGAAGGGATAGGATTCGCGCGTTGAAGGTTTTCCGCATTCCGGGCAGGGACGCGTCGGACGCAATGGCGTCACGCGTCCACCGGCTGATATGTCCTTCTTGTCGTCCATGGCTGTTCTTCAGACTTTTCCGCTGTTCCAGTTGGCGTAAACCGGATAATCGATATCGCTCAGCAGGCTCGTGGTCTCCTGCAGCGGCAACCCCACCACATTCGTATAGGAGCCAACCAGCTTCACGACAAAACTGCCGGCCAGTCCCTGGATGGCATAGCCGCCCGCCTTGCCGCGCCATTCGCCCGACGAGAGATAGGCATCCATCTGCTGGCGGGAAAGGCGTTCGAAGCGAAGCCGCGTTTCAACCAGCGTCTGGCGCAGATTGCCGTTCGGCAGGACGAGGCTCACCCCTGTGAAGACCTTGTGCGTGCGTCCCGAAAGCAGGCGCAGGCATTCCCGCGCTTCGTCTGCGATCTCGGTCTTGGGCAGAATGCGCCGGCCAACCGCCACAACCGTGTCGGCGGCGAGAATGAAGGCGCTGGCGAAATTCGCGTCGTCCTTCAACTGTTCCTGCGCCTTGCGCGCCTTTTCCCGCGACAGACGCTTCGCCAGCGAGCGCGGATGTTCGCCACGCTGCGGCGTTTCGTCAATATCGGCCGGATGGATATGGTCCGGTTCGATGCCTGCCTGCCCCAGAAGCTCGATCCTGCGTGGAGAACCGGAGGCAAGAACCAGCTTGTGTTGCGCGCTCATCGAATAGACATTTCCTGGAACGGATTGCTTACTTGAAGCGGTAGGTGATGCGGCCCTTGGTCAGGTCGTAAGGGGTCATTTCAACCAGAACCTTGTCACCGGCCAGAACGCGGATGCGATTCTTGCGCATGCGGCCAGCGGTGTGGGCGATGATTTCATGTTCGTTTTCGAGCTTCACGCGGAACATAGCATTGGGCAGCAGTTCCGTAACAACACCCGGAAATTCGAGGACTTCTTCTTTCGCCATGCGATACCTGTTTCTTTCTTCGGTAAAATGCCGCTCTCGAGCGGTCTTTAGGTCTGAATTTGCGCGGAACCTATATGATTAGGCGGCATTTGTGAACAACGGAATTCGGCGAACTTATTGCTCGCCAAAACGGTGCATGATCTGGCGCTTCAGGCGGTCACGCACATCGCGATAGGCCGCCATGATCTGGCTTCTGCTGCCGGTTACCAAAGTCGGGTCCGGCGTCGGCCAATATTCCACGTCAACCGAGAAGCCGCGCATGCGTTCCAGAACGGTGTGATGGGCAAGCGGCGTCAGCGTTACGATCAGGTCGAAATAGCCATCCGCCAGTTCTTCGAGGCCACGCGGTTGCCGGTTGTCGAGCGAGAGACCCTCTTCCTGAAGCACGGCATCGACAAACGGATCGCGCTCGCCCCGCTTCACGCCCGCCGACGCCACATAGATATTGGGTGGCAAGGCTTTTCTTGCAAGTAATTCCGCGATTGGCGAACGAATTGCATTCTTGCCGCAGACGAAAAGCAGCGACGTGGGCAGGCGTCGTTTATGATCTTCCTTGTCAGTTTCGCTAAGCGTTTCGGGAGGTCCATCGGCGACGATCATCGATGATCAGCCCCTCCAGTGCAAAACGCAGACAAGTGTGAAAAGCCGTCGGGCGGTGTTGAAATCAACCTCGATCTTGCCCTTTAACCGCGCTTGCAGGGTTTGCGATCCTTCATTGTGCAGGCCGCGCCGCCCCATGTCGATTGCCTCGATCTTGCTTGGCGTGGCCGAGCGGATGGCCTGATAGTAGCTTTCGCAAATCATGAAATAATCGCGCACCACGCGGCGCAGCGGTGTGAGCGAGAGAATATGGGTTGCGACATCCTCGCCGGTTTCCCGTGCGATGGCGAAAATCAGCCGTGATTCCATCAGCGAAAGCTTCAGGCGATAAGGCCCGCCCGTATCGTCTCCGATCGGGTGGAAGGAGTTTTCCTCGATAAGGTCAAAAATGGCCACCGCGCGTTCATGCTCGACGTCAGGCGTCGAGCGCCCGATGGATTCATCGAGCTCGACGTCAACAAGGCGGGCATTTGGAACACCGGCGGTCATGTCACCTCATAGGTTCAGCCGGATGGCGACAGACTGCGCATGGGCATCAAGGCCTTCGGCGCGGGCAATTTCGATTGCCGCGGGCCCAAGCACGCGCAGTTGATCGGGGCCGAGTTTGAGAAGCGACGTGCGCTTCATGTAATCGAGGACGGACAGGCCCGATGAGAAACGCGCCGAGCGCGCCGTCGGCAGAACGTGGTTGCAGCCGCCGACATAATCGCCGATCACTTCCGGCGTATAGCCGCCGATGAAGATCGATCCTGCATTGCGGATTTTCGGCAGCAAGGCTTCCGGATCGGCGGTGGCGATTTCCAGATGCTCGGCGGCAATGCGATTGGCAAGCGGAATGGCTGCCTCGAAATCCTCGACCAGAATGACGGCCCCGAAATCGCGCCAGCTTGCGGCTGCGGTTTGCGCGCGCGGCAGCGTGCGGAGCTGGCGTTCGACGGCCTCCTCCACCGCTATCGCCAGCGCTTCATCATTGGTCATGAGGATCGACTGCGCGGCGGTATCGTGTTCTGCCTGGGCGAGCAGGTCAGCGGCGATCCAGTCGGGATTGTTGTCCTTGTCGGCAATGACCAGAACCTCGGACGGGCCTGCGATCATGTCGATGCCGACCGTGCCGAAGACGATGCGCTTGGCGGCAGCAACATAGGCATTGCCGGGGCCGACGATCTTGGCGACAGGCTTGATTGTTTCGGTGCCATAGGCAAGCGCCGCGACAGCCTGCGCGCCGCCGACACGGTAAATCTCGGAAACACCGGCCAGCCGCGCTGCCACCAGAACCAGCGGATTGAGAATGCCATCGGGTGCCGGAACCACCATGACGATGCGTTCCACGCCCGCCACCTTGGCGGGAACGGCATTCATCAGCACGGAACTTGGATAGCTTGCCGTGCCGCCCGGAACGTAAAGCCCCACGGCCTCGATAGCCGTCCAGCGCGAGCCGAGCTCGACACCCAGCGCATCGGTATAACGGTCATCCTTCGGCAATTGCCGCGCATGGTGCTTTTCGATGCGCTCATGCGCGAGCTTCAGCGCTTCAATTGTGGATGCGGGCGCGGTTTTGAAGGCTGCGTCGATTTCAGCCTCGGTGACCGCGATGCCGGTTTTTTCGAGATCGATCCGGTCGAAGCGGCGGGAATAATCGATCAGCGCGCTGTCACCTTCCCGGCGCACACGGTCGACAATTTCCCGCGCCGCGCGATCGACATCTTCCGATGCCTCGCGCTTGCCTGCCAGAAACGTCGCGAAATTATTCTCGAAATCGGGATCGGTTTGTCTGAGCGTCTTGACCACGCTTCTGTTCCTTCAAATATGCTTGCCGGACCTCGTGCCCGGCTGACGAATGACGGTTGTGCAGAACCTGCTCTCAGACGTTATGGCGGGGAAGCGATTCCGTTTCCCATGCCGCGCCAAGGTCCGTCATTTGCGCCTCAATACATTCCACTTCAAGACGGATAGCCGCATTTGCCGAAAAAGTCAGTTCTATTGTACCTGCGGGCGTTTCACCGGCGGTGAACTGAATGGCCATCAGGGAAAGCACGTCTTCGGGCTTCTGGCGGTCGATGCCGGTCGCCTTCGCCGCAATCACACGGTTGAAATGCAGGGCGGTGCGTCGGCGCTGATATTGCGGCTTGCGCAGGAATCTCGGCTTGCTTTCTTCCCAGACAAAACGGTTTGCCGTCAGGATGAAACGCTTTTCGTTGGCGAGATATTGAAGGTCGGATACTTTCAAAACCGCGTCCTGAAGATGAGCGGAAAGGACC
Organism: Ochrobactrum sp. PL_is501; assembly: GCF_055816895.1. Classification (NCBI taxonomy): domain Bacteria; kingdom Pseudomonadati; phylum Pseudomonadota; class Alphaproteobacteria; order Hyphomicrobiales; family Brucellaceae; genus Ochrobactrum; species Ochrobactrum sp. PL_is501. Next base: position 341,588 of record NZ_JBVPGR010000036.1, on the reverse strand, counting down.
TGCAAGTCCTCCTCATCCAGCGCCACAAGCTTCAACATATCCATACTCCAGCACCGCTTTCCGTTGTCGGTCAATAACTGCTCCGGCGGGAAGAAAATCAATCACTCGCCCGGCGGTTACCAACTTGGCATGTCAAAACAAAAAAATCGACAGGCTTTTCAAACCCGTCGCTGTTCAAATAACGTCAGCCAGGAAAAAGCCGGAGCAACGAATGTCACTCCGGCTGATCACATCAACCGCTGATGCGTTCCACCATCGCGCCGCAGCGCGACAGCTTCTCTTCCAGTCGCTCGAAGCCGCGATCCAGATGATAAACGCGATTGACCATGGTTTCGCCCTCGGCGGCGAGGCCCGCGATCACCAGGGAAACCGATGCGCGCAGATCCGTCGCCATCACCTGTGCACCCTTCAGGCGCTCAACGCCTTCAACGGTTGCGGTCTGGCCGGACAGGGAAATTTTTGCGCCAAGACGCGCCAGCTCCTGCACATGCATGAAGCGGTTTTCAAAAATGGTTTCCGTGATGCGCGACGTTCCCTTCGCCTTGGTCATCAGGCCCATGAACTGCGCCTGCAAGTCGGTCGGGAAGCCGGGGAAGGGGTCGGTGGTGACATCGACAGGCTGGATGCCATGGCCGTTGCGCACCACGCGAAGACCGCTATTGGTTTCGGTGATCTCGGCACCGGCCAGACGCAGCGTGTCCAGCGCCGATGACAGCAGGCTTTCCTGCGCGCCTTCCAGAAGCACGTCGCCGCCGGTCATCGCGACCGCCATCGCATAGGTGCCGGTTTCGATACGGTCGGGAATGACGCGAACGCGTGCGCCCGAAAGGCTGGTCACGCCTTCCACATGGATGGTGCTGGTGCCCGCGCCGGTGATCTTTGCGCCCATCGCATTGAGGCAGTCGGCGAGATTGACGACTTCCGGCTCGCGGGCCGCATTTTCGATGATGGTCTCACCCTTGGCGAGAGCCGCCGCCATCAGCATGACATGGGTTGCGCCGACCGAGACTTTCGGAAAGCTGTAGCGTGCGCCGACAAGGCCGCCCTTCGGCGCGCGCGCCTTGGCATAGCCGTTTTCAATGTCGATTTCCGCGCCCAGCGCCTGGAGGGATTCCAGCAGCAGGTCGACGGGACGGGTGCCGATGGCGCAGCCGCCCGGCAGCGACACGGTTGCCTCGCCGGTGCGCGCCAGAAGCGGGCCGATCACCCAGAAGCTCGCGCGCATCTTCGAAACGAGTTCATAAGGAGCCGTCGTGTCGACGATGTTGCGGGCGGTGAAATGAATGGTGCGCGAATAGGCGCCGTTCTGGTGCTCGCGACGCCCGTTCACAGAATAATCGACGCCGTGATTGCTGAGGATGCGGATCAACTGCTCGACATCGGCCAGATGCGGCACGTTTTCGAGCGTCAGCGTATCGTCGGTCAGAAGCGAGGCGATCATCAACGGCAGGGCGGCGTTTTTGGCGCCGGAGATCGGAATGATGCCGTTGAGCTTGTTGCCGCCGACGATTTTGATGCGATCCATGCTGTGTCACCTTCTGGGCCGATGCCTTGCCCGATAAATTTCACCAAACCCGGCAGCCCTTGCGGCGCGGTGGCGTTGCGTCATGAAATTACGAGTCTTGCGGCCAAATTACGTCAAATACGAATCACAATAGGACGATATCGCTGCGAAGAACGGAAGTAAGCTTTTACCGCAGAGCCTCCCTATCTTCAAGGAAGGCTTTGTTGCCGTGATTCTCAATCGGTCTTGTCGCTGGCGGCGGTAATGCCGTCGTTTCGCTCGTCGGCTTCGCCTGCGCGGCGCGAGCGCGATTGCGCCTTGCGGCGCATCAGATTCGCGCGCAACTCCTCAGCGCGGCGCTTTTTGCGCTGGTCTGATTGGATTTGTTTCTCTTTGTTGGTCGTATTTTCGCTCATGACGGTCTTCTATTACGGGAAAAAGGGCCGGAAAAGCGGCTTTCAAATGCGTCTCCGACAGATTTCCACATTATGTGCAAAGAAATGCAATTGCTTGCTTGCGATTTGCGTAATGATGTGGCAGAAGTCCGCCGCACTCAAGAGATTGCTGCGGTAGCTCAGTGGTAGAGCACTCCCTTGGTAAGGGAGAGGTCGAGAGTTCAATCCTCTCTCGCAGCACCATTATTCCCCGGACATTCAAGGCAAATTTGGTTTCACTCTGTCGAGGGATGAAGAACAGATGCGCGCTGGCCTGCGTTGGCGGCACAAATCTGGCGCTGCCTGTCCTTTATTCCGTTCTCAAGGGCTGATCTGCTCCAGCCGTTCGATCAAATCGAACGGTGATCTTCTGGCTTTTGCAGGCTCTTACGTCCCGCCTTCCTTGTTTTTCTTCTTCTTGCCCTCATCATAATGAAACTTGATGGCAAAGAACATGGCCACGCCCAACACGATAACCTTGAATGCCATCAAGCCAATAGGGATCCATTCCATTTAACTACATTCCTGAGCTGCTATTTTCCGTGAGTGGCAGTAGCACATCGCGGTTCGATGAACAGATCATATTTGGTTGATCTCGTTGACGTTTGGAAAGCGCCGGGTCGTGCGCATTTGGTATTCGTTCAAGCGGGCTCGATCCTGCCGGGCCGTTTTCCTTTCGCAGCCGGTCTTTTCGATGTATACTGCCGGTCTCATCGTCAGGCTTCTCAAAGCCGGAAATTGCGTGCAGGCCTGTCCTAACCGCCGCCCTGCCGTCAGGACTGCCTAACCCGCAGGAGGAACGTCATGGCACAGTTTCATGTGATTGCAGGTCGGGACCAAACAACCTTTTACCCGGAAGTCAAACGCATCCAGATGGCGGATGTATTCGACGCCCTGCGTTTGGGATTCGACGATTTTTGGGCGAAGCCATCGCATTATGTTTTTCTTTGTCTGATATATCCGCTGGCCGGATTGTTCATCACCTATTGGAGCACGAACGCAAACGCTCTGCCGCTTCTGTTTCCCCTGATGTCCGGATTTGCCCTGATCGGGCCAGTTGCCGCCTTGCCGCTTTATGAAATGAGCAGGCGCCGCGAGGAGAAACTGGACGCCAGTTGGAGGCGCGCTTTCGACGTCAGCCACTCCCCGGCATTGCCGTCCATCGTGGCCGTCGGCTCTTTCCTTTTCGCAATCTTCATTGCGTGGCTGCTGGTGGCTCAAAATCTCTATGTTCACTATTTCGGCCCCATGCCGCCCGACAGCTTCTCGATGCTGATGAATCAGGTGTCATCGACGGAAGAGGGGCGTAGCCTGATTTTCGCCGGCTGCGGCATTGGCTTGCTTTTTGCAATCGTTGTCCTGTGCCTGACGATCGTCACCTTCCCGATGCTGCTTGATCGGGATTGCGGTGCGGCGGCGGCAATCGCCACGTCATTGCGCGTGGTATCTCGCAATCCGCTGGAGGCGCTGCTTTGGGCGGCAATCGTGACCGCGATGCTGGTGGTGGGATTTGCCACGATGTTTGCCGGATTGGCGTTGGTCCTGCCCATCCTTGGACACGCGACATGGCATCTCTATCGAAAGACGGTCGCAATTCCATTGGGGTGACATGGAGGACGACAAATTTCCTTGTCGGAAATAGCCAAGCAATTTCAAATTCTTATGGAGAAGAAATGGCGCACCCGAAAGGATTCGAACCTCTGACCCCCAGATTCGTAGTCTGGTGCTCTATCCAGCTGAGCTACGGGTGCTTGCCTGTGTGCCGCTCGCTGCGGCGATGGGCGGTTGATAATCGGACAAATCGCTAAATGCAAGCGTCTTCTTAGAAAAAAATGTGGTTCTGTGAAGATTTCTTGTCAGGCACCACGTTTCCGGGCTTTTCCACCAGAGCCGGTGCAACGGCAGATTGTCTACGCGCGCTCTTCGGTGCGCAGGTTGTTGCGGTCTTCGCGTTGCATCGGCAAATCAGGGATGCGAATCTCGAAATGCGCGCCAACGGGACGGTCTTCCCGAAGCTCGATTGTGCCGCCATGCGCGCGGATCAGTTCCTGTGCGATGGCAAGCCCTAGGCCGGTGCCGTCGCTGCGTGTCGAGCCACGGAACGCCGTGAAAAGATTGTCGCGCGCCTTTTGCGGCAGGCCGGGACCGGTATCCTCGACGCCGATGATCGTCGTAGTCCCGATTTTCCCCGCAGATATCGTGAGCCGCTTGACCGTCGCGACATCGGTCGTCTGGTCGCGCTCCATTGCCTGAACGGAATTTCGGCACAGATTGCTCAGGACACGGAATAGCTGCTCCGAATCGACATTCAGTTCAAAATCTTCCGGAACGAGATTCTCGAACTCGATGCTGCTTTCGGAACTGGGGCTGAGGGTTTCCTGCACATCCGCGATAATTGTGTGCAGCAGGACGCGGCGCGGGCGCGGCGGCGCTTCCTGCGAGCGGCCATAGGCCATCACGCTTTCGGAATAGCTGATCGCGCGGCTGAGCGTGCGAATGAGTTTGGGTGCGAACCGCTGCACCATCGGGTCTTCGGTGTCGGCGAGCCTGTCCGACATCAGCTGTGCCGAAGCCAGAATATTGCGCATGTCGTGGTTGATCTTGGAGACGGCAAGGCCGAGATCGGCCAGATGCTTCTGCTCCTTCAGCGTGCGCTGGAGATCGCTTTGAATGTGGGATATCTGGCGCTGGGCGATGCCGAATTCATCCTTGCGGTTTTCCGGAACGAGGATGAGTGCCGGATTGTCGGGGGACGACGCGAAGTCGATCATGTTGCGATGCATGATGCGCACGGGCCGCAGCAGCATTTCGTGGATGATCAGGTAGATCAGGCTTGCCGCTATCACCGAAATGATGAGCGATATGAAGGTGACGTTGCGCGCATAGACCAGCATGGCGTGGCGCAGCGGCGCGTCCGAGGTCACGATTTCAATGATGCGCTGCGAAGAGCCGGCCGGTGAAACCGAGCCGAAGATGCGCAGCGTTCTGTCCCCGCCATTGAACAATGTGCCGAATGCGTCCCATATGGCCGCCGCTTCGCTGATATTGTTCAGATCGATGACCTGATCGATCTTGTCGGGAACCTCCGACATGGCGAGCAGGCGCGACGCACCGGCTTCACGCATGGCGATGGCCTTGGTGCCGGTGGCCAGAAGCACCTTGTCCTGAATGTCGCGCGGCACGTCCATGTCGCCCCCGGCGACCAGGACCTCGCTGACGGCGCTCACGGTATCGAGCCTGGAACTCATCCAGCGCACGCGCATATTGGCCACGGAGGGGACGAAGATCAGAACTTCCGTGATCAGCACTGCAAGCGCGGTCAGGAGCAGCAGCTTGCTCGAAAGGCGGTTGCGCCAGGGAAGCCGTGTGAATTGCGTTGGAGAGACCCGTTCAGCGGTCGCGGTCTGGGAGGCCGCTTCAGGGGAAAGCGCGCCCGTGTCTGTGGTCTTTTCAACAACCGCCATAGCCTGCTTCCAATTCAAGGCGAACCGGCCCAACTGCCGCGGTGCCCAGGGTCAGGACCTATTAATTTGATGGAAATGGCACCTGAAATGACAAGAACTGCCAGGAGAGCCGCGAAGGACGGGGTGGTTCCCCCGGCCGAGCGGTTCAACGCAGCAGATCGCCAGTCATTTCGGTGTCCAGAGGATGTGGTCCATCCGCCCGGCTATCTCGTCGAAAAGTCTCGAAAATGAACCACATTTCCTTCGCCTTTTCTCCTCGTATCCAAACGGATGGCCGCACACCATTTTCATCAAATTAATAGGTCCTGACCCTAAACCGGTTTGCCGTCGAAACGCAATTCGTAAAGGTAGCCTCCTATATATGGAGCCTGTCGATAAATCCAACAGCCTTTGTTCAATCGGTTAAAAGCGTGCGGCTTTCCCGGGGCTTTCATACGTTGCATTACCGAAATTTAACTCGACGGGTCGGGGCCTCTGTGCGAAATCTTAACCGGAAAAATCTATGTATCCTTATGGGATGCGTGATTTGCGCAATGTGAAGGCAATCATCATTCTGATACTATTTGCTGGCATTTTCCGCGCCCGACATAATGGTTTCGAATACGAGGTCCCGCCAGGGCGACGGTACACCTCGCCGGAGAGCTGAATGAAATCCTGGAAGCAGATTGCCTTGTGCCTGCTCATCGCCGCAGCCGCCGTTGGTGGCTGGTATGCTTATAAGAACAAATCTGAGGTGGTGAAGGCTGCCGCTACAGGCGAAGCGCCCAGAAACGGGGGCGGGCGGTCCGCGCCGCTGGTCGTCGTTGAGGCAGCGGGCGAAGAGACCATCAACAACCGGCTGACGGCGATCGGTTCGGCACGGGCGCTCACCACCGTATCGATAACCCCGTATTCCAGCGGTTACATGACGAAGCTCTACGTCAAGGCCGGCGACATGGTGAAGGAAGGCGATCCGATCGCCGAACTGGATGCCGAGACCGAGAAGATCGCCGTTGCCAAGGCGCAGACCGCACTGAAAGATGCGCAGACCACCCGCCAGCGCATCGCAAAATTGCGCGCGACCAACACCGCAACGGAAGTTCAGGTGGTCGAAACGGAACTGGCGGTTGCCAATGCGCAGCTTGCCTTGCAGGACGCGCAACTCGCCTTGAGCCGCCGCACGGTTCGTTCGCCGATTTCCGGCATCGTCGGCATTCTTCCTGTCAATGTGGGCAATTACATTACCGCACAGACCTCCATCGGTCGCATCGATGACCGGTCGAAAGTGCTGATCGATATCTGGGTGCCGGAACGGTTCGCACCGCAGATCAAGGTTGGCCAGCCTTTGACAGCGGAATCGACCGCTTTCCCCGGCGAGACCTATAGCGGCGAAATCAACGCCGTTGACAACATGCTGGATGAAGCCAGCCGGACACTGCACGTCCGCGCCGAAGTCCCCAACACGCAGGATCGCCTGCGCGCTGGCATGTCTTTTTCCGTCACCGTTCTTTTCCCGGGCGACCGCTATCCTTCGGTCGACCCGCTGGCCATCCAGTGGGGCGCCGACGGTTCCTATATCTGGCGGGTTGAAGACGGCGTGGCCCGCAAAGTCGAGGCCCGTATCGTTCAGCGCAACGCGACCAACATCCTCGTTGACGGCCCGGTAAAGCAGGGCGACCTGATCGTCACGCAAGGCGTTCAAACCGTGCGGGACGACGCGCCCGTTCGTGTGAAGGACGAGCAGGGGACGGCGCTGGCTGACCCGGCCTCGGCAAAGCGGACCGCAGGATGAGGATGGCAACGTGACCGGTCACAATTCTCCATCCGACAAGGGCGGATCGACGGCGCTGTTCATCCGCCGCCCGGTCTTTGCGTTCGTTATCAACGTTCTGATCGTTGTCGCGGGTCTGGCGGCGTTCACAGGCGTCGATATCCGCGAACTGCCGGACGTCGACCGGCCCGTCGTGACGATCAGCACGGACTTCAAGGGCGCGTCCGCCGAAACCATCGATCGCCAGTTGACGCAGGTTCTCGAAAACGCCGTGGCGCGTGTTTCTGGCGTGAAATCCATTTCCTCGACATCGTCCTTTGAGCGCAGCCGCGTCACGGTGGAGTTCAATGACGGTGTGGACCTCAATGTTGCGGCCGCCGATATGCGGGATGCGATCTCTCGCGTGGCAAACACAGTGCCGGAAGAGGCCGACCCGTCGCGCATCATCAAGGCCGACTCCAATGCCGATGCGGTGATGCGTCTGGCGGTGACGTCTGACACCATGTCCGTCGACGACATGACGGTGCTGGTTGAGGACCAGATACAGGATATTCTGTCGGCGGTGCCAGGTGTGGCCGACGTGCAGATCTACGGTAATCGGGACAAGATTTTCCGCATCGATATCCTTCAGTCGCGCCTTGCCAGTTACGGCCTGACCATTGCCGATATTTCCACGGCGCTTTCTTCCATGGGGCTTGATGCTCCTGCCGGTTCCCTGCGCAGTTCGGATCAGTCCATCGTGGTGCGCGCTACGGCCAATCTGGAGAAGCCGGAGGATTTTGAGAACGTCTATATCAAGGGACGCACGCAGATCCGCGATGTGGCGACGGTCACGCTTGGGCCGGATATCGAAAGTTCCGCTGTTCGCTCCAACGGCAAGACGGCAATCGGTCTCGGCATCGTCCGTCAGGCGCAGTCCAATACGCTCGACATTTCGCAAGGCATTCGCGCCGCAGTTGCCAATCTGCAAAAGACCTTGCCTGCGGGCGTCAATATTACCGTCACCAGTGACGATGCGAACTTCATCAATGGCGCTATCCACGAGGTGGAAATCGCGCTGATCGCGTCGGTGATCATCGTCGTGGCAATTATCTTCATGTTCCTGTGGGATATACGCGCCACGCTTATCCCGGCCTTGTCGATGCCTGTTGCTCTCATCGGTACGGTTGCAGCTATTTATCTGGCGGGTTTTTCGGTCAATATCCTCACGCTTCTGGCGTTGGTGCTCGCCACGGGGCTGGTGGTCGACGACGCCATTGTGGTGCTGGAAAACGTCGTCCGGCGACGCAATCAGGGCATGGGGCCGCGAGCAGCCGCCGTGCTCGGCACGCAGGAAGTCTTCTTCGCCGTTATCGCCACCACGCTCACGCTGGCGGCGGTCTTCGTGCCGATCTCGTTCTTGCCGGGTCAGGCGGGTGGCCTGTTCCGCGAATTCGGCTTCGTTCTGGCGATTGCCGTTCTTCTGTCGTCCGTGGTTGCGCTGACACTGTGCCCGATGCTCGCTTCCCGCTTTCTGAAAGAAAGCAATGGCGAGGATAGCGGCCATGGTCCGCTTTTCCTGCGCCGGATCGGCGGCGGACTTGCTGCTTTTTATAAAAAGACGCTGCATCTTTGTCTTTCGGGGCCTTTCGTGGTCGTGCTCGTCGCGATGCTTTTCGCCGGTGCCTCTTTTGTTGCCTATGGTCTGATCCGTCAGGAATTGACGCCATCGGAAGATCGGGCGGTTGCGCTGCTGCGGATCAACGGGCCGCAGGGCATCAGCGTGGAGTTCCTTCAGTCGCAGCTCGACAAGATCGAGGAGGCGATTCAGCCCCTGCGCGATAGTGGTGAAATCACCACCACCTATGCCATCGCCGGTTCGAACGGAGCGTCGAACAATGGCTTCGTCGTTCTGACGCTGGCCCCCTGGCAGGAACGCGCGCGCAGCCAGCAGGAAATCATGGCTGACATCACCCAGCGCATCAAAGGCATAACGGCGGTGCGCATATTCACCACCCAGCCGAACAGCCTTGGCATTCGCGGCGCGGGCAACGGCTTGCAGTTTGCCATAGTCGGCAGCGACTATGCCAAGCTACAGCCTGCGGCGCAGGCCGTTGTCGCCGCGCTGGAAAAGGACCCGCGCTTCGTACAGCCGCGCCTTTCCGTGGAACCGACCCAGCCGCAATTGTCCGTCGAGATCAATCGCGAGCGGGCCTCTGATCTTGGTATCGACATCACCGGGCTCGCCAATGCCGTGCAATCGGTGCTGGATGGCCGCAAGATCGGATCGGTCTATGTCGGGGATCGCAGCTTCGATGTGAAACTCGTTGCCACCACCAATCCGATCAACGATCCGACCGATCTTGAAAACATCTTCATGAAGACGACGGATGGCCGGTATGTGCCGATGTCGTCCATCGCATCGGTCGTCGAAAAAGCGGTTCCGCCGCAGCTTGATCGCGAGACGCGCCAGCGTTCCGTCTCCATCACGACAAACCTGCGTGACGATTTCGCTCTGGGCGACGCCTATAAGGCCGCGCAGGAAATCGCAGCGCCCCTGTTGCCGCCGGGAAGCCACATCATTCCGCTGGCCGAAGCTTCCACGCTCAGCGAAACGTCAAGCGGGCTGGCCATGGTGTTCGGCTTTGCCATCATCATCATCCTGCTGGTGCTGGCGGCGCAGTTCGAAAGCTTTGTCAGCGCCCTGATCGTGATGGCGACCGTTCCCTTGGGGCTGGGTTGCGCCGTTTTCGCCATGCTGCTGACCGGCACCAGCCTGAACGTCTATAGCCAGATCGGCCTTGTGCTTCTGGTCGGCATCATGGCCAAGAACGGCATCCTGATCGTCGAGTTTGCGGATCAATTGCGTGACAAGGGCTTAAGCGTCCGCGAAGCTATCGAGGAAGCATCCAATATCCGTCTTCGCCCTGTCTGTATGACGATGATCTGCGCTGTTCTTGGCGGCGTGCCCCTGATTCTGGCGAGCGGCGCCGGTGCGGAAGCCCGCGTGGCTCTGGGCTGGGTCATTGTTGGCGGCCTTGGTCTGGCAACCATCGCCACGCTCTATGTGACGCCGGTTGCCTATCTGCTGCTCGGACGCTTTACGCAGCCCAAGGCAGAGGAAGAAGCGCGACTTGAGCGGGAACTCGACCAGGCGCTCAAGGGAAAGCCGCAAAGCGGCGCCGCGGCTGAACCCGCAGAGTAGAACAAGAAACCGACCTTTTGGGCCGGTTTCTTCTTTTCATTTTAAACTTGTCATTTCTTCATCGCGTCGGTGATCTTCGCGGTCCACGCGCCTTCCGGTTTCTTGGTGATGACAGGATCGGAACCGCCGCCGAGAAGGGTTTCCACCGTGCGGTCGGCGGCTGCTACGTCAAGGGTGCCATCGGAACCGTCGACCAGCTTGCCGATTTCCTTGACCATACGCTCCTGAACCACCTTGGTCTGCGCGCCGGAAGCATCATTGTCGAGCACGATATCCGCTGCCTCGCCCGGATTTTCGGAAGCGTATTTCCAGCCCTTCATCGAGGCGCGGACAAAACGGGCCAGCTTGTCGACCATTGCCGGATCGTCAAGGCTCTTTTCCAGCACGTAAAGCCCGTCTTCCAGCGTGGCTACGCCCTGTTCCTCATAAGGGAAAACGACGAGCTGGTCGGCTGGAATGCCTGCATCGATCACCTGCCAATATTCATTATAGGTCATGGTGGATATGCAGTCGGCCTGCTTCTGGATCAGCGGGTCGACATTGAAGCCCTGCTTCAGCACGGTCACGCCGTCCTTGCCGCCCTCGGTCGGGATTTTCAGGTGGTTCATCCAGGACAGGAAAGGATATTCATTACCGCCAAACCAGACGCCAAGCGTGCGCCCCCTGAAGTCTTCGGGCTTGGTGATGTTGGTGTCCTTGCGGCAGGTCAGCATCATGCCGGACTTCTTGAAGGGCTGGGCGATGTTGACGAGCGGGACGCCTTTTTCGCGGGTGGCGAGCGCCGACGGCATCCAGTCCACCACCACATCCGCCCCGCCGCCGGCGATAACCTGCGGCGGCGCCACGTCAGGCCCGCCGGGCTTGATATCGACGTCGAGATTTTCTTCTTCGTAGAAGCCCTTGTCCTTGGCGACATAATAACCGGCGAATTGGCCCTGCGTCACCCATTTGAGCTGCAAGGTCAGCTTGTCGGCAGCCATTGCCGAACTGCTCATAAGCGCGAGCGCCAGCCCCGCAGTGCCAAGGCATAAGGAAATTGCCTTTTTCATTTTCAGTTCTCCTCTGGTTCTTTTTTATTGCGTGCATTTGCCCGAAAACCGGTTGCCACTTTTCGGAATGCACTTTGGTCCACCTTATTTTTGCGGATGCCAAATATTCAGGCTCAGGCCCTCCTGTATGAAGGGTGCCAGAATGTCACTTTGCGCTCGATCAGCGCGATCAGCCCGTAAGAAAGCGATCCGGCAAGCGCAGCCACAAAGATTTCAGCCCAGACCATATCCACATTCATCCGTCCGATCTCGGCGGAGATGCGGAAGCCCATGCCGACAATCGGCGTGCCGAAAAATTCCGCCACGATCGCGCCGATCAGCGCCAGGGTGGAATTGATCTTGAGCGCGTTGAAGATGAAGGGCATGGCGGCTGGCAGGCGCAGCTTGAACAATGTCTGCCAGTAGTTCGAGCCGTAGGTTTCCATCATGTCCCGTTCCATCGCCCCGGTGCTGGCAAGGCCCGCAACCGTGTTCACCAGCATCGGGAAGAAAGTCATGATGATGACGACCGCCGCCTTTGACTGCCAGTCGAAGCCGAACCACATCACCATGATCGGCGCGACGCCGACAATGGGAAGCGCTGCGGCCAGATTGCCGAGCGGCAGCAGCCCTTTGCGCAGGAAAGGAATACGGTCTGCGATAATGGCGGTGATGAAGCCAAGGCCGCACCCGGCGACATAGCCGATGATGACGGCCTTCAGAAATGTCTGCCTGAAATCCGCCCAGAGGATCGGCACGGACGCCGCGATGCGCGCCCAGATCGCCGAAGGCGCTGGCAGGAGAACCTGCGGAATGGCGAAGAGCCGGACCGTCACCTCCCACAGCAACAGCATTGCAATGCCGAACAGCGCGGGCACCGCGATATCCAGCATCTTCTGGCCGAATGGATTACGGGTTTTCAGGCTTGCCACCCAACCCACGAGCAGCCAGGAACCGGCAATGAGTGCCATGACGGAAAGAATGCCTGTCATCATGCGGCTGCCCTTTCCGGCTTTGCGCCCATGCGCCGGTTGACGATCCCTGCGGCAATGCCGATGAGGGCTACGAGAACCGCAGCCATCAATGCGGCTGCAACAAGTGCCGCCCATATCTGCACGGTCTGCCCGTAATATGAACCTGCAAGCAGGCGCGCGCCGAGACCGGCGACCGCGCCGGTTGGCAACTCACCCACAATCGCGCCGACGAGGCTGATGGCGACCGCGATCTGCATGGAAGTGAAGAGAAACGGCATGGCCGCAGGCCAGCGCAATTTCCAGAATACCTGCGATCTCGATGCATTATAGGTGCGCATAAGGTCGAGATGCATGACGTCAGGCGACCTCAGCCCCTTCACCATGCCGACAGCCACCGGGAAGAAGGAGAGATAGGTCGAAATGATCGCCTTGGGCAGCAGGCCGGATATGCCGATGGCGTTCAGCACCACGATAATCATCGGCGCGATGGCGAGGATCGGGATCGTCTGCGATGTGATGATCCACGGCATCAGGCTTTTGTCGAGCGTGCGGGAATGCACGATGCCGACAGCAAGGAGAACGCCGAGCGCCGATCCAAGCACGAAGCCGAGCATGGTGGACGATAACGTCACCCAGCCGTGATAGACGAGGCTGCGCTTGGAGCTGGGCTTGACCCCGAAGACGGTCTTCCAGATTTCTTCGGCCACCTGATGCGGCGCAGGCAGCACCGGCCGCTCCTGATGCATCGTGTTGGCGACGAGCGTCGAGAAGGTGATTTCCGTCCCCGCGCGCGCAGCCTGATCACGCTCGAATGGCGCATTGAGCACAATCGCCAGCCCATACCAAAGCGCAATGATGACGGCGAGTATGGTCGTCACCGGAATGAATCTGTCGCGCAGAAAACCTTTCATGGGCAATCTCCAGCACGATGCGGTCGATGCGCGTTACTCATGGATATGCCCCAGCCGCAGGCCCTCACGGACCCTGTGGGCAATTTTCAGGAATGCTTCCGATTCCCTGATTTCCAGCGGCCTGTCAGGACCAAGGTCGCAATCGATGATTTCATGGATACGGCCCGGACGCGGGCTCATGACGACGATTTTCGTGGACAGAAAGACCGCTTCCGGAATCGAATGCGTGACGAAAATCACCGTCTTGCGGGTCGCTGCCCAGAGTTTCAGAAGCTGTTCGTTGAGGTGATCGCGCACGATTTCGTCGAGCGCGCCGAAGGGCTCGTCCATCAGCAGCATGTCCGGGTCGAAGGAGAGGGCGCGGGCAATAGATGCGCGCTGCTGCATGCCGCCTGAAAGCTGCCATGGATATTTCTTGCCGAAGCCTGAGAGATTGACGAGCGCGAGGTTCTTTTCGATCCGCTCGCGCCGGTCTGCCTTGGAGAACCCCATGATCTCCAGCGGCAGGCTGATATTGTCTTCGATGGTGCGCCACGGAAACAGCGCCGCCGCCTGAAAGACATAACCGTAGGATCGGTCGAGGCGGGCTTGCTCCGGCGTTTTTCCGTTCACGGTTACGGAGCCGGAAGTGGGCTGTTCGAGATCGGCGACCACGCGCATCAGCGTGGTCTTGCCGCATCCCGAAGGCCCGATGAAGGAGACGAACTCGCCGCGCTTGACGGCGAGGTCTATATTCGAAAGCGCATGAACCGGCCCGTCATTGGTCTCGAAGACGAGCGACAGGTTTTTGATGTCGATCACGGTCCGCGCATCGTCCAAGCCCCTCTCCGGGGCAACGCTGTTTTCCAAATTCATGCGCATTTCCCGAAGCTGAGCTAGAGCCATGTATCAGACCCCTATCGGCATATGTTCGGCGCTGCGCTCCACCTTGCGCGGCGCAACGATTTCCTTCCATTGCGACAGCGCCCGATTGGCGGCGCCATTCGGCTCGCGCTCGATGAAGCGCCCGTCGCCCGGCTGTGCCGTGACATGGCCCTTGTCGAAAGCAATGCGCCCGCGGGAAAGCGTCATCTTCGGCAGGCCCTTGAGTTCAAAGCCTTCGAACACGTTGTAGTCGATGGAGGAATGCTGGGTCTTTGCAGAGACCTTCCGGGTTGCCTCCGGGTCCCAGATGACAAGATCGGCATCCGCACCCGGCAGCACCGCGCCTTTTTGCGGATAGATGTTCAAGATCTTGGCGATGTTGGTCGAAGTGACAGCCACGAATTCATTTGGCGTGAGGCGCCCGGTGCGCACGCCGCGTGTCCACAGCACCGGCATGCGTTCTTCCAGCCCGCCCGTTCCGTTGGGTATCTTGGTGAAATTGCCGATGCCGTAACGCTTCTGATCGGTGGTGAAGGCGCAATGGTCGGTGGCCACCACTTGCAGGCTTCCAGCCGCAAGCCCGGCCCAAAGACTGTCCTGATTGACCTTGTCGCGGAATGGCGGCGACATCACCCGGCGCGCCGCATAGTCCCAATCGCGATTGTGATATTCGCTTTCATCGAGCGTCAGATGCTGGATCAAAGGTTCGCCGAAAACACGCATCCCCTTCTGGCGGGCACGGCGGATCGCCTCATGGCTCTGCTCGCAGGAAACATGCACCACATAAAGCGGCACGCCTGCCTGATCGGCGATCATGATGGCGCGGTTGGTGGCTTCGCCTTCCACTTCCGGCGGACGGGAATAGGCATGCGCCTCCGGCCCGTCATTGCCTTCCGCCAGCAGTTTCGCCTGCAACTGCGCGACGATGTCGCCGTTTTCGGCATGGACGAGCGGCATGGCGCCCAGTTCCGCGCAGCGCTGGAACGAGGCGAACATCTCGTCGTCATTCACCATCAGCGCGCCCTTGTAGGCCATGAAATGCTTGAAGGTGTTGATGCCGCGCTTCACCACTTCGGCCATTTCAGTAAAAGTACGCTCGTTCCAGCCGGTGATGGCCATGTGGAACGAATAGTCGGTGCGCGCCTTGCCCGCTTTCTGAAACCATTCCTGCAAGGCTTCCAGAAGATTGCCTTCCGAGCCGGGGAGGACGAAATCGACCACCATCGTCGTGCCGCCCGCAAGCGCGGCAGAAGTTCCCGTATCGAAATCGTCGGAGGAATAGGTGCCCATGAAGGGCATCTGCAAATGGGTGTGCGGGTCAATACCGCCGGGCATGATATAGCAGCCGGATGCATCGATCACTTCATCGCCGGAGAGATTGTCGCCGACGGCAACGATCTTCTCGCCTTCGATGAGAACATCGGCTTTAAAGGTGCGGTCAGCCGTGATGACGGTTCCGCCTTTGATGACCTTTGCCATTGTTCGTCGTTCCCCTTTTGGTTTTGTTGCGAACAGTAGCAGTCTTGGAGAGGTCCGAAATCAACTCACAATTTCTGCGGTCTCCAATACTGCATGCAGAAGCACGTCGGTTCCCGCCGACGCCCATTCCTTCGAAATGTCCTCGTCTTCGTTATGGCTGAGCCCATCCACGCAGGGGCACATGACCATGGCGGTCGGTGCGACGCGGTTGACCCAGCAGGCATCATGACCTGCGCCCGAAACGATATTGCGATGGCTGTAGCCGAGCCGTTCCGCCGCATTGCGGATCGCCTCCACGCAGCCATTATCGAAAGTCACCGGGTCGAAATGACCCGCCACTTCGATCTCGATGCCGATGCCAAGTTCTTCGGCGATCTTCGGCGCTTCCTTTTCAAAACGCGCTTTCATGTCGTCCAGCACGGCCTGGTTGGGCGAGCGGAAATCGACGGTGAAAACAATCTGGCCGGGAAGCACATTGCGCGAATTGGGCGATACGTCGATATGGCCGACGCCGCCCACCGCGTCCGGCTGGTGCGACATGGCGATCTCGTTGACGAGCTGCAGCATCTTGCCAAGGCCAAGACTTGCATTCTTGCGCATCTTCATCGGCGTGGAGCCGGTATGCGCTTCCTTGCCGGTCAGGGTCACTTGCAGCCACCACAGCCCCTGGCCGTGGGTGACGACGCCAATATCCTTGTGCTCCGCCTCAAGGATCGGCCCCTGTTCGATGTGAAGCTCGAACATCGCATGGATCTTGCGTTTGCCGACCGGCTCATCGCCTTTCCAGCCGATGCGCTCCAGCTCATCGCCGAATTTCTTGCCCTTGGCGTCGGTGCGCTGATAGGCCCAGTCCTGCTCGTGGACACCGGCAAATACGCCGGAGGAGAGCATGGCGGGCGCAAAGCGCGTGCCTTCCTCATTCGTCCAGTTGACGACGACGATCGGCCGTTTCGTCTTGATATTCATGTCGTTGAGCGTACGCATGACTTCGAGGCCGCCCAGCACGCCCAGCACGCCGTCGAACTTGCCGCCAGTCGGCTGTGTGTCCAGATGGCTGCCCATATAGACCGGATCGGCATCCGCATCTTCGCCGGGGCGGGTGAAGAACATGTTCCCCATCGTGTCCACGCCCATCGAAAGCCCGGCTTTTTCGCACCAGCTCTGAAACAGCTTGCGGCCTTCGCCATCTTCATCGGTCAGGGTCTGGCGATTGTTGCCACCGCGCAAACCGGGTCCGATCCGGGCCATGTCCATCAGACTGTCCCACAGACGATCGCCGTTGACTCTAAGATTGCTGGTGAGCACCATGCGCTCTGCCTCCGCATTATGTATGGGCGTTCAAATCCGGGCCATTATATTTCTGGCCCACATTCACCCGCCAATATATGTTCCCGTGACCCGGCTCTTTGGCCACAATATTCTTGCCTTGCGCAAAAACTTGACTAGTTGGTCAAATTGCAGGCTAGAAGAGCCTTTGAACATGGTCAAGCGCTTTTGAAAAATTCTATGCTGCTGAAAGGTGTCAAATGGCCACAGCTCCTTCAGACTCACGGACCGAGGCGGTCGAAAGCGACAGGACGTCGAACGACAGGTCGGAAGGTGCGACGCGCATTCAGGGCATCAATCGCAGGCTTATCCTTGATGCGGCGCTGGAGGTTTTTTCCGCTTACGGCTTTCGCGGCTCGACGGTCGACCAGATCGCCGAAAAGGCGGGCATGTCGAAGCCAAACCTGCTTTATTATTTCCCGCGCAAGCAGAATATCTATGTGACCGTGCTGGAAGATACGCTCGCCAGCTGGCTGGAGCCTTTCGAGCACATCGACCCGGACGGCGATCCGCTGGAAGAATTGCGCCGCTATATCCGGTTGAAGCTCGAAATGTCGGCGAAGAAACCCGAGGCTTCGCGCCTTTTTGCCAATGAGATATTGCATGGCGCTCCGGCGATTTCCGATTTCCTGAAGGGACATTTGAAGCAATTGGTCGATGAAAAGGCGGCGGTCATTCATCGGTGGATTGCTGAAAAGCGCCTGGCTCCGGTCGATCCATACCATCTGATTTTCACCATCTGGGCGGTAACGCAGCACTATTCGGATTTTTCCGTTCAGGTCGCAGCCGTTCTCGGACGCCGTTCGGAAGAAGCCGGATTTTATGACGAAACAGCCCGGGCGGTGAGCGCCATCATTCTTGACGGCATTCGCCCGCGAGACGAAAGTCCGTCATCATGAAGACGATTCGAATTTCAGCAGCCATTGTCCGCGATGAAGCGGGCCGTTTCCTTCTCGTGCGCAAGCGCGGCAGCGAGATTTTCTTTCAGCCCGGCGGCAAGATCGATGCGGGGGAGCAGCCTGAAATCGCGCTCATCCGCGAGATCGAGGAAGAGCTTGGCATTCTCATTGACGAGAGCCAGCTGCGCTATGCCGCGAAAATGGCAGCGCCTGCCGCGAACGAAGCCGATGCGACGGTCGAGGCGGAATTGTTTCACCTCACTTTGAAAGACGGTCAGGTTCCGATTGCCTCCAGCGAGATCGAGGAACTTCTATGGAACCCGCCGGGTGATACGACACGCCCGGTCGCCCTGTTGTCGCAGAGCATCCAGGCGCGTTTT
Organism: Ochrobactrum sp. PL_is501; assembly: GCF_055816895.1. Taxonomy (NCBI): domain Bacteria; kingdom Pseudomonadati; phylum Pseudomonadota; class Alphaproteobacteria; order Hyphomicrobiales; family Brucellaceae; genus Ochrobactrum; species Ochrobactrum sp. PL_is501. The sequence goes on along the minus strand of NZ_JBVPGR010000036.1, from coordinate 323,391 downwards.
GCAGAAAAATAGCCGTTGTTGCGGTAATTTTATTCGTGCATGAATAATCTGTTCGCAGGTGCACATATTTTCAATTGCGCTTCGACAATCCGGCTTCTATCAATCGCCAAAAGAGGAGTGCGGTGTTGGACGCCGCTACGGAGGAGATATCCATGCAATTGAAGGCATCCGAAAAGCGAACGCTTGGCCGTACCGGTTTGACCGTAACCGCGCTTGGTCTGGGAACCGCGCCGTTGGGTGGGCTATATGCGCCTGTTTCCCGCGCTGACGCCGACGCTTTGCTGGAAGCTGGCTGGGATAGCGGCATCCGTTATTACGACAGCGCGCCGATGTATGGCTACGGTCGCAGCGAGCATCTTCTCGGCGATATGCTGCGTGAGAAGAGCGAGCGCGCCGTTGTTTCAACCAAGGTTGGGCGCCTGATGGCCAATGAGCGTGCTGGCCGTACCTTGCCGCCGCCGCTGCCGAAAAATCCGTTCGATTCCGGCTGGCACAATGGCCTCAATTTTCGTGAGGTTTTCGATTACAGCTATGACGGCATCATGCGCAGTTTCGATGACAGCCAGCAGCGTCTCGGCTTTCCCGAAATCGACCTGCTTTATGTCCACGATATTGGCCGCGTGACCCATGCCGAAAGGCATGAGCATCACTGGAACGCGCTGACCAGGGGCGGCGGATTTCGGGCGCTGGCCGAATTGCGCGATGCGGGAAACATCAAGGGCTTTGGTCTCGGCGTGAACGAATGGCAGGTCATTCGCGATGCGCTGGAAGAAGCTGATCTCGATTGTTCGCTTCTGGCTGGCCGCTATTCGCTGCTTGATCAGGTGTCGGAAAAGGAATTCCTGCCATTGGCGCAAAAGCGCGGCATGGCGCTGGTCATTGCCGGTGTTTTCAATTCGGGGATTCTGGCCGCGCCGCGCGGCGGCGAGCAGAAGTTCGACTATGCCGACGCGCCTGCCGAAATCGTTGCGCGCACCAATCGCCTGCATGATATTTGCGATGAGTATCATGTTCCGCTTGCCGCTGCCGCCATGCAGTTCCCGATGAGACATGAGGCCGTCAGCTCCATTCTGATCGGTGTCCGCTCGCCGGAACAGATCAGGCAGAATGTGGTCTGGTTCGAGCAGTCGATCCCGGATGAATTCTGGACGAAATTGCGTTCTGAAGGTCTTATTTCGTAACCATGACCTCCAGAGTTCTCTGCGTCGGTGCCCTCACCATGGACACCATCTTGCGCCTTGATGCGCTCCCTCAAGCGGCGGGCAAATATCTGCCGCGCGAGGCCGTGGAAATCGCAGCAGGCATGGCTTCGAGCGCAGCCGCGGCTATTGCCCGGCTTGGCGGCGATGTGGCGCTTTGGGCTTCTGCGGGGATTGACCCGGTGGGTGATCGCGCCGTCGCGGAGCTGGAAGCCGAAGGCATCGATTGTGCCTATATCCGGCGGCTGGAAGGCGCACGCACCGCATTTTCGTCGATCCTCGTCGATGCGGGCGGCGAACGCATCATCGTGCCTTTTTATGATCGCAGGCTCGCAAGCCCGTCTGATGTGGCGCCGCCGATTGCAGCGGGAGCCTATGCTGCCGTGATGGTCGATGTTCGCTGGCCGTGGGCGGCTGAAACCGCACTGCGTGCCGCACGCGAAGCGGGTATTCCGGCCATATTGGATGCCGATACCGCGCCCGTCGAACTGCTGGAAACGCTGCTGCCGCTTGCAACCCATATTGTTGCATCGGAACCCGCTGCAATCAGCGTCGCGGGCGCGACGGATTTGCGCGAGTGCGTCCGGATCCTGAGCCGTCGCTATGATGTATTCACCGCGGTCACCGCTGGGGCGGAAGGCTGCTACTGGGCGGAAGGCGCTGGCGAGCCGGTTTCGCATATGCCCGGTTTCAGGGTGGATGCAGTGGATACGCTGGCGGCAGGCGATGTCTTCCATGGGGCTTTCGCGCATGGTCTGGTGGAAGGCAGGGATATCGCCGAGATCATCCGCTTTGCCAGCGCCGCAGCCGCCATCAAATGCGCACGTTTCGGCGGGCGGGCCGGTTCGCCGAGCCGAAAGGAAGTCCTTTCCTTTATCGAAACGGGTGTCGTCCCAGCCCGATAAGCTGATTGCTGCAGAGCGTTCCCTCATCCTCAGCCAGCGTGAAACACCATGCCCGTTTTATAAGAATACGCGCTGAACACGAATTAACTCTTTACTAACATGTTAGTATGTGCAAGCTTAAAGTTCAAATTTGGGAGGAGCCAGTTTTGGCACATAATCATTCCGGTCAGGAACGCTTCGGGCTTTCCGCCGCCCTGACGACGCCATTCGATGCGGATGACAAGATCGACGTTGCGCGTGCATTGGCGCATGCCCGTGCACGGCTCGATAATGGCTGCTCAAGCGTCACGCTTTTCGGCACGACGGGCGAGGGCTCATCGATTGCCGATGCCGAGCGTGCTGCTCTTCTCGATGCATTTGTCGCAGGCGGTTTTCCGGCATCGCGCATTGTCGTCGGCGTCATGCAGAATGCGATTGGCGATGCGGTCTTGCAGGCAGGGGATGCCTTGCGCCGCGGCTGCAAGGCCATTCTTCTGGCGCCGCCATCCTATTTCAAAAACCTCTCTGACGATGGGCTTTTCAACTGGTTTTCCGCGGTTCTGACCGGTCTGGGCGGCGATGCGCGGGGCGTCATCCTTTATAATATTCCCTCTGTTACGGCGGTCGAACTCTCCATCGATCTGATCGGCCGTCTGCGTGCGGCCTTCGGTCCGGTCATTGCGGGCGTCAAGGATTCATCGGGCAATTGGGCCTATACGGAAAAGCTTCTGGCGGCGCATAAGGACATTGCGATCCTGATCGGTGACGAGCGCGATCTGGCCGCAGGCGTCCGCCTTGGCGGGCAGGGTGCGATTTCCGGCATGGCCAACCTGTTTCCCGATCGGCTGCTGCGCATGATCAATGAGGGACAGGACGATCCCGAACTGGTCGGTGCCGTCCAGCAATTGCTGAACTATCCGGTGACGCCTGCGGTAAAGGCGCTGGTGGCGCGCCATATGCGTGACCCCGAATGGCGTCGCGTGCGTGCGCCGCTGCTCGCGCTCAATGACGCGGATTTCGAAGCAATCGGTCGTGTATTCGATCAATTGCATCTGGCAAAAGCCGCCTGAGCGCGTCATAAGCTCTGTGAGTCTTTAAAAGGGGATGGATTTGGCGGAAGATCACGGCGAACCGGTAAAATTGCGGGACAAGGCTTATCAAAGCTTCACCCGGCATTTGCTGGCGCGTGATTTTCATCCGGGCCAGTTTGTTTCGCAGCGCCAGCTCGTCACCATGACGGGCCTGCCGCTGGGCGCGATCCGCGAACTCATCCCCCGCCTTGAAGCGGAAGGGCTGATCAAGACCGTGCCGCAGCGCGGGCTTCAGATCGCCCATATCGATCTCAATCTCATCCGCGAGGCGTTTCAGTTTCGCCTTTTCATCGAAAAGGAATCGGTGGCCATCTTCTGCCAGTCGGCATCGGATGACTTGCTGCGTTCCTTGCGCGCCGAGCATGAGGAGACGCTCCAACGCGCAATGAGCGAAGGCGAGACGCCGGAACTGGAACAGCAGGCGCAGAACATCGATTGGAACCTGCATGATACGATCGTCGGGTCGCTCGGCAACGAGATCATCTGGCGCGCCTATCAGACCAATACGATCAAGATGCGGCTGATCAATCAGGAACGGTTTCGCATCACGGGGCGCGTCATTCCGGTCATGCAGGAGCATCTGGCGGTGCTGGCGGCGATTGAAACCCGCAATCCGCAGACCGCTATGGAGGCCATTGCGATCCATATCGACAATGCGCGCAAGCTGGCTTTGCAGATATAGACGGGGCTTAAATCAACGGCATGACAAGGGAGTTGTCGTGCCGCGAGAAAAGGGAGGAACGAAATGAAATTACTACATCCAACACGACGCCAGTTTCTGGCGGGCTCGGCGGCCCTGGCCGCATCGGGCATGACGGGGATCGCCCCGTCTTTCGCGCAGTCATCCGTTGACTGGAAGAAATATGCCGGCACGACGCTGGAAGTGAACCTCATCAAGAGCCCGCGTGGCGAAATCCTTCAGAAATACCAGAAGGAATTTGAGGAGCTGACCGGCATCAAGGTGCGTTCCGAACAGACGCCGGAACAGCAGCAGCGCCAGAAGGCGGTGATCGAGCTTACCTCGGGCCGTCCGAGCTTCGACGTCATCCATATCAGCTATCACGTCCAGAAGCGGCAGTTTGAGAAAGGCGGCTGGCTTGCCGATCTCAATCCGTTCCTGAAAGACCCGGCGCTGACCGATGCGAGCCTGACCGAAAGCGATTTCGCAAGCGCCGGTCTCGCCTTCGCCAAGGATGCCAATGGCCGTTTCGGGGCGCTGCCCTTCTCGGTCGATTACTGGATCATCTACTGGAACAAGGAGCTCTTTGCCGCCAAGGGCATCGAATATCCCAAGACCTTCGAGGAACTGGTCGCTGCTGCCGAGGCGCTGACCGACCCGTCCACAAACACCTATGGTTTCGTGGCGCGCGGCATGAAGAACGCCAATGTTCCGGTCTGGACCAGCCTCATGCTCGGTTACGGTCAGGAAGCTGTCGATGCGGCGGGCAATCTGAAAACGGATTCGGCGGAAGCCATCGAGGCGGCAAAACTCTATCAGCGCCTGATGACCAAGGCAGCACCTCCCGGCGTGGCGGGTTTCAACTGGGCGGAATGCCAGTCGAGCTTCCTGCAAGGCAAGGTCGGCATGTGGCTGGACGGCATTGGCTTTGCGCCGCCGCTGGAAGATCCGAACAAGTCGCGCGTGGTCGGCAAGGTCGGCTATGGCGTCATGCCCGCTGGCCCGAAGGCGCAGGCCGCTCCAACGACCGGGGACGGCATCGGCGTGGCGGAAGCCTCCACCAAGAAGGAAGCGGCCTATCTCTACTGCCAATGGGCCATTTCCAAGGAGATGGGCGCGCGCCTGCTGCAAACCGGCTCCGGCGTTCCGTTCCGTAAATCGATCATTGATGATGAGGCGGTGCGTAAGGGCGTCACCATGCCCGAAGGCTGGGTCGAAGCCCTGTCGAAATCAGCGCCCGTCAGCCAGCTCTGCCTGCCGGTTATCGTGCCGGTCACGGAATTCCGCGACATCATGGGCGTCGGCCTCACCAATCTTCTGAACGGCGCGGAAGCGGAAGCCGAAATGAAGCGCGCGACGGAAGAATTCCGTCCCGTCCTCGCAAGGAGCGAAGGAAAATGACCTCTGCCGCCCCGACAGGAACCAGGCAGAAAGCCGTCGCTAAAAGCCGGCTGCGGCCGAGCTACTGGCCTTTTGTGCTTCCCGCCTTGATCACCGTCGGGGCGGTGATCGTCTTCCCGTGGCTGTTCACGCTCTGGATGAGCGCCAATCAGTGGCAGCTTGGCGGCGGCATCAGTTTTGTCGGTTTCGACAATTATCTGCGCCTTGCCACCGACGCCCGCTTCTGGGACTCCATGGGGCATGCGCTTGTCTATACCATCCTCTCCGTTGTCGCGCCCATGATCCTGGGCACGCTCGCGGCGCTGGTTTTTGACAGCAAATTGCCGATGCGCGGGCTGCTGCGCGGCATTTTCGTCATGCCGATGATGGCAACGCCTGTCGCGGTTGCGCTGGTCTGGACCATGATGTTTCACCCGCAGCTCGGTGTGCTGAACTATCTGCTGTCGCTCATCGGCATTGGCCCGCAGGAATGGATTTTCAACCAGAATACGGTCATTCCGTCGCTGGTCGCGGTCGAGACCTGGCAATGGACGCCGCTCGTCATGCTGATCGTGCTGGGCGGCCTTGCCTCGATGCCTCGCGATCCGTTTGAAAGCGCTGAAATCGACGGCGCCAATGGCTGGCAGAAATTCCGCTATATCACGCTGCCGATGATCCTGCCCTTCATCATGCTGGCCGTTATCATCCGCTCCATCGATGCGCTGAAAAGCTTCGATATCATTTATGCGATGACGCAGGGCGGGCCGGGCACGGCATCGGAAACCATCAATATCTATCTCTACAATGTGGCGTTCTCCTATTATGACATTGGCTATGCTTCGGCGATTGCCGTGGTCTTCTTCGTTGTCATCATCGCCATGTCGCTGATCCTGCTGGCGCTGCGCCAGCGGACGGCATGGAACGCCTGAGGAACGGCCATGGCGCGCAAATCCATTCTTTCCAAGCTCGGCACGGCGCTGCTTGTCTTTGTCATCGTGTCGCCCGCCATCCTGTTTTTCGTGTGGATGCTGTCGCTTTCACTGAAATATGAAATCGACAACGGCGCTTATCCGCCGATCCTGATTCCGGAGCGTTTTGCCTGGTCGAACTATGCCCAAATTTTCGAGGCCAATGATTTCCTGCTCTATTTCTGGAACAGCATTCTCGTCACCGGTATGGCGACGCTGCTGGCGCTTCTGGTAGGCGTGCCCGCAGGCTACGGCATTGCGCGGCTCAAGGCGCATAAATCGGCCATTGTCATCATGATTGCGCGCATGACGCCGGGCCTTTCCTATCTGATCCCGCTATTCCTGCTGTTCCAGACGCTGGGCCTGCTCGGCACGCTCTGGCCGCAGATCATCATCCATCTGGTCGTCACCGTGCCCATCGTGATCTGGATCATGATCGGCTATTTCGAGACGACGCCGATGGAACTGGAAGAAGCGGCCATGATCGACGGCGCATCTTCATGGCAGATCTTCATGAAGGTGGCGCTGCCCATCGCCAAGCCCGGCATTGTGGTTTCGCTCATCCTTGCGGTGATCTTCTCGTGGAACAATTTCGTTTTCGGCATCGTTCTCGCAAGCCGCGAGACACGCACCCTGCCGGTCGCGGTCTATAACATGCTGTCCTTCGAGCAGGTCAGCTGGGGCCCGCTTGCCGCCGCAGCCTTGGTGGTCACGCTGCCGGTTCTCCTTCTCACCGTCTTCGCACAGCGCCAGATCGTCGCCGGTCTGACAGCGGGTGCCGTTAAATAGAATTGAGATCAAGATGGCATCCGTATCCATCCGCAATGCAATCAAGAAATATGGCAATGTCAGCGTTCTGCGCGGTGTGTCGGTCGATATCGAAGACGGTGAATTCGTCGTGCTGGTCGGCCCTTCCGGCTGCGGCAAGTCCACGCTTCTGCGCATGATCGCGGGGCTTGAGGATATCAGCGGCGGCGAGATTGCCATCGGCCCGCGCGTGGTCAACGATCTGCGCGCCAAGGAACGCGACATTGCCATGGTGTTCCAGAATTATGCGCTCTATCCGCATATGACGGTGGCCGACAATATGGGCTTTGCGCTGATGCTGAAAAACGCGCCGAAGCAGGAGCGCGAAAGCCGCGTCGCGCGCGCCGCCGAAATTCTCGGCCTCAACAAGCTGCTCGACCGCTATCCACGCCAGTTGTCCGGCGGTCAGCGCCAGCGCGTCGCCATGGGCCGCGCCATCGTGCGCGATCCGCAGGTGTTCCTGTTCGATGAGCCTCTGTCCAATCTGGACGCCAAGCTGCGCGTGCAGATGCGCAGCGAAATCAAGGGGCTGCACCAGCGCCTGAAAACCACGACCATCTATGTCACTCACGACCAGATCGAAGCCATGACCATGGCCGACAAGATCGTCGTCATGCGCGATGGTCTGGTGGAGCAGATCGGCGCGCCGCTCGATCTCTACGATCATCCGGCCAATATGTTCGTCGCGGGCTTTATCGGATCTCCGTCGATGAATTTTATCAACGGCAAGATCGAGGAGGGGGCTTTCGTGGCCGATGGCGGTTTCCGCCTGCCCTTGCCGCAGGGTGATTATGCAAATCTCTCAGGCAAGGCCGTTTATGGTGCGCGCCCGGAACATCTGAAAATTGCCGAAGGCGGCGTTCCGGTCACGGTTGAAATCGTGGAGCCGACCGGCTCGGAAATCATGGTCATGGGCAAGCTCGGCGATCAGCCGCTCACCTGCCTGTTCCGTGAGCGTCTGACCGTGCGTCCCGGCGACGTGCTGTCGGTTGCGGTTAATCCGGCGACAAGCCATGTGTTCGAGCCGGAAAACGGTAAACGCATCAGCGCATAAAAAAACGCCGGGCTGCCCCGGCGTTTCTGTTTATTCAGCAGCCTCCTTGACGGCCATCGGGTTATTGGGATGGGTCGTCCAGTTGGCATATTGCGCCGGGATCGGTTCCTTGGTGCGCGGATCGAAACCGCCGATCTGCTCCATGGTGATGCAGTCCTCGACCGGGCAGACATTGACGCAGAGATTGCAGCCAACGCATTCCTCATCGATCACCTCGAAGTGGCGCGCGCCATTGACCAGATTGGTGATCGCCTGATGTGAGGTGTCCTCGCAGGCAATATGGCAACGGCCGCATTTGATGCAGAGGTCCTGATCGATCCGCGCCTTGGTGACATAATTGAGGTTGAGATATTGCCAGTCGCTGACATGTCCCACGGCCATGCCGCGGAAATCGTCGAGCGACCGATAGCCTTTGCTATCCATCCAGTCGGACAGGCCGTCGATCATTTCCTGAACGACCTTGAAGCCATAGGTCATGGCAGCCGTGCAGACCTGCACCGTGCCGCAGCCAAGCGCGATAAACTCTGCCGCATCGCGCCACGTGCTGATGCCGCCGATGCCTGAAATCGGCAGGCCGTGCGTTTCGGGATCGCGGGCGATTTCCGCGACCATATTCAGCGCAATAGGCTTGACCGCAGGTCCGCAATAGCCGCCGTGACTGCCGCGACCGTCAATGGACGGAACCGGCGACATGCTGTCGAGATCGACCGATATGATGGAGTTGATCGTGTTGATCAGCGACACGGCATCCGTGCCCGCCGCATGGGCGCCCCGGGCTGGCTTGCGAATATCGGTGATGTTGGGCGTCAGCTTGGTGATCACCGGCATGCGGCTATATTGCTTGCACCACTTGACGACCATGGCGACATATTCCGGCACCTGGCCGACAGCCGCGCCCATGCCGCGTTCGCTCATGCCATGCGGACAGCCGAAGTTCAGCTCAATGCCGTCCGCTCCCGTTTCTTCCACCAGAGGAAGGATCGCCTTCCAGGCTTCTTCTTCGCATGGCACCATGATCGAAGCGATCAATGCGCGGTCGGGCCAGCGCATCTTCACTTCCTTCATTTCGCGAAGGTTCACTTCGAGCGGCCGGTCGGTGATCAGTTCGATATTGTTGAGGCCAAGCAAGCGCCGGTCAGCGCCATGGATCGCGCCATAGCGCGGCCCGTTGACATTGACCACCGGCGGCCCTTCCGCGCCCAGCGTTTTCCAGACCACGCCGCCCCAGCCAGCCTTGAAAGCGCGCTCGACATTGTAGGCTTTATCGGTCGGCGGAGCCGAAGCCAGCCAGAACGGATTTGGAGACTTGATACCGAGGAAATTCGTTGAAAGATCAGCCATTTTCTGTCTCCTCAGCCCTGTTCCTGGCCCAGATGAACACTGCGGTTGTGGGAGGCTGGCGCATGAAGCGCACCGCCTGAAAGCACCGCATCGGCAAAGCCTTCAATTGCTTCGGGACGTTTGACGAGCGTGGCATGGATGGATTCAGCGGCAAGCTTGCCATCCTCCACCGATGCAACGGTCAGGTCCTGACCGCCTGCAACACAGTCGCCACCCGCCCATATGCCGTCAACCGAAGTACGGCAGTCCGCGTCGACACTGATGCGTCCCTTGGACAGTGTGATGCCTGAACCTGCCAATGGCTCCGGCTCGAATTTCTGCCCGATGGCCTTGAAAACCTGATCGGCCTCAAGCGTCAGATATTCGCCCGTACCGGAAAGCTTGCCGCCGCTCATCGCGGTATATTCAAAGACCACGGCATTGACGGTGCCGTCTTCGTTCCGTTCAAGGGCGTGCGGCTGCAACCAGTGACGGATCGCCACGCCATGAATCTGCGCCAGTTCCTGCTCATAGGCGCTGGCATTCATGTTTTCCTGACCGCGGCGATAAACGATGGTCACGTTTTCAGCGCCGAGCTTCTTGGTCTGGATGGCAACGTCCACCGCGGTCATGCCGCCGCCGATAACCACGACATTGCGGCCAACAGGCAGGGATGACAGGTCTTTTGTCTGGCGCAGATTGGCGATGTAGTCGACCGCATCGATAACGTTTGGCGCATCTTCGCCAGCAAGCCCCAGATCGTTGACGCCCGGCATGCCCATGCCGAGGAAAACCGCGTCATAGCCGGCTTTCAGCGCTTCGATGGTGATATCCTGACCGAGCGTCTGGTTATATTCGATATTGATCGCACCGATCTTGAGCACGAATTCCAGTTCGCGCTGCGCGAAATTATTGACTGTCTTGTAGGCGGCAATACCATATTCGTTAAGACCGCCGCCCTTGGGCCGCGCTTCGAAAATCGTTACCCGATGCCCATGCATCGCAAGGCGATGAGCAGCGGAGATGCCCGCCGGGCCCGCACCAACCACGGCAATGTGTCTGCCGGTTTCAGGCGCACGCTTGAATGGATGATTGCCGGTTTCCATCAGAACGTCGGTGGCGTAGCGCTGCAATTCACCAATCTTGACCGGCTTGCCTTCCGAAGTTTCGCGAACACACACTTCTTCGCAAAGCGTTTCGGTCGGGCAGACGCGGGCGCACATGCCGCCCAGAATATTTTCCGAAAGGATGGTCTTTGCTGCCCCCACCGGATTGCCTGCGTTGATCTGCCGGATAAACAGCGGAATATCGATGCCGGTCGGGCAGGCATTCATGCAGGGCGCATCGTAGCAGAAATAGCAGCGGTCGGATTCGACCAGGGCTTCGTGCCTGGTAAGCGGCGGATGCAGATCGTCGAACACATGCGCATAGTCGGCTTTTTCAAGCCGCGCCCCACGAATGTCAGGCCCGTTCGCGTGTCCCGGATTGTCGACTGCATCAATAGGCGAATTCTCTGCTGATCTCATCGACCGCATCTCCCATTTTTGCTTGTTCAGGCGCGGGTTCCCTTTGCGCGCCGCAACTATGTTCCGGGCTGCGATCTTTGCTGCCGCTTGATGCCCGTTAATGACAGGATGACAGATTTTTACGGAAGGTCAAATTTTTTATCATCTGGTCAATTTATGAGAATTGCATACCAGAAATAGCGAAAGGTCCGGCCGGGAATGCACGGACCTTTCGTGTTCGTCATGAGCCGGAAATCAGAGCGGATCGGACTTGAGGCTGCTTTCCGTCGCTTCCAGTGCCGGAATAGTTTCGATTTCTTTGGGCTGCGCGGGGCGTGAACTCAGCACCAGCGCACATCCCCCAATGATGACGGCAGCACCGACAAACTGGATGAAAGACAGCTGTTCTTTCAGGAACACCGCGCCGACCAGAACGGCTATGACCGTCACCGCAAATTCGACGCTGATGGCCTTGGTCGGGCCGACATTTCCGACCAGCCTGAAATAAAGCACATAGGTGAGGGCGCTCATGACACAGGCGGAAATCAGCAGATAGGCGAAATCGCCCAATCCGGGCATGGTTGGAACCGGAACGGCAAGGACCAGCGGCAAGGTCAGGATGCCGCCGAAGATGAACGCGCCAATGGTCGTTTCCCACGATCCCGTGCCGGCAAGGCGGCGGCTTGCGTAATTGCTGCCGAAAGCCGCGGAAAAGCAGGAAAACAGGACGGCGATGCAGCCTGTTACAAAGGCAGGGGTAACCGCAACCGCGGGAAAGCCGACGAGGCAGATAATGCCCGTCACGCCGAGCAGCAGGCCGATTAGGCCGCGCGACGTGATGCGTTCAAGCCCCCAGAACTGGCTGATGATCATCGAGAAAAGTGGAATCGATGCGACGCAGATCGCGGCCATCGCCGTTCCGATCAGCGGGGTGCCGTAAGAAAGGCCGATCAACTGGCCCGCAACCGTGGTTGCGCCAACAATGGCGAAGGGCTTCCAGCCTGCCTGGAAATTGAGCCTGCGCCCGGAGAGCCTTGCAATTGCAAAAAGCGTTCCGGCTGCGATGAAGGAACGGAAGGCCACCGCGCCCGCCCAGCCGAAGGCGGCAACGACCTGCACCACCACCAGGAACGACAGCCCCCAGGCGACGGCAAGGAAAATATAGGTCGCAATATCTCTCGGTTTCATGCCGTTGAACTTTCAGGAAGTTTACAGACTTTCGGGTGCTTGCCTTGTAAAAGATGAAGCCGGATCAGGTCGTTTTTGCGGCGGCGTTGGACGCCGCTTCCGCGATATTGGCAAAGAACCGATCGGCGATTTTCCGGGCGACGGAGCCAAGCAGTTTTGTGCCGATCTGCGCGACCTTGCCGCCCGCGTCACCACGTATGGAATAAGACAGGATCGTATCGCTGCCGTCCTCGTCGAGGCGAACATCCGTAGCACCATGCGCAAAGCCCGCTATGGAACCCTCGCCATGACCGGAGATGGTGTAGGATACAGGCGGAACCATGTTCGAAAGTTCGAGCATGCCATGAAAGCGGACTTTGAGGATTCCAAAGCTCACCTTGAGGGCGGCGCGTATTTCCCTTTCCGAAATACGCTCGATATCCTCACAGCCGGGAATGCAGGATTTCAGCGTTTCAATGTCGTTCAACGCATCCCACACCGCTTGTCGTGGCGCCGCAATCCGCTCTTCTCCGGTCAGGTCCATGCTTCACTCCTGGGGCGCATTCCGAAAGGTGTGAAACCATTTTCGGATCAAATGCGCCAAAACAAAATTGCAGCAACGCGCCGATCTGGTTGGACCGGATCGAAACGCGCTCTGGATGGATCACCCTAAATTGATCAATATGGTGTATATGACACTCCGTCCAAATTGGAAGTTCGGTAATTTATTTGCCGCAAATCCTCTCTAAAACGCTTAATGTCCGCAATTAAATCGATTTGATTCGGGAGTAGCATTCATGGCAAGAGACGCGACCAAGCTTGAAACAACAGTCGCAAAGCTGAAAAAGCACTGGGCAGATTCGGCCCCGCGCGACATGCGCGCGGCGTTCAAATCAGATCCGGGCCGTTTCGAGCGGTATTCGCTATCCCTCGATGACCTTTTGTTCGACTGGTCGAAATGCCGGGTCAACGACGAAACGATCGAACTGCTCAAGGAACTGGCCGTCGCTGCCGATGTTGAGGGCCGTCGTGCGGCGATGTTCGCGGGCGATCATATCAACAATACCGAGGACCGCGCCGTTCTCCACGTCGCGCTGCGCGATACGTCCTCGAAGGAAGTGCTCGTTGACGGACACAATGTTCTGCCGGACGTGAAGGAAGTGCTCGACCGTATGGCGGCATTTTCGGATGGCATCCGGTCAGGCGCGATCAAAGGCGCGACGGGCAAGAAAATCACAGATATCGTCAATATCGGTATCGGCGGTTCCGACCTTGGCCCTGTCATGGCGACGCTGGCTCTGTCCCCATATCATGACGGCCCGAAAGCGCATTTCGTTTCCAATATCGACGGCGCGCATATTGCCGATACGCTTGGCGTTCTCGATCCTGCAACGACGCTTGTCATCATCGCTTCCAAGACGTTCACGACCATCGAAACCATGACCAATGCGCAGACGGCGCGCAAATGGGTTGCCGATGTGCTGGGCGAAGCTGCCGTTGGCGCGCATTTCGCCGCCGTCTCGACTGCGCTCGACAAGGTCGCGGCTTTCGGCATCGGCGAAGAGCGCGTCTTCGGTTTTTGGGACTGGGTCGGCGGACGCTATTCGGTCTGGTCGGCCATCGGCCTGCCGGTGATGATCGCCATCGGACCGGATGATTTCCGCAAGTTCCTCGCTGGCGCGCATTCGATGGATGTGCATTTCCGCGATGCGCCGCTGGAAAAGAACCTGCCCATCTGGCTCGGCCTTATCGGTTACTGGCACCGCGCAATCTGCGGCTATGGCAGCCGTGCGATCATTCCCTATGATCAGCGTCTTGCCCGCCTTCCGGCCTATCTGCAGCAACTGGACATGGAATCGAACGGCAAGAGCGTCACGGTCGATGGCAAGCCGGTTTCCGGTCCGACCGGCCCGGTCGTCTGGGGCGAACCCGGCACCAACGGCCAGCATGCCTTCTTCCAGCTTCTGCATCAGGGCACCGACACCATTCCGCTGGAATTCATCGTCGCGGCAAAGGGCCATGAAAAGCACCTCGATCACCAGCACGAAATGCTGCTGGCGAATTGCCTTGCGCAGTCGGAAGCCTTGATGAAAGGCCGCACGCTGGACGAGGCACGCGCGCAGTTGAAGGCAAAGAATCTGCCCGATGCAGAAGTCGAGCGCATTGCGCCGCATCGCGTTTTCTCGGGCAATCGTCCTTCATTGACGCTGGTTCACGACAAGCTTGATCCTTTCGCTTTCGGGCGTCTGGTTGCGCTTTACGAACACCGTGTTTTCGTTGAAGCGCAGATTTTCGGCATCAACGCTTTCGATCAATGGGGCGTGGAGCTTGGCAAGGAGCTGGCGACCGAACTTCTGCCGGTCGTGTCGGGGCAGGAAGCGAGCGACGGTCGCGACGCATCCACGCAAGGGCTTGTCGCGCATCTGCATGCGCGAAGGAAAGCTTGACGACATTCTCTGCACAATTAGAAATGAAAGAGAGCCGGGTTTGTAATCCGGCTCTCTTCATGAGGAATAGAATGGGACATGAAATGAAAACCGAGATTATAAAATTTGCCGGCGATGTACCGGGAAATGCCATCGAGTTGCGCGTTCTGCGCTTTGAAGGCAACGACAAGGATGCCCCCGGCGCCTATCTTCAGTCCTCGCTTCACGGGGGCGAGCTTCCGGGGCAGGCGGCTCTTCATTTCCTGGTTCCCATGCTGAAGAAAGCTGCCGAAGAAGGGCGCGTTCTTGGCAATATCACGGTTGTTCCGCAGGCAAATCCCATCGGCTCGAACCAGTGGCAGGCTTATCAGCACCTTGGCCGTTTCGAGACCTTCTCGATGACCAATTTCAACCGTGCGTTTCCGCTTCTGCCGGACTTCGACACATCCGGGCTCGCCGAACCCGATGCGCCGGTCGCCCTGGCACAACGCCTCAAGGCGACGCTTCTGAAGCTGGCCCTGCCGCACGAGATCGTGCTCGACCTCCATTGTGACGACGAGAGCGACAACTATGTCTATATCGCCGGGGAATTTGCCGAGGACATGAAGGATCTCGCCATCGCGCTCAATTCCACGGCAATCCTCGCATGGGACACCACGGCGGATGCGGCGTTTGAAGAAGCTTGCGCGCATCCGGTCCTGAAATTGCCTGCCGACAAACGCAACATGAAGCGCCGCGCCGTGACGACGGTGGAGTTCCGCGGATTGACCGATGTTTATGCGGATATGGGCAAGGGCGATGCGGAGGGGCTGTATAAATTCCTCGTGCACCGCGGTGTTGTCCGCGACGACAACGTGAAGCTTGAGACCGAATATAAGGGGCGCGTAACCCCGTTGTCGCATGTGGAGATGATCCGCGCACCGGAAGGCGGCATGGTGCTGTATCATGCAGCGCCCGGCGATGAGGTCAAGGCAGGCGCGGCGCTGGTAACCGTTGTAACGCGCCCGGGCGAGCCGGAAGGCGACATCACGCTGACCGCCCCTCAGGATGGCCTTGTCCTGACCCGTCGCTCGCTGCGTTATGTGCGCCGTGGCGACGATCTGCTCAAGCTGCTTGGGGCAAAACCTTCCGCCGTCAAAAAGCGCGCTGGTGCGCTGGAAGCATGAGCGGCAGGCTTTCCGCAGATAGCCTCAAATCGATCCGTGCCGTCCTGTTCGACAAGGACGGCACGCTGATCGATTTCGACCGCACGTGGTTTTCGATTTCGTGGCAACTGGCGCAACGCTCGGCGGAAGGCGACGAGGCGAGGGCGCGCGCCCTGCTCGATGCCGGCGGCTATGACTGGATGAGCGAGCGGTTCCGCGCCAATTCCGTTATCGCCGCAGGTACTGTCGAGGACATCGTTTCGCTTTGGCACCCCGATCTTGGCGATGCGCAATTGCGCGAGCGGATAGAGGAATATGACGCCTATTGCGTCACCGAGGGCGCGCGGTCTGCGGTTGCTATCGAGGCTGTGCGCGAAACGCTCGAAACCCTTCGAACGATGGGGTTTCGTCTGGGAATTGCCACCAACGATTCCGAAGCCGGAGCACACGCGACGGCCAAGGCGCTGGGCATTGACGGGCTTTTCGACGTCGTGATCGGCTATAACACGGCGGCACGTCCAAAACCTCACCCCGATCCGCTGCTCTATTTTGCAGAAAAGCTGGGGCTTTCGCCGCACGAGATCGCCATGGTCGGCGACAATCTGCACGATCTGGAAACGGCACATGCAGCCGGGGCAGGGCTGGCGGTCGGCGTCCTGTCGGGCAACAGCCCACGCGAAGCACTCGAGCCCCATGCGGATGTGGTGCTGGATAGCGTTGCCGGATTGCCTGAGCTACTGACCCTAACCTCTGCATGAAACACTTTGAAACGACTGCGGCCGGATAAGTTATCCGGCCGCAGTCACCTCTTGATGAATGCTCTTGGAGCGCCATGCGTTCGCTCTAACCTATTGAGCCATCGTGCTTTTCGAAAATCGATTCCGATTTTCGGGCCGATGCCCTAGTCGCGCAGTTCGCGGCGCAGTATCTTGCCGACATTGCTTTTCGGCAGGCTTTCGCGGAACTCGACCTCGCGCGGGCGCTTGTAGTTGGTGAGACGTTCAGCGCAATAGGCTTTGACGTCATCTGCGGTCAGGTTGAGGTCGCTGCGCACGACGAACAGTTTCACGACCTCGCCCGAATGTTCGTTCGGTATGCCAATGGCAGCCGATTCCACGATCCCCGGATGGCCAGCGGCTACTTCCTCGATCTCGTTCGGATAAACATTGAAGCCGGAAACAAGGATCATGTCCTTCTTGCGATCGACGATCTTGGTATAGCCTCGTTCATCCATGAAGCCCATGTCGCCGGTGCGGAAGAAACCGTCGGGCATGATCGAACGTTTGGTTTCATCAGGACGGTTCCAGTATCCCGCCATCACCTGCGGTCCGCGCACACAGATTTCGCCGACTTCTCCGAGCGCGAGGTCTGTTCCGTCATCATCACGGATTGCGACGTCGGTCGATGGCATGGGCAAGCCGATGGTTCCCGAGAACTCGGTTGCATCGAGCGCATTGGCGCAGGCAACGGGCGAGGTTTCTGAAAGGCCATAGCCTTCCGTGATGTGGCAACCGGTCATCTTCTGCCAGCGTTCGGCAACGGGGCGCTGAACAGCCATGCCGCCGCCAAGGGTCAGGATGAGGGGCTTGAAATCCAGCGTCTGGAAATCGGGATTGTTCATGAGGCCGTTGAACAGGGTGTTGAGGCCGGGGAAAATGTGGAACGGATATTTTTTCAGCTCTTTTACAAAGCCGGGAATATCGCGTGGATTTGGAATGAGAATGTTTCGGGCGCCAAGCTTGATGCCGACCATCGCATTCACGGTCAGCGCGAAAATGTGATAAAGTGGCAGGGCGCATACGAAATTCAGCGCCTTCGGCCTGCCCTTCTTGCGGAACGCAACATCCATCCAGACATTCATCTGCTCAACATTCGCAAGAATATTGCTATGGGTAAGCATCGCACCCTTCGAGACGCCTGTCGTGCCGCCTGTATATTGCAGGAAGGCGAGGTCGGAACCTTGTACCGGAATGGGATTGAAGGACTGGGCGCGGCCTTGTGCCAACGCATCCCTGAAGCGGATATGCCCCGGAATGTTCCACGCCGGCACCATTTTCTTCACGCGGCGCACGACGAGATTGATGATGTGGCCCTTTAAACCGTGCATGTCGCCCATCGAGGCCACGATGATATTGGGGACGTTGACGGTGTTCAGGGTCTTTTCCACCGTCGACGCGAAGTTTTCCAGAACAATCACTGCTTTGGCCCCGGAATCGCTCAGCTGATGTTCCAGCTCGCGCGGCGTATAAAGCGGATTGACGTTCACAACTACAAAACCGGCCCGCAAAATAGCGGTAAAGGCAATCGGATAATGCAGGATGTTTGGCATCATCACCGCAACACGATCACCTTTGACGAGGCCGCGCGATTGGAGAAACGCTGCGAGCGCCCGCGAGTGTTCGTCAAGTTCGCTGTAGGTGAGATCCTTGCCCATACAGGTGAAAGCACTGTTGGAAGCAAATTGCTTGCAAGATGCCGAAATCATGTCGCCGATCGAGGTCATCTTGCTCAGATCGATTTCGTGAGGCGTGCCGGCCGGATAAGTCTTGTACCAGATCTTTTCCTGCGCCGAGGCGCCTTTGGCTGCCGATCCTGCGGTCATGGCTTCAGCCGCGGATGCACTTTGCCCAGTCGTTTTTTTTGCCATTTCTTCTCCCCGGATTGCTCCGTCCTATATTGGGCCGCCTGTGCGCCCGCCGTCTCCCAAGCCATCCGCCCCCCGGATGGCTCCCTCGTTGATAAATGTGGTCGAGTTTTGATTTCTTCGCAAGAGTTACATTGACGTAAGCGTAAATTATAAAAGAGTCGAGCGTCTCTCCCAATTTTGAAGTTTGACATTCACAATTGGTTGAAATTCTCTGTTGGAAAAAATTGCCTCCTCGGCAGATAAAACATATCGCAATTATATCTGGCAAAAATATTCAATCAGCTTCGAATGCCTGATTCCTCAGGGATCGAACGAGTGTTGAGATTGCTCTCCCACCATAAGTCACAAGATCATAATTCCTGTCGCCTCGCAACCATTCGTTGAGAAGACCGCTCAGCATGGAAAGCAGGATCGGGGCTGCGGTGTCCGCGGTCCATTCCTTTGAAAGCTCGCCGCGTCTTGCGGCCACGTCGAGCAATCCTGCGAACAAGGAGAGGACATTGGCGCGCGCTTCCCTGACGCGCTCTTCAAGCGGGGCCATTTCGCCGACGAATTCGCAGCGCTGGTTGATGATAATGAAGATATTCTGCTGACGCGTATCTTGCGAAAACAGCTGCAACGCCTGGATGCTCGATTGCTCCAGGACATGCATTGGATTGGGGTGATTGACGGCTGCCGCCTGCAGCATGATTTCTTCTTGCGGGAAACGGACGCTGCCTATGATCGTGCGAAGAATTTCGACCTTGTCGCGGAAATGAAAATAAATCGCACCCCGGGTCACTCCTGCATGACAGGCGATTTCCATAAGTGTAGATTGGTTGACACCGCGTTCGAGGAAAACCTGTTCGGCGGCCAGCAATATGGCCTCCCGGGTTTCGGCAGCCTCGGCTTTCGTTCTTCGCATGGCTTCTCTCGGGTAATCGCAGGCTGGAGGCTCAGTTAGCCACTCAAATCCGGGTAACTCATTCGTGATCTGAAACATTAGATGATTGACTATAACACGGTAGTTCGTATTTACAAACACTCGTGTATGTTAAATTGGCAGCACCGCGCGACAGCAAGGGCACTCCCACCATGAAATTGAACCGTTCCATTCGGCTTTATGCGGCAGGGGCCGCTTTTCTCGTCTTTGCGGGTCAGCCCGTTCTGGCGCAAGCGCCCGGAGGCGCGACGCCGCCACCGCCGCAGGTTTCCGTTACCGTGATCGAGCCGCATGATGTGCCGGTCACCTATGAATATGCGGCACGTATCAGCGCCTATCGCGATGTTCAGGTGCGCGCGCGTGTGGGCGGAATATTGCTTCACCGCAACTTCACCGAAGGCACGGAAGTCAAGGCTGGCGACGTGCTGTTCGAGATCGATCCCGCCCCTTACCAGGCGGAGCTTGAAAAAGCTCAGGCGCAGGTAGCACAGGCCGAAGCGCAGTATCAGCAATCCATCCGTGACGCTGAACGCGCTGAGCAGCTGGTGCAGCAGAAAGTGCAGAGCACCGCCGTTCGTGATTCCGCTTTCGCGACGCGCGACCTGAACAAGGCGTCGGTTGCGGCAGCCAAGGCGCAGTTGCGCACCGCCGAACTCAATCTGAGCTATACCAAGGTGACCGCACCGATCAGCGGCATCACCAGCCTTGAGCAGGTCAATGAGGGCAGCCTCATCGGCACCGATGCAGCCTCCAGTCTCCTGACCTCGATCACCCAGCTTGATCCGGTCTACGTGAACTTCTCGTTTACGGACACGGAAGCAGCCGAAATCGACCGTCTGCGCGCTGAACGCGGCGCCACCGGAGAAGATGCCGATCGCCTCAAGATCAAGGTCGTGTTCGGTGACGGGCAGGCTTATGACCATGAAGGAACGATCGACTTCACCTCGTCGTCGCTCGATACGGAAACGGGCACGCTTGGCGCCCGCGCGGTCGTTGAGAACCCCAATCGCCGCCTGATCCCCGGCCAGTTCGTCCGCGCTGTGATCCTTGGCATTCAGGTCAAGAACGCCATCACGATCCCGAAGGCTGCATTGCTTCAGGGGCCGCAAACGCAGTTCGTTTATGTGGTCAACAAGGACAATGTTGTCGAAGTTCGGCCGATCACGGTTGCGCGTGAACTGAGCGATGCGTGGCTGGTGTCCGAAGGTCTCAATGCTGGTGATCGGGTCATCGCCGAAGGGCTTATCAAGGCTGCTCCCGGCAAGCCCGTGAACCCGGTCGAGGCAGCGACTGAAGCAGGCAAAGAACAGGCGGCAGGCAAGCAATGAACAGATTTTTCGTCGACCGCCCCGTTTTTGCGGCGGTCATCTCCATTGTGCTCGTGCTGGCCGGCCTGATCTGTATCCGGATTTTGCCGATTGCCCAGTACCCCGAACTGACGCCGCCGCAGGTTGTCGTCAGCGCGACCTATCCCGGTGCGAGCGCTGAAACGGTGGCGCAGACCGTTGCCGCGCCGTTGGAACAGCAGATCAACGGCGTCGAGAACATGCTTTATATGCAGTCCTCGAGCCTCGGCAGCGGCACGATGCAGTTGACCGTGACCTTTGCTCTGGGCACCGACCCGGATCAGGCCACGATCAACGTCAACAACCGCGTGCAGCGTGCGACGTCGTCGCTTCCGCAGGAAGTTCAGCGCCTTGGCGTCACCGTGGACAAGCGGTCCACCACGATCCTCGGCATGGTCGCCATGTTCTCCGACAGCGATCGCTATGACCGCACCTATGTGGGTAACTATGCGCTCCTGAACGTGGTCGATGACCTCAAGCGCTTGCAGGGCGTTGGCGATGTGCAGCTGCTCGGCAATATCGATTATTCGATGCGTATCTGGCTGCGTCCGGACAAGCTGGCGCAGTATAATCTGACACCGAGCGATGTCTCGACGGCTATCCAGGAGCAGAATGCGCAGTTCGCCGCAGGCCGCTTCGGCGACCAGCCGGACCCGCAAGCCGGGCCGTTCACCTATACGGCGACCACGCAGGGACGCCTGCCGGATGCTGCGGCATTCGAGAACATTATCCTCCGTTCGAGCCCCAATGCGGCAACGCTCCGTCTCAAGGACGTTGCGCGTGTCGAACTCGGTACGGAAAGCTATCTCGTCGACAGTAATCTGAACGGCACGTCCGCTGTCCCGATTGCAATCTATCTGCAGCCGGGCGCCAACGCGCTCAACACGATGGAGCTTATCCAGAACCGTATGGATGAGCTGAAGGCAAGCTTCCCGGCGGGTATCGACTATTCGATCCCGTTCGATACGACCAAGTTCATCAAGGTTTCCATTGAGGAAGTGGTTCACACTTTCATCGAGGCGATCATTCTCGTCGTGCTGGTGGTGTTCATCTTCCTGCAGAACTGGCGCGCGACGCTTATCCCCATCATCGCTGTGCCGATCTCGATCATTGGTACTTTCGCGGGCATGTATGTGCTGGGCTTCTCCATCAACCTCCTGACGCTCTTCGGTCTGGTGCTGGCAATCGGCATCGTGGTCGACGACGCTATCGTGGTTCTGGAAAACGTCGAACGTATCATGACGACCGAAAAACTGTCGCCGCGCAAGGCTGCCATCAAGGCCATGGGCGAAGTGACGGGGCCGGTGGTTGCGATTGTTCTGGTGCTGTGTGCGGTGTTCATTCCGGTCGCCTTCATGGGCGGTCTGGTTGGCGAAATGTATAAGCAGTTCGCTGTGACCATCGCGATTTCGGTGACGCTGTCGGGCCTCGTGGCTCTGACACTGACACCGGCACTTTGCGCGCTTATCCTGAAGCCGGGGCACCATGAGCCGATGCTGCCGTTCCGCATCTTCAACCGCTTCTTCGAGCGGGTGACAGATGGTTACTCCAGCGGCGTTCGCTTCTTTTTGAAGCGTGCTGCCATCGGCCTGATCATTTTTGCGGGCCTTCTGGGCGCTACCTACTATCTTTTTGAAAGGGTGCCGGGATCGCTGTTGCCGGATGAAGATCAGGGCTTCCTGTTCAGCGTTGCCGTGCTTCCTCCTGCGGCCTCTCTGGAGCGCACGACGGCGGTTCTCGATCAGGCGAGTGAGAACATCCGGAAAAGCCCGGCGGTGGAAAGCGTCTTCGCGGTATCTGGTTTCGACCTTCTGTCGGGCGGCCTGAAAACCAGTGCGGGCACGATGTTCATCATGCTCAAGGACTGGAAGGAACGCACGACGCCGGAAACCGACGCGCGCAATCTGCCCGGTGCCATCATGGGGATGAATGCGGGCATCAAGGACGGTCTTGTTCTGGCGTTCAACCCGCCGCCCATCATGGGCCTCAGCACCACCGGCGGCTTTGAGCTCTATGTTCAGGACCGTACGGGCGGCGGTGTGGATTCGCTGACGCGGGCCACCAAGCTCATTACCGACGCTGCGGCCAAGAGACCGGAATTGCAGGGCGTGCGTACCACGTTCGATCCGAATGTCCCGCAATACGACATCCAGCTTGATCGCGAGAAAGCGAAGGCCATGGGTGTGCCGATCAACTCTGTGTTCACCGCGATGCAGGCGACGTTCGGCAGTCTCTACGTCAACGACTTCACGCTGTTTGGCCGCAACTATCAGGTCAACCTCCAGTCGGAAGCCGAATTCCGCCGCGATCCGAGCGACCTCAAGCATGTCTTCGTGCGGGCCAACTCCGGCAGCATGATCCCGCTTGATGCCCTTGTGACCGTCAAGCGTATTGTCGGTCCCGATCAGCTTGAACGCTTCAACGCCTTCAACGCGGCCAAGGTCACTGGCAATCCGGCGCCGGGCTTCACTTCCGGCGATGCGATCAAGGCAATGCAGGAAGTGGCTGCGGAAGTTCTCCCGCAAGGCTACCAGATCGCATGGACCGGCTCGGCCTATCAGGAAGTGACGACCAGCGGCACAGGCACGCAGGCCATGATCTTCGGCCTGGTGATGGTGTTCCTGATCCTTGCCGCGCAATATGAACGCTGGAGCCTGCCGCTCGCCGTCATCACGGCAGTGCCGTTTGCAATCTTCGGCGCATTGCTGGCGACCGATCTGCGCGGATTGACCAATGACGTGTATTTCCAGATCGGTCTGGTGACACTCATAGGTCTGGCGGCCAAGAACGCGATTCTGATCGTGGAATTCGCGGTGCTTGAGCGAGAGACCGGCAAATCCGCCATTGAGGCGGCAGCGTCGGCGGCCCGCTTGCGCTTCCGTCCGATCGTGATGACGTCGCTGGCCTTCATTCTCGGCGTGGTGCCGCTGGCCATCAGCACGGGTGCCGGTTCGGCAAGCCGTCACTCGATCGGTACAGGCGTTATCGGCGGCATGTTGGCAGCAACGTTCATCGCGACCTTCTTCATTCCGATGTTCTATAGCCTGATAGCACGCAAGCCTCCGAAAAGGCCGGAGGATGAGGATGTGAACGAAACGACCAGCCCAAGCGGGCAGGCTGATAGTCAGATCTAGCCCGCTTCAAACTGCAAACAAAAGCCCCGTCGAAAGGCGGGGCTTTTGTGTCACGCTCAAGCGTGCATCGCTGCTTGCAACGGCATGGCATCTCTCGTCTGCCCAGGCGCTATCATCCCTGGACCAATGGACAGGCTGAGCGGATGGTGCGGACGATCAAGGACGCCACCATTCGATCCTTCCACTATGCCTCCATCACCGATCTACGCCGTCATGTCCGGGATTGGTTGTTGGCATATAATTACGCCAAACAACTCAAAGCGTTGCGCTTCAAAACGCCGCTCGAGGCCATCCAGCAACTCAGCCACACAAAACCCGAAATCTTCAACCGAAAAACAAACCAACATATGCTGGGACCAAACATTAGAATTCATGCTGCCCGCTTCGGCAACCGCACCGTGAATGTCGACCCTTCGCCCAACTGCGAGCGAACGACCAGGCGTCCGCGATGGCGCGCGAGAATATGTTTGACGATGGCAAGGCCAAGACCTGTGCCCTTTTGCGCCCGGCTGGTTTCCACGTTGATCCGATAGAAGCGTTCCGTGAGGCGGGGCAAATGCTCAGCAGCGATGCCTGGACCAAAATCCTGAACCGATGCGACAACCTCCGGAGAACTGCCGCTATCGTCTTCATCCAGTTTGACAATCACCCGCTTGCCTGCCTGTCCGTATTTGCAGGCATTCTCGACCAGATTCTGGAACACCTGGATAAGCTCGTCACGCGCGCCGGTGACCATCACGGGATGATCCGGCAGTACTCGCTCGATATTGATGTCGAGGCCCGCCGCCAACGGAGTGAGCGTGTCGGCGACATGATTGAGAATGGAAGTCATGTCCACGCATTCACTGACCGCCAGATGCGCCCGCATCTCAAGTCGCGACAGGGACAAGAGATCATCAATCAGGCGCGACATGCGTTCGGCCTGTTTCTGCATGATATCCAGAAAGCGATCGCGGGCAGCCGCATCGTTTCGGGCGGGGCCTTGCAACGTTTCGATGAAGCCGCGGAGCGATGCCAGAGGCGTGCGCAACTCATGGCTTGCATTGGCGATGAAATCCGAACGCATGCGATCGATGCGGCGCGTTTCACTCTGATCCCGAAAAAGCAGGACAAAAAGTTCCGGCCTGCCATCCTTGCCGGGCAAGGCCTTGACCATGGCCTTGAACCAGCGATCAATCGGGACACGCTCGAAATATTCTATGCTTCGCGCTTCGCCGTCAGCGATAACCCCTTGAATAAGGGCGTGCATTTCGGGCGCCCTGAACCGCAGATAAAGTGCTGTTCCGGTTTCCAGTGACTGGAAGGCTTCAAGAGCCGCCGAATTGATGAATAACACCGTGCCACTATGATCAAAGACGATCATAGGATCGGTAAGAAGTTCGGCCAGACGCTCGCCGGACACGCCTGCCATTTCGTTGGGCGCTATGCTTTTCACTGGAATTTCGTCCGGTTCGCTGCCCGCAACTTCGCTCGCAAGCCACACGGCGCCAAGAACAACAAGGGCCAGCAGGCCAGCGCGAAACCAGAACGGGAGATCCAGTGCCAGCACACAAACCGCAAGGACAATGCTGGCGATCACAACGCCCTTGACCCGCAGAAGCGGCTCGAAAATCGACGTCGCGGCTTCTGGTTCTGGATCGGTGCGGTTGCCTGCCTCGCTCATGCTGTTTCCTTCTGCGGTTGTGGCATCGACTTTATCCGGAAATGCTGGAACACCTTTACGCGGCTTCCAAACAGCCCATATCATGCTTTGATATAAACGAAAGGGAATTGCCGTGGGTGACAGTTCGAAGACAGCTAACAAAAAGAAAGACAAAAAAGACGAAGCAAAATCGGGCGACAAGCCAATCAAGCTGAAAATTGACGGAGTGGCGCGCTCGTTTGACATCAATGACCCGAAGCTGCCGAAATGGATCGATGACAATGCGTTGCGGTCAGGCGGGTATCCCTATCCGTCCAAAATGAAGTCGGATGAATATGAAGAAACGCTGGAGCGGCTTCAGATCGAACTCGTCAAGCTTCAATATTGGCTTCAGGATACGGGCGGGCGCGTCATCAGCGTGTTCGAAGGCCGCGACGCTGCCGGCAAGGGCGGCACCATCTTTACGATCCGCGAGTTCATGAACCCCAGAACCGCGCGCAATGTGGCGTTGCCGAAGCCTACCGAAACCGAACAGGGGCAATGGTACTTCCAGCGCTATGTCGCGCATTTTCCAACGGCTGGCGAGTTCGTCACATTTGATCGCTCATGGTACAACCGGGCCGGTGTGGAACGCGTCATGGGTTTCTGCACGCCGGCGCAGCTTGAAACGTTCCTGACCGAAACACCCGATTTCGAGCGCATGATTGTTACGGATGGCATTCATCTCTTCAAATTCTGGCTTGATATCGGCCAGGAAATGCAGCTCAAGCGTTTTCACGAGCGCCGCCACAGCCTACTCAAGAACTGGAAGTTTTCGCCTATGGACGTGGCAGGCATATCCCGCTGGAACGATTATTCCGACGCATTGCACACCATGCTTGAAAGGACCGATACAGGTTACGCGCCCTGGACGATCATCCGGTCGAATGACAAAAGGCGCGCCAGACTGGCTGCAATCCGGCGCATCCTTTTGACCCTGCCTTATGAAGGAAGAGACCTTCAGGCAATCGGCGCCGAGGATCAATCGATCATCGGACGCGGCTCCACATTTCTCACCTCGTCATTTGCCGAGATATAAAACAGGCTTGGCTGGTGCGGCGTCTTTTCCCACAGATGAGGCACACGCACCAGTTGCCACAAGGCACGCCAGGCCGAGATCGAGATCAACACCCAATATACCGGGATCGAGAACAGGTAGGCATAGCCTCCAAGCTCCGTTGGCTCCATCGTCCTTGCACCCAGAAGATAGAAGCTCAGATAGGCCAGCAGGATGTTCGTCACATCGATCCCCAACAGCCACAGACCGTGTGTCGTCAGGGGCTCGAACAGCATGCTGATCAGCAGGAGAGCGAACATGACGAGCATCAGAGGATGCAGAAGTGCAGAACTGATTATACCCAAAGAGTAAATCTGATTGACGGTAAATCTGAACCAGCCAAGCTCGCGCCATGTGTCACGCGGCTGGCGCCCGTGGACGAGCCATGTCTGCATCCAGCCCTTGAGCCAGCGTGTCCGCTGCTTGCGCCATACATCATAATTTACCGGCGCATCTTCGATCGTTCCCCGCGTAATGACGCCGATGCGATAGCCGAACCGCGCGAGCCTCACGCCAAGATCGGCATCTTCCGTGACGTTGTAGGCATCCCAGCCGCCAACCTCTTCCAAACAGGATCGCCGAAAATGATTGGAAGTTCCCCCGAGCGGAATGACAAGGCCTTGAGAAGCAAGCCATGGCAGCAGCCCGCGGAAAAGCGCAGCATATTCGAACGCGAACATGCGCGTCAGCAAATTATGGCGAAAGTTTCCGATTATCAGCGGCGCCTGGACACAGGCCAATTCGTCGCCTTCAGCCTGAAAAGTCTGCCAGGCCTCAAGTAACTGATCAGGATGCGGACGGTCCTCGGCGTCGAAAACGGCAACAATCTCGCCCCGCGCGAATTGCAAGGCGTAATTCAAGGCCTTCGGTTTTGTCTTCGGACCTCCGGACGGCACGAGAACCAGTTCGAAATTGGACGGGAGCCGCTCACGACGTATCGCCGATACTGTATCGAAATCATCCTTCTCGCAGACCAGCTTAATATCGAGTTTGCTGGCGGGCCAGTTCAGCCGCTTCAAGCTCGTGACAAGCTGGCCAACCACATCCTGCTCGCGATACAGCGGAACAAGGACGGAATAAGTCGGCAAGTCGCGTGGCCGGCATTTCTTGATTTCGAGAAACTTCAACCGCTGTCCGGAGACAGCTGCGAACAAGCGGATCATCACGCAACCGAAGAAGAATATAGACAGCGCTACATGGAGCACAAGAAGCGTGGTTCCCGGCCAGTTGAACATGCAGGCGAAGAAAGCGTAGATCGACATGGCGATGACGAATGCCTGCGGCGTATCCAGAACCCGGGCAGCGGAAAGTGACTGCGGCGTCATCTCATAGGCCCGGGCGATCAGATCCTTCTGATGCCGTTGCCGCATGATCTGCTTGAGAAGTGGCGGCGTGCAGATACGTATCCGGTTCTTCAAATGCGGTGCTGCAAGAATATAATCCCGCAGCGCCCTGATGCGATTTTCCGACGGAGCTATATAGAGATGACTGCCCCCATCTGCTCCCAGAACCATGACCTGCCCGACGTCGACGAAAGCCGATGGCTTCTCTTCGCCAGACACGAAAATGCGGGACGGCATAGCTTCGTTTGTGAACTCCACTCCCAGAATATCAGCGATAGCTGCATAAATGACCGATTCTGCGACGTCCCCTCTCTGAACCAGTTCCACACAGAAAGATGTTCCATGGTGAGCAGCCGCGCCATAGGCCCCCAACAACGCATCTCTAGACACACCCCATTGCTCCAATCTGGCTGATATGGCGCTGCATATCTCCAGATCGAACGCAGTCGATACACTACTCATAGTACCCCCGCACTACTGAATATTTATGTTATATTTTATGAATTTGCGTATATACTAATTTTACCGAATACTTAATTAGTTAATTATTTCGGTAAAATTACAATCGGAAAGTAATATGCCCTGAGATATTTGCAACCTTTATTTTCATGGAACCTTGGGTGAATATGCGCACCACCCGATTGTTCAATTAACGCGAAATTATAGAAAAGAGGCCAAAAGCCAGTCATGAAACGCCGCCCTTCCAGACTGCTGATCGCGCTGACATTCGCATGTGGCATTCATGGCGCAGAAGCTTCCGGCGCAGAGGCTTCCGACACCAAGCCGCTGGCTCCCTCGTTCATTAACCAGAAGGAGCGGCTGCCCTCGCCGTCACTGCAAACGCTCAGCCGGTTGAGGCTCATCACCACAGTCGACTTCCCTCCATTCAACATGCTGAGCGACCGGGGACAGCTTTCCGGTTATAATGTCGATCTTGCCAAGGCGCTTTGCCGTCAATTGGGCGTAGACGACATATGCCAGATCGAAGCCGTGCCATGGGATGAGCTGGAGGAACGATTGCTCAGCGGACAGGCAGAAGCCATCATCGCCGGTTGGAAACCGACCGATGCAAACCGCGAACAATTTGCCTTCACGCGGTCCTATATGCGTCTGCCTGCACGATTTGCGACGACCAACGCTGACGTCTTCAACGGCGATCCGGCGACAGCCATCAAGGGCAAGGAGGTTGGCGTCGTTGCCGGCACAGCGCATGAGCAGTTGCTGAAAAGCTATTTTCCCGAGGCAGCCGCGAAACCTTACGCCGATGCTTCCCTCATGCTCGCCGACCTCAAGGGCGGCAAGATCAGCGCCGTGTTTCACGACGGCATGGCGCTTTCATTGTGGCTGAACGGTCCCGAAGGTCATGCGTGCTGCACTTTTGCAGGTGGCCCTTATCTTGCGCCGCAATTTCTTGGCAGCGGCCTCTCCATCGCCGTAGCACAGCAAAATGCGCCTCTCGTGAACGCCTTCAACAATGCCCTTCAAGCCTTGCAGCAGAAGGGCACGCTGACAGAGCTTTACCTGCGCTATTTTCCGAACAGCTTTTACTGATCCGGATATCCGGCCGGCGGACAGTTGAATCCGTCCGCCCCATCGCGTGCCATTTTGACGCAGGAAAAGGCCGCCACTAAACGAGTTTTCAGATATTTTTGAAATTTCCGATATATCGATACTTACAGTAAAAAAGTAAAATTGTTTTTTATCAAGCAAATAAAGCGGGAAACGAGCCTTTCCTCCGGCATCAGCGCAGACAAGTCAGGCTAAGTTGCGCCGCTTTTAGCATAAAATACACAATAAATACATCCATTTATTTTGACTTGAACAATTCCGCCTTCGATCAATAATCAAAGCGAGGGAGAAGGAGGATATATATAATGTTCGATGGCGTACCTGCTCAATGGCACAAGACTCCGGAGCAAACAAAACGCTCGCCGAATGAAGCCGCTTATGTGTTTCTCGGCATCATGCTCGCTGCACTCAGCGTGCCGGCGACATTCCTGGGCTGGGCAATCGTTCAAAGTATCGCATCGCTTTTCTAGGTGTTTGGTCCCAGTCAAAACAGTGCCATACAAAATCCATACCGTTCTCACGGATAACGGTGTTCAGTTCGTCTAGCACGGCAAACGGGCTGAAACGGTTTTGTCGGTCATATCTTCGGTGCGGTCTCCTCGGCAAATGGCATCGAACATCGCCATCCAGCAACACAAAACCCGAAATCTTCAAACGAAAAACAAACCATCACATGCTGGGACCAAACAACAAGAGCGGTTCCTGTTTTAACGGAATCGCTGGAACCGCTCTATCTATTTGTTTTTTCGCATTTCCGAATGCATCAAAGCGGGATTAGAAATCAGTCCGGGGACTGATTTCCCCGCGTGGGCGTTTCACATTTTTGGTTCGGAAATGCTCTATCGAAGCTTTCGCAGCAATTGCCATTTCAAAGGACGTAACTTCTGATAAAGCGCCGTGGCGCGTATCCGTTCCAGCGACCGATTGAGAGTGAGCGATATACGCCCGCGAAGAGTGACCGCTCTGATATAGTCACGCATAGGAACGGTCCGGTCACGCAAGCCTTGCTTCCATGGTTCATCGCCAAAGCCCAGATCGAAACACTGGTAGCCGTCCGCTTTGAGCATGTGCAAAAGATGCAGAATTATCACCTTGCCGGGCGAGTATCTGCTCCATTCACAGTCTTCAAAAGTCGTAATCATTGCGCAGTAATGGCCATTGCGCACGACGCTCCACATCGTAGCCAATATCGTCTCATCCACAGCAAGTGCCGAAAAATGAAGAGCATCGCGTCGCGCAAGCTGTTCGGTCGCCTCTTCAAAGAACCGTCGCTTTTCAGGATGGGCATCGAAGCCCGGAACCATTGTTTCCTCGAAACGACGCTGTTTCTGGCGTAGCATCGTTTCGAGAAGAGACTGCCGCTGGGTTTCCGTTTGGGCTACGTAAAAACGGAAACCGTCCAGTTTCTGAAGTGCCCGGTCCCGCTTCTTGATGTTCCTTATGCCCTGTATGGACTGCTCGATCTCTTCCATTGGACGGGTCAAGGAAATTGCATGGGTTGACGCTTCGGAGGAAAGATTTGTCAACTGCCACAAAGGGTTTGCGATGCCTTCGACCTGCTCTGACATTTTGCAAAGCGCGATCACGTCATGAGAGGGAACCGTTGCAATGACAGCTTCAAGTATGCGAACGGCAGCGTCCCGCGAAAGTTGCGCTGCCGCTGGAAATATAATGGGCCCGTTGTAATCGCTAACACCGTCATCGATAAATGAAAGGACGCGGGAACCGTAGCCGGGGGTGATAGAGAGAGGCAGAAAGAGAAGCGGGGTTCCGTTCGTCTGACGGACTTCGGTCAGGCATAGCTCGGTTCCGGATTTCTGTCCGTAGCTCGCTTCCCATGCCCGGATAAAGGATTTGGACTGAAAAACAAAAAATGCGCTACCGGTCTTGTCATCGGCATCCGGCCAGTCACTGGATAACTGTTCCGTGTTTTTATAAACTCGAATGTCAAAATCAACGGTCATCATAAATGTCTTTCACGGTCTCCGCGTCGAATCTCATTTTGTAGTTGAAAGGTTTAGTAGATTTGAAACCAAAGAAAACTATGAAATGCCAGCCTGGCTGGTGTGCTGCTTCGAACGTGCTTTCTCGCAAATAGGACAACGATGTCTGTTTCGATCATCATCAAGACTTTGAACGAGGAAGCGCGCATCGCCGCGGCCATCGAGAGCGCCCTGAAGGCTTTGCCCGGCGGAAAAGTCGAAGTCATCGTAGCGGACAGTGGATCGACCGACCGCACCATCGAAATCGCGCGGGCATATCCGATCAGGATCGTGCAGATCGAGCCACCCGCGCAGGCCAGTTGCGGCCTTGGTCCACAGCTTGGTTTTCAATATTCGACACAGCCATTCATCTGCCTGATCGATGGCGACATGATAATTGAGCCGGATTTTCTTGCCGCCGCCCTTGCTTATCTCGACAGCCACCCCGACGTCGGCGGCGTGACCGGCCATGTCGTGGACCAGATTTTGGAAAGCCTGGAATTTCAGCGCCGTTCAAAACGTCATTCGCCTGAAGCACGGACAGGCGATATCGACCGCATGAACGGCGGCGGGCTTTACAGGCGCAGCGCCATTGAGCAGGCCGGTTATTTTTCCGATCGCAATCTGCACGGTCACGAAGAGTTTGATGCCGGTGTTCGCCTGCGCAGCCATGGATGGAAACTCCATCGTCTGGACCGGCCGTTCGTGCAGCATTTTGGCTATACGATGAACGCCTACAAACTTCTGGTCCGTCGCTGGAAAAGCAAATACCTGCGCGGCACCGGTGAAGTGTTGCGTGCTGCGATGGGGCAACCGCATCAAAAAAACCTGTTTCGCGAACTGCCGGAATTACGGCTCTGGGGCGCGGTTTATCTGTGGTGGCTGGCCGTCATAGCTGCCCTGTTTCTTGTGCCGGGATGGTTTCCCGCAATTGTTGTGGCTGGCATCATTGTCGCGGTTCCGTTCGTGGCAATGTGTGTCCGAACGCGTAGTATCGAACTTGGTGTCTACGCGGTGGTTGCCTGGATATTTCATGCAGCAGCACTGCCCCTCGGCTTTTTTCAGCCGCGCCGCAAACCGACCGAATGGATTGAGAGCAAGGTTATAAGGGAACCCTGATGGACATGCGGCGACTGGCCTTATCCGCCTTGTTGATTGGCCTCGCAATGTCCGGTGCCGGTGCCGAAGAATGGCTTCCGGTCAAAGAAAACAATCTCGAAATCTCTGCCGGGAGTCCTCTCGATTTTTCGGGATTTCTGGTCAACGCGCCCATCGAAGAGAAAAATCGCCTGATCGCAAATGCCGACGGGCATTTCGCGCATGCTGACAAGCCGGGCGAGGCGCTGCGGTTGCAATGTGCGTCCATTGCCTGGGGGCCGCCGTCGTCGCGGGCGGTGGATCACGCTTTTATTGATCGATATGTACGGCAGCTCCGCCTGCACGGTTACAATATAGCCCGGTTTCACTTCGTCGATGCCGACCTGATGCTCGGGCAGGCGCGTGATTTTGATTTCCGCCCTGAGGCCCTTGACCGGATGCGCTATCTGATGGCGGCGCTCAAGCGCGAAGGTATCTACTGGATTATCGACGGGCTTACTTCCGAAAGCGGCGCTTTTGGCGGCAAGGACAACGATCGATGGGGGCCGGACGGCAATCTGAAACGCCGAATTTATGTCGATGATGCGGCATTCGATCACTGGCTGCGTTTTCAGAAAGAAGTCTATGCCACGGTCAATCCCTATACGGGACTTGCACCTTTGCAAGACCCTGCGCTGGCGCTGATCATTCCGTTCAACGAAAATGGCATCGAGTTTACGAGCTTTGTGCACGAGCCCGGTGACGGGACAACATTCTGGACCGGCTATCGTTCGGCATTCAATGCATTTCTGAAAAAGCGATATGCGGATACCCGTGCCGTGTCACGAGCCTGGGGCGGCTTGGCATCCGGCGAAAATCTGGAGCAGCAAACCATCCGTTTGCCGGAAAGACGGAGCGGAGGTGGCGGACGGCTCCGGGATTTTCAGGCTTTTCTCGTTGAGAGAGAGCGTTTGTTGACCCGGCGTCTGGAGCAGGCGCTGCGCGATCTTGGTTATCGCGGCCTCGTCGCTCCCTATAACAACTGGTTCACGGTGCAAACGGCTCTTTCGCGACAGAACCAGCAAGCGGTCGTTGCCAATACCTATCATGACTGGATCGGAACGCTTGATCCGGGTACCGAAATCAAAGACACCAGTTCGATTGCCGACGCCGCGTCCTATGTCGGTGAAATC
Organism: Ochrobactrum sp. PL_is501; assembly: GCF_055816895.1. Classification (NCBI taxonomy): domain Bacteria; kingdom Pseudomonadati; phylum Pseudomonadota; class Alphaproteobacteria; order Hyphomicrobiales; family Brucellaceae; genus Ochrobactrum; species Ochrobactrum sp. PL_is501. Next base: position 289,815 of record NZ_JBVPGR010000036.1, on the reverse strand, counting down.
GCTGCCGGACGTTGGCTCGGGCGGCCTTTCCTCGCGACAGAATACGAGCACCTGTTCTGGAACCGTTATCGCTACGAAGCTGGAATAGTGATGCCAACCTATGCCGCCTTGCAGGGCTGGGATGGTATTTGCCGCCATGGTCAAGGGCCGCTGACGCTGGCTTTCAATGAGGCGGCTCCGTTCCGCCAACGCATCGTACCCTATACTTTCGCTGCGGATCCCGTTGCTCGTGCCGGCGAAACACTGGCGTCGCTGCTGTTTCGCAGGGGCGACGTCGAAACGGCACCTTTCAATGTACCGTTTCTGATGCAGGGCGAAGCGAGTCTTGGTGAATCGCTCGAGTTCCGGGAACCGGCGCGACTGAAGCCATTGGCGCTTGTCGGTGGAATAGGTCTTGCAGCGAAAGGGCTGGCTTGGCCGCGGGGCCTGCAAAAATCGGTTGCGGTCGACTATCGGAGTGTATCGCTCGACAATGTATTGCGGCGCTTGAAAGCGGCAAAACTGTTGCCGCACGATAACGCCACCGATCCGTCGCAAGGCTTGTTTGAAAGCGTCACAGGCCAGGTCATGCTCGACCGCAACAAACAGCGCATGCAGGTTGTTACGCCTCAGACCGAGGCCATTGCCTTTGCCGAGCTGAGAGATCACGTGACCTTGAAGGAACTGTCCCTCGGCAATGCGGAGGCGAGGGGGCTGTTTGCAGTTTCGGCAATTGATGGAAAAGGGCTGAAGGACAGCGAAAAGCTGCTTGTAATTTTCGCCAGCGATGCGCGCAATTCCGATATGCGTTTCCGTGATAAGGCGCAGAAGGTTATTGAGGATTGGGGGCGTCTGCCGGTTACTTTGCTGCGCAATCGCGTGGATGTGAATCTGGCAGGAAACACGGTTTCATGGGCACTGTCGCCTGTTGGCCTTGACGGCAAGGTTCACGAAAAAATAGCCGCCGGGTCTGGCCCGATTGCATTCCAGTTGGATAATGGTGCAGGCAAGGCGGGGCCGACTACTTTCTTTCTTTTGGAAAGGACGCTCGCCGTTCAATAGAAATCGGTCGACAACCTGCTCCAGCTTTCACCCGCAAGACCGCCAATAAAGATATCACCGCGCTGAATTGCGTTCAGCATTTCCACGTTTGCCGTCGCAACGCAGACATTGGCTTTCAGGCGAAAGAACATGATCGACTGCTGCGAAAGCGCATTGAGATAACGCGGATCAACCCTTCCTTGTGCCGCGATATGCCCTTCATCCTGCAGGTGGATCAGCATCGCATCGACGGCATGTTTTTCCATTCCCGCTTTTGTGATGATGTTCAGAACTTCTGCGATGCCATTGGGGCGCGTATAGTAACAAAAGAAGCCGCCCGGGCTGCCGGTGCGGTCGTTGATCGCGCAGAACCGCAAGGCACCGGCAGCATGATTGTCTGAAGCCATCCGGAAGAGCCAGTTGACGTCGCTTTCTGTCCAGGCTGGATGCGCCAAATAGCTTTGCAGGTAACCGGGAACGAGAGATATGGCTTCTTCTTGCGCAATTTCCCTCACATCTGCCCGGGATTTGGCTGTTTTCTTGATCGCGGGAATTGGAAAGAGGGGGTTGAGCATTCTGCCCACTAAACTGGTTGCCCATCCGCCGAGAACTGGACGCCGTTCGGCAACGTAATTGGCCACATAGCTGGCCGCTCGGAATACACGTGTCCATCCGAGCCCGTGTGTGCCGAGTGTTATCCCGCCGATCGCTTCGGAGTGCTTGAGGCTCACGGGGGCGGCGCTGTCGGTGAAGTTGAGGATTTTCTCGCTCGGACGCAAGGTGAGTGTCAATTCGGCGGCGCCGCGTGGCGACATTTCCGGCTTCATCATGAAAGCGCAAAGCAATCGCCCCATGATCGATTGGCCGTTGACCCTGTAGGGGATAGGCAGGACCGAGATGGCGCTATCGATCTCACCGTGCTCGTTTTCATGGACCACGCTGCCAATCGCCGGGTCGTAATAAGGGTTTTCAAAAAAGAACTTTTGAAAATACGGATCGAAAGTCTCGTGGCACGATTTTGAATGTGGACGAAAAACTTGCTGGAAGAGCGCGCGAATAGCGGGGATATCATCAGTCTTCATCGCGCGAACGCGCTGCGACTTGACGTCGTTTGCCGAGATCGAGATGTCCGCCATCTAAGCCCCCACTGTTGAAACCGCTTTCTTCGCTTCTGCGTCACGACTCCGGCGAACAAGGTAGACAACGCATCCCCATGATGCCAGCACAATACTGATTTCAATTGCGTAAATGGCCGCGAAAGTTCCCGTGACGGGCGCGTACCACGTTGCCAGCGCCAGCAGCGGGGCGCCGAGAATGTTGCCTGTGTTGAGGACAGCTGTGCGATAGCTGTGCTGGCTGGAAGCACCCAGAAGATCGACCGCAATCGACCACAGGGCAACAAACACGGTGACCCAGCAAAGCGTGCGACAGAAGGAAACCAGCGTGTCATACTCGCTGCCAAACAGATATGGCAGGTAGGGTGCAATGATAAACACGGCCAGCGACGTTAATATGCCGATGGCAAATGCGGCGCCAAGCAGGCGCATAGTGATCGGCAGGGCATGATGGATGCCGTTTGCGCTCGCACGCGCCAGATGAGGATAGATAAGGCGATTCATCGCCTCGATAGTCAAGGTACTGCTGTCGATGATACGGCGGGTGACGCCATAGCTGCCGACGATGCTGGGCGGCATCAACGTGCCGAGAAGCAGAAGGTCGGCATTCTGGCGCACTGCCCTGAAAATGAACTGCGACGCGAACATCACGCCGAGCCGAAGTTCATCGCGGACGATTGTATATTGCGGCCGCCCGAGCCTGCGCAGGAACAAGCCATAGACGACTGCGACCAGGACATGGACTGCAAATTGCCAGTAGGCCCATCCGACAACGGTGGAGACGCCGAACAGAAGACAGGCAATCGCTGCCGCGATGGTGCGGGCGATGGCAAACCCGACAACGGAAAGATTGGCGGACACGAAATCGGTATGCGCGATATAGATCTGCTCAACGAGCAGGATAAGGCGCACCAGAACGATATTGGTGACAAGCAGCAGGAAAAGCCCGACCAGATTTCCCGTAAACTCCGGAGAGCCGCTCAACCAGAACGGTAATATCAGCATGCCGGCAGCAACGAGGACAACACCGGTTATTCCGATAAGAATGAGATTGTGCCCCAGCATTGCCGGATAGATCGCCCGATCTTGTGCTACCCGGCGCACGAGGCATTCTGTTCCGCCCAGGCCGCAGATGAAGGTGGCGATGCTGGTAACGGCCATCACCGTCACAAACAAACCGAATTCATGCGAACCGAGATACCGCGCCAGAATGGCAAATGTAAAAAGCTGTGCGATATTTGCTGCAAAAAGGCTCCCGCTGGAAGCTGCGTAGGACAGGAATGTCGACCAATGGCGTTTCAATATTTCATACCGAATTTTCGGGGCGCTCCTGCCAGGCGTGCTTTTGGGAGAATGACGCTCGGAATTTCAAGAGACAGGCAAGTAGGGAATCGGATCGTTTCGCGTATTTGGGGTGGCGAGACATATGTTCCATTTTCTCTTAATCCCGAAAAACTCCAGGTGCCAAGCATGCCGACGAAAATTTTTCAGAAACCGAAGGAGTAATTGACCGCCATTTGCATTTTAGCGACACTCTCAAGTGTGATTGCCTTTCATTAACCGAATTTTTTAATCTTTAAGTCTAAGGAAACAGTAGCGCCAAGTTTGCGCTTCTGACTGAATTTTAGGGGTAACTAATGTATACCTTGCGCGATCTCGCTTCCAAAGCACGGATAACGGAGACTGCCAGTGAAGAGCTGGTGTCTGCCGATAACCGGCCGCGCGCAGTCAGGCACCAAACATATGTCGTCCGAGAAGAGGAAACGGTCGCGCCCGCAAGCAAAGGATTGATGCTGCCTGAAGTCGATCTTTTCCAGGCGCTCGCCTGGCTGCGTGCAAGGTGGATTTCGATAGCTTTGCTCGCCGTCATAGGCGGGCTGGCCGGGCTTGCCTATGGCATGGCGGCAAAGCCGCGATATACCGCCTACACGGATTTGCTGGTGCCGCCCTCCGGTCTTCAATTGCTGCCGAACGATGTCTATGCCCAAAGTTTGCAGGCGGATAGTCAGATTCTCGACATCGAAAGCAAGATGCGCATCCTGACTTCCGGCAATGTGCTCCGGCGGGTCGTGACGGATTTGAAACTGAACGACGATGCCGAGTTTGTTCCTCCGCCGCCAGCTTTCGATCTTCGAGCAATGCTTGGCCTCAGCAAACCGGCAGGCCCGAAAGACGATACGCTGACCGCAGTGCGCGCGCTGTCGCAACGCATCAACGTTACGCGGCCCGAGCGTTCCTATCTGGTTACGATTGCGGTTTGGACGGACAGTCCGGAAAAATCGGTAAGGGTTGCCGATTCCCTCGCGAATGCCTTTCAGGAAGAAGTTGCCCAAGCGGATGCCGACGGAGCTGGGCGGGCCGCCACCGCCCTGTCCGAACGTCTGGCCACCTTGCAGAAGGCCGCGACGGAAGCGGAAGAGAAAGTCGCGGCGTTTCGCAGGGCGCATGGTCTGCAGACGGCAGGAGGGGAACTCGTCAGCACCCAGTCGATGACGCAGATCAACTCCAAGCTGGTCGATGCCAAGGCGCGAGTTGCTGACGCAAGCACGCGCTACGAGGAATTGACCAGGGACACCGGCAGCGCCGTCAGTCCGGCAAGCACATTGCAGTCGCCCACGATGACGAACCTGCGCGGCCAATATGCGTCGCTGAAACAGCGTTACGACGCTCTCGCCATGACTTATGGGCCACGTTACCCGGAACTTATAAATACGGAACGCCAGCTTGCAGGTCTGGAACAGCAGATGATGCAGGAACGGGCACGTATCCTGCAATCGGCGAAGGTCGATCTTGATCAGGCGAATGCGGTCGTAGCTGCGCTTAATGCACAGGCAGCTTCCGCACGTTCGGCTGTCGCACTCGACAATGATGCCCAGGTCCAGCTTTCGGACCTCGAACGGGACATGGCCGCGAAAGTTTCGATCTACAACACGTTCCTGACCCGCTCGTCGGAGACAAGCCAGCGCCAGCAGCTCGATGCGACCAATATCCGCATCATTTCGACGGCAATTCCGCCAATAGGCCGCAGCTGGCCGCCCAAGACGGTGGTGCTGGGTGCCGCTGGCGGCATTGCCGGAATGGGCCTCGGGGTGGTTCTTGTGCTGGGTCTGAGCTATCTTGGTGCATGGCGCCGAAACCGTGAGGGTCTGGTCTGACTTGGCTGAACTGTCGGTACATTACCGTGAAGGGATCCGGCCACAGGTCTCGTCGGCTATTGGGGCCGCTTTTTTTCTTTGTATGTTCCTGTTTATCTGGGTCGGGACGAATCCCTATCCTGATCTTGGCGCCGTGACCGGGGTGTCGGCTAAAGCCGCTGAATCCAGTTCGCTCAATCAGTTGGTCACCTTGTTTCTCACGGGCGGCTTTCTGGTTTGTGCGCTTAGCAGCTCGATGCGCGATGCCGTCTTGCAACCGCGCGTTTTGATCGGTCTGGTTTTCTTCTGGCTTTTCGTGACAGCCTTGCCGTCTGCTCATCCCCTGATCGCAGGCAAAAAAGTGGTTTTGTCTGTTCTGACTGCGTTAAATGCAAGCATCTTTCTCCTGCTGCCGCAGTCTGAACGCCAGCTGGCGCGGTTGTTGGCGATCGGCTCACTGATAACGCTGGCATTGGCCTATTTCGGCGTAATCTTTTTGCCACAACGTGCCATTCATCAGGCTACCGAAGTCATTGAGCCCATGCTGGCCGGTGCATGGCGTGGTCACTATCCGCACAAGAATGCTGCCGCTGCCTCTCTGGTTCTGCTGAGTTTTTTCGGGCTCTACGTCTGGAAAACCGGCTTGCCGAAAACCGGATTGCTGATTGTTGCGCTTTGTGTGGTCTTTGTTCTGCATACGGGCGGCAAGACGTCGACGGCGATGCTGCCGTTTATCGTCCTGATGTCGCAGATGTTTGTACGGCTGAAATGGACGCGTGTTTTCATCGCGATTGGCGGGATCGCGGCCTTTAATATTATTGCCGTCGGGGCCGCTGTATTCGATCCACTGCGCGAGCTTGTCCAAAACTTGGGAGTTGACGCCAGCTTCACCAATCGGTCAGATATCTGGAAACTTGCATTCTCTGCTATCTCGGCCAAACCGATTTTCGGCTATGGTCTGGACTCGTTTTGGAAGACGCCTGAAATGGTCTATGCAGGCGGCGGTGGCGCAAGCTGGGCTGTCGCCGCTTTCAATGCGCATAATTCGTTTCTCGATATGATGATCAATGCCGGTATTATCGGTCTGGTTTTGACACTTTTCTGGATAATGATCCTGCCCCTTCGATATATTAAGGAAGCGGAAAGAACAGATAACAATCCTATATTAACGCTCCTGTACATTCGGCTTTGGCTTTATGGATTATATATGTCTTGTATGGAAAGTACGTTCTTTCAGAACGGTGGGGCAGTTTGGTTCTGTATCATGGTTGCCATCTTCGGATTGCGTTTGCAGGCTAAGGCAAGGCTTGTCTGAGAGTCTGAATTAAAAAACGCCGTTTGCAGGCCGGGATGGCGATTTTGAACAGGCTCTGAGATAGCTTTGGGGAAGGCAGTGCAGTGGCGGACATGAACGGTCTTGAAAGGGCGCGCAGTCGCCTGGAATGGTATGTCACACGGCTGAACGACAGTATCAGCCGTCGCTTTCCATTGCGGCCGTGCTCCCTGCCGGAGAATGAACGGATCATTACTTTTACGTTTGACGATGTGCCTGACACGGCGCAATGCACCGGGGCTGCCATTCTGGAGAAGTATGGCGTTCGCGGTACATTCTATATCGCAGGGAATCTGGTTGGCACGAAAGAAACCAAAAGAAACCTGATTACGCAGGAAGGCTGTCGGAAGCTGGTCGAGCGTGGGCATGAACTGGGCTGCCATACCTATAGCCACCTCAATGTGCCTTACGTCAGTGCGCAGGAAATAGCGGCTGACCTTGATCGCAACACGGCCTATCTCGATGCGTTTGAGCCTGATCGCATCGAACAGCGCAGCTTTGCCTACCCCTATTGTGCTTCGTCCGTCATGTCGCGACGGCTTTTTGCCGACCGTTTCGCGACTTGTCGCGGCGGCGGCAATCGCATCAATCGCGGCATGATTGATCTTGCCTTTTTGCAGGCGGTGGAAATAAGACAGCCAGACGACGGGGCTGCGCGCCAGACCCGCTGGATCGACGATCTTAGTGCCAATCCTGGCTGGCTCGTCTTTTATACGCATGATATCAGCGATACGCCGACTGAATTCGGGTGCAGGCCTGAGACCTTTGAACGCCTCGTATCCCATGCGGCGAAGAGCGGAGCGGCTGTTCTTTCCGTTCGCGAGGCGCTGGCGCGCCTTGGCGTGCAACGAGGTGCTGCTTGACGCATGTAAATGACAGGGAACATCGCCTGCTGGCGATCAACAATTACTTTTATCGGCGCGGTGGCGCCGAAACAGTTTTTCTCGATCACATCAAGCTCTTTTCCGAAATCGGCTGGCAAACCGCACCCTTTGCCATGCAGCATCCAGATAATTTTGCGTCCGACTGGTCGTCCTATTTCGTGTCCGAAATAGAGTATGGACGGGAAAGCAGCCCGCTGACCAAAGTCGTGCAGGCGGGCAAGATCATCTATTCATGGGAGGCGCGGGACCGGATCAAGGCGCTGATCGAGCACTTTCGCCCCAATGTCGCCCATGCACATAATATCTATCATCATCTATCGCCGTCGATTTTCCCGGTTCTGAAAGACGCTGGAATTCCGACAGTCATGACGGCCCACGACCTGAAACTTGCCTGTCCGGCCTATAAGATGCTGTCCCACAACCAGATATGCGAGCGCTGCAAGGGCGGGCGCATCTACAATGTGGCGCTTCACAAATGCATCAAGGATTCCACGGCGTTAAGCGGTCTGGTGCTCGTTGAGACGGCAATTCATCGCATGCTCGGCCTATATCGCAACACGCTAGACCGTATCGTCGTGCCGAGCCGCTTCTATATTGCAAAGCTTGCCGAATGGGGCTGGCCTGAAGAGAAACTGGTCTACATTCCCAATTTCGCCCATACGGACGATCTGAAACCCTATACGGAGGAGGGCGATTATTTCGCCTATGTCGGGCGGCTGGCGCCGGAAAAGGGGATCGGTACGCTCATTCGCGCGGCGGCTCTTGCCGGACAGAAACTTGTCATTGCTGGCACGGGGCCGGAAGAACAATCATTGAAGGCACTTGCGACCGAGACGGGTGGCGATGTCACCTTTGCGGGCTATGTCTCTGGCGAGCGGCTGCATCGGCTGATCGGCGAGGCGAAAGCGCTTGTTCTGCCGTCTGAATGGTATGAGAACGCCCCCATCAGTATTCTGGAGGCCTATGCACTTGGGGTGCCGGTGATCGGCGCGGACATTGGCGGAATTCCCGAAATGATTATCGAAGGCGAGACCGGGATGGTTTCGCGTACGGGCGATATTGACGATCTCGCCCGCGTCCTGGGCGCTTTTGCGCGATTGGCTCCGCAGGCGCGGCGCAAGATGGGAGAGGCAGGCCGCCTCTGGGCGGGCAATGAATTCTCGCCACAGGCATACAGAAACCGCACGCTGGAGCTTTATGCCGAGTTGGGAGCACTTTGATGGTTCGAAACGACAAGCGGCCTCGCGTCATGATGCTGGGACTTCGCGGCGTTCCGAATGTGCAGGGCGGCGTGGAAAAACATGTCGAAGAGCTCGCCCGGCTTTATGTGACGAAAGGCTGGGATGTCGAGGTCATCGGACGCCGTCCTTATCTTGAAAAGAAGCAGCCCTATGTCTGGGAGGGGGTACAGGTGACGCCAGGCTGGGCGCCGACCTCCATGAAGTTCGAGGCAATTGTGCACACGGTGTTGGGCGTGCTGAGAGCCGGTTTCAGTCGTCCGGATATTTTGCACATTCACGCAATCGGTCCGGCGCTTGCCGTTCCGCTGGCACGCCTTTTCGGACTGCGTACGGTCGTGACGCATCACGGTTTTGATTATAACCGTCAGAAGTGGGGACGGCTTTCGCGCGCAATGCTGAAGCTTGGCGAATGGTGCGGCATGCGCTTTGCAAATGCGCGGATCGCAGTGTCCAACGATATCGCAAAAACCATGCGGCAGCATTATCACGTGCCGATCACCTTTATCCCCAATGGCGTCACGCTTCGGCCAGCCTGTACCGACACGACGTGGCTGGAAAAACACGGCCTCGCTCCGAAACGCTACATTGCTCTTGTGGCGCGGATCGTTCCAGAAAAACGTCAGCTTGATCTCATCGAGGCCTTCGCGAAGCTTTCCGATTCCTCTCTCAAACTGGCCCTGATCGGATCAGCGGAATATATGGCTGAATATGCCGCGACTGTTCGCGCAAGAGCTGAAACTGTGCCGGGCGTCGTGCTGACGGGCGCGCTGCGGGGGGACGAGCTCTCGGCATTGTTCAGTCAGGCGGCACTATTCGTGTTGCCTTCCAGCCATGAGGGCATGCCGATCGCGCTTCTCGAAGCGATGGGATACGGCTTGAACGTACTTGCAAGCGATATCACTGCGAATGTCGAAGTGGGGCTTTCGAAGGACAGCTACTTTCCACTTGGCGATATCGATGCTTTGGCGAGCGCGCTGCGGCAGAAAATCGATACACCTCTAACCAGCGAGCAGTCGCAGGAAATGATCGACTGGATTGCACGGGATTATAGCTGGAGCGGGATCGCTGATCGCACGCTGAAGGTCTATGAGGAAGGGAGTAGGGGAATAGGGGAGTAAGGGAATATGGATGGATGAACCTGTTCCCAAAAGTGGCCGGTGTGGCGGCAAATTGATCTGTACGCCCGGACCCGAAAGTCGCCCTTTCGCGCACATATGCCGTTCTTTGTTTCAGGCCCTGTGCAGGAATAGAAAAAGGGAGCTGCCGAACATGTTCGACATACTCCCTTATTCCGTTACTCACCTATTCCCTTAGATTATCGAGCCCGGCGACGCTCTGCCGTCGGCTGGAAGGCCAGACGCGAATGGTAGCTGCAATATGGGCTCGATTCACCGGATTCATGGCCGCAGAAATGGAAATCTTCGTTCAGCGGGTCACCGATCGGCCACTTGCAGGTGCGTTCGCTCAACTGCAATAGCGAAAGACGGCGTGAAATAGGCACAACCACGTCCGAAGCGGGCTTGACCACGGTCTCCGCCACGACGTCTACGGCGTAGTCCACCTGGAGGGCGGTGGCGCCGACCGTCTTGGTGACTGTGGCGGTGCGCATCGTCGTCGTATGCACGCCGGTTGAATGCTGTGCTGCAGGACGTGGCGCTGCGGCAACCGTATTGACTTTCTTGCTGCGCGGAGCAGCGGTCGTGGTCTTGCCACGACCCGAAAGCTTCAAACGGTGCACTTTGCCGATCACTGCATTACGGCTGACGCCGCCAAGCTGCGCTGCGATCTGGCTTGCGCTCAAGCCCTCGCTCCACAGTTTCTTCAGTAGTTCGACGCGTTCGTCTGTCCAGTTCATCGCCCTGGGCTCCAATCATTTTCGTTATCCGGAATCCGGCAGTGTTCTCGGATTACTCCGAGCAAAAACACCATATCTATCCGGGTGACTAGGTCCGCCGCACGAAATGTAGCTTTAATCTCTAAAAAGAAACTACAATATCCAACGACTCCATGACAAGGGATAGCCTTGTCAGGCGGATTCCATTTTTACGGTTTTCCCCAACTTGGGTGCCAAAGACGGTTTTTATTTGATCCGCCCGAAATTTTGCACGCAATTGCTTCTGAACTGAAAACCCGGATTGTTTCAGGATGGAACATCGCGGACTAACGAGCGCGTCGTCTGGCTGTCTCAGTCGAGGAAAGGTCATTCTCTATATGGTGTCGGGGTCCGCGTAAAGCCACCTTCGCCTCCCGTAGGTTACAAGAGTGCGAAAATGCATGAACTCATGCCGAAAGATGGCCTTCAAACCTCGCGCGCTTTGATTGACATTTTTTCTATGAACGCCAATATACGCGCGAGATAAATATGCCGCCCCGAGGGCGGTTTTTTATTTCTGCCGAGGCTCGTGCGAGAAGCATAAGTCATCGGCCCCATTCCTCTCATGTCTCATCGCATTTCGTGAGGGTTTGGAATGGGGTGTTGGGCGCTCATCGAACGGCGGGAACCGTTTCGGGCGCCTTGGGACTGTTAATGGGAAAACACAGCTTTGCCGGTACAGACGGGCAAGCTGCTAATAGAGGCTTTGGAGGCCTGACGCTATGACCGACGCTACGACCGTGCAACCGCTTTACGACACCTATAATCGTGCGGCTCTGCGCTTCGAGCGAGGTGAGGGCATCTGGCTTATTACCGAAAGTGGCGAACGCTATCTCGATTTCGCGGCTGGCATTGCTGTGAACTCGCTTGGTCATTCGCATCCGCATCTGGTGGAAACGCTGAAGACGCAGGCTGAAAAGCTCTGGCATCTGTCCAACGTTTACGAAATTCCGGCGCAGGAAAAGCTGGGGCGGCGTCTTGTCGAGAGCACTTTCGCCGACAAGGTCTTTTTCACCAATTCCGGCGCTGAAGCACTTGAGTGCGCGATCAAGACCGCGCGCCGCTATCATTATGTAAATGGCCATCCGGAACGCTTCCGCATTGTGACGTTTGAAGGCGCCTTCCATGGCCGCACGCTGGCCACGATCGCCGCTGGCGGCCAGGCCAAGTATCTCGAAGGTTTTGGGCCAAAGGTCGATGGTTTCGATCAGGTGCCGTTCGGTGACGAGGCAGCATTGCGCGCAGCCATCACCGATGAGACCGCTGGTATCTTGCTGGAGCCCGTGCAGGGCGAAGGTGGTTTGCGCGGTTTCCCGGAAGAATTCATGCGCATGCTGCGTACTATCTGCGACGAAAAAGGCCTTCTGCTGATCCTCGATGAAGTGCAGACCGGCGTTGGCCGCACGGGCAAGCTGTTCGCGCATGAATGGGCCGGCATCAAGCCCGACATCATGGCGGTCGCCAAGGGCATCGGCGGCGGATTCCCGATGGGCGCCTGCCTCGCAACTGCCGAAGCTGCCAAAGGCATGACGGCTGGTGTTCACGGCACGACCTATGGCGGTAATCCGCTGGCCATGGCTGTGGGCAATGCGGTTCTTGACGTTGTTCTGGCCGATGGCTTCCTTGAAAATGTCCAGGCTACGGCTCTGGTCATGAAACAGGGGCTCGCCTCCATCATCGACCGCTACCCGGATGTTGTTTCGGAAGTCCGCGGTCGTGGCCTGCTGATCGGTATCAAGTGCGTTGTGCCGAATACCAGTCTCATTCAGGCTCTTCGTGATGAGCATTTCTTGAGCGTTGGGGCTGGCGACAATGTGGTCCGTCTGCTTCCGCCGCTGATCACGACGCCCGAAGAAGCCCGCGAAGCGCTCAAGCGCATCGAAGCAGCGGTCGAACGGCTCGCAACTGCAAATCCGACCAGTAAGACAGCGTGATATCATGGCTAACGATAACGGGATCAAACACTTTATCGACCTCTCCGCTGTGCCCGCCTCGGAGCTTCGCGCGATCATGGAAGATGCCAAGGCGCGCAAGGCGCGCCTCAAGGCAGGAGAAATAGAAAGGCCATTCGCAGGCAAGGTGCTTGCGATGATCTTCGAAAAGCCGTCCACCCGCACGCGGGTGTCCTTCGATGTCGGCATGCGTCAGCTCGGCGGCGAGACAATCATGCTGACCGGCTCGGAAATGCAGCTCGGGCGCAGCGAAACCATCGCCGACACGGCCAAGGTCCTGTCGCGCTATGTCGATGCGATCATGATCCGCACCACATCTCATGACCGGATGCTGGAACTTGCCGAATACGCGACCGTTCCGGTCATCAACGCCCTGACGGACGACACGCACCCTTGTCAAATCATGGCCGACGTTCTTACATATGAGGAACATCGCGGCCCGATCAAAGGCAAGACCTTTGCCTGGATGGGGGATGGCAACAATGTCCTCCACTCGCTGGTCGAAGCTGCGGCGCGTTTTGATTTCAACGTCAATATCGCAACGCCGGAAGGCAGCGAACCCAAGTCGCAATATGTCGATTGGGCGAAAGCCAATGGCGCGAGCATCATGTCTACCATCGATCCGGAAAAGGCGGCGCAGGGTGCGGATTGCATCGTGACCGATACCTGGGTTTCGATGGGGCAGGAAGATCACGCTCGCGGCCACAACGTTTTCATGCCCTATCAGGTCAATGCGCGACTGATGGCAAAAGCTGATCCAAAGGCGCTTTTCATGCACTGCCTGCCCGCCCATCGCGGCGAGGAAGTGACGGATGAAGTGATCGACGGACCACAATCGGTCGTGTTCGATGAAGCAGAAAACAGGCTCCATGCCCAGAAAGCCATTCTGGCCTGGTGCCTGCAAGGAGCATAATTTGGCTGACAAGACCAGCAACGAGCATACCGAAGTCGAAACCATTCAGGTCAATCTGGGAGATTTCGGCTTCGCAGGCGATGATGCGGTTGTGCCCTTTCAGGTGGAAGGGCTCGACGTGCGTGGTCGCGCGGTTCAGCTCGGCGCCAGTATCGACGGTATCCTGAAACGCCATAACTACCCGGAAGAAGTGGCCCGCCTGCTGGCGGAAGCGACGGTGCTGACCGTATTGCTTGGCACTTCGCTCAAATTCGAAGGCAAGTTTATCTTCCAGACGCAGTCCGACGGTCCTGTGGATATGCTGGTGGTCGATTTCCGCACGCCGCGTTCGGTGCGTGCTTATGCACGTTTTGACGAAGAGCGTTTGAAGGAGGCGGTTGCCGCCCGCAGGACCAAACCTGAGGAATTGCTTGGACAAGGCACGCTTGCCTTCACGGTGGATCAGGGAGCCTATACCCAGCGTTATCAGGGCATTGTCGCGCTGGACGGCTCGACACTGGAAGAAATTGCCACGACCTATTTCCGTCAGTCGGAGCAGATTCCGACCGATCTCAGGCTGAGTGTTGCCAAGCTCGTCGAGCGCGGCATCGACGGAAAGCCTGTCGAACAGTGGCGCGCCGGCGGATTGATCATTCAGTTTCTGCCGGAATCCGAATTGCGCGCCCGTATTCCTGATCTGCCGGGTGGCGATGAGGATGAAGCCGAAGCCACCCTCCACCCGGAAGATGATGCGTGGGATGAAGCCCGCTCGCTGGTCGGAACGATTGAAAGCTCGGAACTGACGGACCCGCAAGTCGGCTCGGAACGGTTGCTTTATCGTCTGTTCCATGAGCGTGGCGTTCGTGTGTTCGACTCGGTGCCCGTGCTGGATGAATGCTCATGTTCGCGCGATAAGATTGCCGGTGTGTTGTCGGGTTTTACGGCCGAAGAAATTGCGGAAAGCGCGGATAACGGCAAGATTTCCGTAACCTGTGAATTCTGCTCGAAAATCTATGCGTTTGATCCGGCGGAGTTCGAGAACTGATGCTCTGGAGCGCATCCCGAAAAGTGCGAAGCGGTTTTCGGAACAAGATGCGCGGAGAGACAAATGGATAGAACGGTTGCGGCCATTTCGTTTTAATCGGAGCCGCAACACAAATTCATTAGGAATTTATCCCCGTATGCGGGCTGTCGGTTAATCCTTCACTGGTCAACAGTGGAGAATACGATATGCCCGACATTTGGTTACCGGTTACCCAGCAGAATCTCGAGATTGAGGCTGGTAGTCCGCTTGATTTTTCAACATTCCTATTGAATCCGCCGATTACCGAGGAACGACGGCTCATCGTCAATTCGGACGGTCACATCGCCTTGCAGAGCAATCCGTCAGCTCCTTATCGGCTGTTGTGCGGTGCCATCAGCAGCATTCCCGACAACGCGACTGCGGACAAGATGGCGGTCCAGTTGCGTCGTCATGGATATAATTGCGCACGGTTCCATTTTCTCGACATTGCCTTGATGGAGGGCCAGCTTCAGGATTTCGCATACCGGCAGGATATTCTTGATCGGTTCCGTTACTACATGGCCGCATTGAAGCAGAACGGCATCTACTGGATCATTGATGGCCTCACATCGAATGCCGGCGCGTTGGGCGGCGTAGCGGATCGTTGGGGAACGGAAGGCAGGCTGAAACTCAAGACGCATGTTGAAAATGCGGCTTTCGGCCACTGGCTGCGTTTTCAGGTCGATATCTTTGGGACAATCAATCCTTACACGGGGCTTGTGCCATTCGAAGACCCGGCGATGGCGGTTGTTGTGCCGTTCAATGAAAATGGCCTGTCGTTCAATTCGTGGGTTTACGCCCACGGCGACTTGCAAGCGCTGACGGAACTGAAGCGGCCATTCAATGCCTGGCTGAAGGAGCAGTATGTTGCCACAGCGGCCTTGCAGGTTGCATGGGGTGTCGAGTTGTTGGCGAGCGAGCAGATAGAAAACGCCACTGTCATGCTACCTGCCGACCGCTACGTTGCGTCCAGACGGCTGCGTGATTTTGCACGTTTTTGCGTTTCGGTCGAAACCGAGACTGCAAAGAAAATGAGCGACTGCATTCGTGCGATGGGCTTCAAGGGCATCATCGCACCATATAATAACGGATATGGTATCCAGACCATCCTGACCCGCCGCAATCAACAGGCTGCGGCGATGAATACCTATCATGATCCAAACGACAATATGACAGGTCCGATCCTCCAGACCAGTTCGTTTGAAGGGGCCGTGGCTTACATCCGGAATGCAGCTGCGACACGTCTGGCGGGCAAGCCGTTCGTAATAACGGAGTACGATCACGTTTTCTGGAACAGGCATCGCTATGAGGCGGGACTCGCAATGCCGGCTTATGCGGCTTTCCAGGATTGGAATATCTTGTGCCGCCACAGCAATGGAGCGCTTATCCTTGGTTATGGCGGCAGCGATTTTAACGAACAGTATATCCGTCCTTACAGAACGGCGTTGGATCCTGTTGCCCGTGCCGGTGAAACCTTGTCGGCACTGCTGTTCCGGCGTGGAGATGTTGCAAAGGCGTTGCACCGTGTGGTCGCGCAGATGCAGGATGTCGGAAATCTGGCCGGGCTGGACATGCAGGAACCGGATGCTGTGACGATCATGTCGCTGATGTCGAGTTTCGCGCAAGGCGATGCCTCGCTCACACCAGGCGCTGTGTCGGTCGGCTCTCCTCGCCAGATTGGCACCCGTGGGGATGCTGTCACATTCCTGCGCAACAATGGAGTTCTGGCTGCAACAAATCCAAGCGATGCGGCGTCGGGGATATATGTCAGCGATACCGGAGAAATCAGGCTTGATAGCGCGGCAAAACAGATGCGGGTCGTCACGCAGCATACGGAAGCGCTGGCATTCTCATCGATCACCCAGCCGGTACAACTCGGGCAGCTTTGGGTCGGCTCGGCGTCCGGTGCGGGTATGCTGGCGGTTTCCTCGCTTGATGGCCAGTCGGTAGCGGACAGCAGTAAGCTATTGCTGATCTTCACCACGGATGCACGTAATACCGACATGGCCTTCAGCGATAGCGAAGAAAAGACCGTCAGCAGCTTTGGCACCTTGCCGGTGCAGATCAAGGTTGGGCATATCTGGTTCAAGATGCCGATCAACACGGCTTGGCGCATATCCCCGGTCGGACTGGATGGCGTGGTGCAGCCTCCGGCGATTACGGGTAACGGATCGGATGGACTGAATGTCGAGCTTTGGAACAATGTTTCTGTTCTGCCGAACCCGCCCGGACCAACGACTTATTTTCTGATCGAACGCCTTTAAAAATCTTCTCACCGGGCGCCGGATTGCGCGCCCTGTTGAATCTCAATTCAATGTACGTCGCAGGTCCGGCATGTCAAGCGAGAAGGCGGGAATATCGACCTCGAACATGACGCCTCCGGTGCCCTGCATTTGGTACCGTCCCACCATTACGCCTGATGTGGTGCTCAACGGGCAGCCCGAGGAATATTGAAATGAATCGCCGGGCTCAAGTGTTGGCTGCTCGCCAACCACGCCCGCGCCGCGCACCTCTTCGACACGCCCGTTTGCATCGGTGATTTGCCAGTAGCGCGAGCGAAGCTGTACTGTTTCAGCGGAATTATTGGCGATCGTTATACGGTAGCCCCAGACATAACGGTTTTCGTCCGGCTCGGACTGGTCTTCCAGATAAAAAGGTTCGACCGAAACTTCGATCCCCCGCGTTACCGCTTTATACATGCGCACTGCCCTGCATTCACATCGGCCCTGACATCCTGCAATCTGGATCGCAAGGATGCTTGTCTATTTAACGGTTCGTCAGTTCAGTTTACGCCGCTATTCGCCCCTCCTATCGCCAAAGTTGCGGGAGAGGTCAACAATGTGGGACAGCAAATACGTCGCAATTGCCGAAATCTACGGCAATTGCGTCGTTTAGGTCTCTGTTTGCAGCCTAAAAGCCACAATATGGGGAGCCAGCGTTCAGCGAGCCACCTTCAACGCTGCTTCCACGTCTTCCACGAGATCGTCCGTATCCTCAAGGCCGAGCGATATGCGAAGCAGGCCGTCTGAAATACCAAGTTCGGCCTTGGCCTCGTCGGTAAGGTTCTTGTGCGTCGTGGTTGCCGGGTGCGTAATAAGGCTTTTTGCGTCACCCAGATTGTTGGAAATGCTGAAGACCTGCAAGGCGTTCTGGAACTTGAACGCAGCCTCCTTGCCGCCTTCCAGTTCCAGAGCGATGAGGGTTGAGCCACCGGTCATCTGCTTGGCGATAATGTCGGCCTGTGGATGGTCTGCCCGCCCCGGATAGATCACGCGCTTGACGCCTGGCTTGCCAGCGAGGAAGTCTGCAACCGCAGCCGCCGAATGCGTTTGCTGGCGCACGCGCACGGACAGTGTTTCAAGGCCCTTCAGCATGATCCACGCATTGAAGGGGCTGAGGCCCGGACCCGTGTGACGGAAATAATCCTGCAGGGTGTTTTCAATCCATTCGCGGTCGGAGAGAACTACGCCGCCAAGACAACGCCCTTGGCCATCGATGTGTTTGGTTGCCGAATAAACGACGATGTGGGCCCCAAGCTCCAGCGGCTTCTGGAAAAGCGGCGTTGCAAAAACATTGTCGACGATCA
Source organism: Ochrobactrum sp. PL_is501 (assembly GCF_055816895.1). Taxonomy (NCBI): domain Bacteria; kingdom Pseudomonadati; phylum Pseudomonadota; class Alphaproteobacteria; order Hyphomicrobiales; family Brucellaceae; genus Ochrobactrum; species Ochrobactrum sp. PL_is501. The sequence goes on along the minus strand of NZ_JBVPGR010000036.1, from coordinate 271,722 downwards.
ACTTGGCGCCCGCTTCATTGGCGACCTGCGCAACGGCAGCGATGTCGATGATTTCGAGCGTCGGATTGGACGGGCTTTCAAGGAACATAACCTTGGTGTTCGGGCGAACCGCCGCTTTCCAGTTTTCGATGTCGGAACCATCGATGATCGAGATTTCGACACCATATTTCGGCAGAAGCGTCTCGACGATATAGCGACAGGAGCCGAAGACGGCGCGGGCGGAAATCACGTGATCGCCGGCCTGCACCTGGCACAGAATGGCCGCGGCCACTGCCGCCATGCCGGATGCGGTGGCGCGTGCTTCCTCGGCGCCTTCCAGCGCGCACATGCGCTTTTCAAACATGTCCGTGGTCGGGTTGGCATAACGCGAATAGATGAAACCCGGGTCCTCACCCTTGAAGCGCGCTTCAGCAGCTTCGGCATTGGGATAAAGGAAGCCCTGCGTCAGAAACATTGCTTCCGACATTTCGGCAAATCCGGAGCGCAACGATCCGGCATGCACGAGTTCGGTTGCGGGGCGAAATTTGCGGGTACTCTCAGTCGTCATTTTTCCAACCTGTCGAAAAGCTGGTCGGCCGGGGCGGGAAGAAATGCCTCGGCGGCCAATAAAAAACCGGCCTTGCGAACACGCAAAAGGCCGGTAACGAACCGCGGCCTTTTTTAGCGAATTCTTTAACGTGGCTGCAAGCCGGCCGGCCAAATCACCACGGAACAGTTTTTCATTATGCCTGTTGGGCAAGGCCGTCAATGCCGAAACAGTCCCGTTTCAGGAAAAGCGCATCCGGGGCGCCACGAAAATACTCGGATTCCTGCGGAAAACCCGGTTTCCAGCTGCTCTAAGGGTTGGCATTGACGCCGCGACCGGTCAATGGTCTTTGTCAAGCAGTGCGTAGGCTACGGAGTATCGGGTTGATGATGCAGAAAGATGCTGGAATTCTGGCGGATGCGGATATTTCCGCGCTGTTTGAAAGCGGTTTGCTGGCGTCCCCACGCCCTCTCGATGCCGATCAGATACAGCCTGCGAGCCTGGATCTGAGGCTTGGCGCAAAAGCATATCGTGTTCGCGCCTCCTTCATGCCGGGCCCCGGCACGCCGGTCATAGATAAGCTGGAGCGGTTGAAGCTGCACGAGATCGACCTGACGGCAGGGGCCGTTCTTGAAACGGGCTGCGTTTATATCGTCCCGCTTCTAGAAGGCTTGGCGCTGTCGCCTGATCTTTCCGCATCAGCAAATCCGAAAAGCTCGACGGGCCGTCTGGATATCTTCACCCGCGTCATTGCCGATGGCGCGCAGGAATTCGACAAGGTGCCAGCCGGTTATAATGGCCCGCTTTATCTGGAAGTCAGCCCACGCACGTTTCCGATTGTGGTGCGTACGGGTTCGCGCCTGTCGCAGATACGCTTCCGCAAGGGGCGGGCCCAACTCGATGAGGCCGAACTCGCCGCGCTCCATGATGCGGAAACGCTGGTCGCTGCGGAAATGCCGAATATCTCCGGCGGTGGCATAGCGCTGTCGGTCGATCTCTCAGGCGGTCCTGACCGGCTGATCGGCTATCGCGGCAAGCACCATACGGCTGTGGTGGATGTGGACAAGCGTGCGGCGCACGACATCCTTGATTTCTGGGAGCCGATCTATGATCGCGGCGCGCGCGAACTCGTGCTCGACCCGGATGAATTCTATATTCTGGTCTCGCGTGAGGCCGTGCATGTGCCACCGCTCTATGCGGCTGAAATGACGCCGTTCGACCCGCTGGTCGGCGAATTCCGTGTCCATTATGCAGGCTTCTTCGATCCGGGCTTCGGGCATAGCGCTGCGGGCGGAACCGGCAGCCGCGCGGTACTGGAAGTCCGCAGCCACGAGGTTCCGTTCATTCTGGAACATGGGCAGATCGTGGGGCGCCTGGTTTACGAACACATGCTGCATCGCCCTTCGGCGCTTTATGGCGTCGATCTTGGTTCCAACTATCAGGCGCAGCAGTTGAAGCTTTCCAAGCATTTTCGTTGACTATAGTAGCCTCCTCCAAGCAAATATAATTCTGGTGGAGGAGCAAGGTCGACGTGACGAATGGAACTGAACGGGATCGAGACAAACGGCCTCAGGCGGCAACGGATGCTCCGCAACGCAGGCTGTCGGTGGGCGTTGTTGCGCTGCCGGGCTTTACGCTGACGGCACTCAGCCTTTTCCTCGATCCGTTTCGTCTTGCTGCCGATGAGCGGGACAAGAGCCGCCAGATACGTTGTGCATGGAAGATTTGCACACTGTCGGGAGATCCCGTCACGTCAAGCTCCGGCATGGTGATCGAGCCAACCGCTTCTATCGGCGAGCTTGATGATTGCGATTATGTTGCGGTTGTCGGCGGGCTGCTTGCGCAATATCGGCCGCGACAGCAGGCGTTGATCGATCTTCTCAAGCGCGCAGATCGACGCGGCAAGACTGTCGTTGGCCTTTGCACCGCTGCCTTTCTGCTGGCGGAAGCTGGCCTGTTGCCGGACCGCAATTGCTGCGTCAGCTGGTTTCATCGTGATGACTTTCTGGAGCTTTTCGACGGCTATACAGCCGATACGACGAGCCTGTTTCATCGTAGCGGAAGGCATTTTACCTGTGCCGGAGGGCTTGGCACGGCATCGCTGGCGCTTTCAATTATACAAAACGAGATTTCGGAGGAACTGGCGCGCAAGAGTGCGTCCATCCTCATGATCCCCTATGAGCTTGTCCGTTCCGAACAACCGGCGTTGAGCTTCAACGGGGTGCGCTCGCCGATGATCCGCAAGGCAATCCGCATTTTCGAGGAAACGCTGGAAGATCCGGTGCCCATGATCGACGTCGCGCGGCGATTGGGAATTTCCGTCCGCCAGATGGAGCGTGGCTTCAAGCTCGCCCTTGAGCGAACGGCGTTCGAGGTCCGTGAAGAGCTTCGGGTTAAAAAGGCCAAGGAACTTCTGTCGGAGACAAGCTTGTCGCTGCTGGAAGTGGCTGTTGCCAGCGGCTTTACCGATACGCGCAGCATGAACCGCTCGTTCTCGCGCCAGAAGCAGAAAGCCCCGCGCGACTACCGCAAGCAGCGCTGAGCGAGCACAGAACTTGCGAAGGCGGCAGGGACAGCCTATTTCTTGCGCGAAGAATCTGTCGCTTTAGAGCATGATTCCGAAAAGTGGGAACCGGTTTTCGGATAAAATCATGCTCAAACATAAGTTTAGAGCGGGATGGCGTTTCAACTTAAGGGCATCCGCTCTAATCAATAACCATACAGGAGATTTGCATGTCGGATGGTGTAAACCGTTTTCTTGGCGATACCCCGGCCCGCGTTCTGATCAAGCTGGTGCTGATTTCGCTGGTGGTTGGCGTGGTCATGAGCGCGTTTCACTGGACGCCCTATGACATCTTGTACGGCATCCGCGATTTCTTCCTCCGCCTCTGGAACATGGGCTTTTCGGCAATCTCAGGTTTTGTCGACTATCTGGTCCTTGGCGCGGCTGTCGTCATCCCTGCCTTTATTTTGCTCCGTATCCTCAGCTACCGGAAATGAACTCAATTCAATAATTGGATAGCTCAGACAGGCAATGCAGCAAAAACAAGGATTTATACTTAACCGGCGTGGCTTTCTTGTCCTCGCCGGAGGGGCGTTGGCACTGTCGGCAATGCCATTGAATAAGGCATCGGCTGCAGGAGACAACGATCCAACCGCGATTTTCAATGCGATCCGGAAGGCAAACGGCCTGCCGCTGATGGCAACGGATTCGAAGCTGGAGCAGGCTGCGCTCTATCAGGCAAAGCGCATGGCGAGTTACGGCAAGATCGGTCACAGCATCGGCTGGGGTAACGGTTTCGTCGCGCGGTTGCGCCAGGCAGGTATCCGTGGACCAGCGGCGGAGAACGTCGCGTCGGGACAACGCGATACGCAAGCCGTCTTCGACGCATGGATGAAATCGCCTGGCCACCGCAAGAACATGCTCGACCCGACTTTCGAGCATTATGGTCTTGCCTGGGCCACGCCTGAAAACAAACCAACCTATATATATTGGGCCATGATGCTCGGACTCTGATCGCGCATTCTCCTGACAGTTCGCTGTCAGGAGCTGCGACAATCCGGTGGCCGAATTATCTGTCGTTTCGATCGATTCCAGAGTAGATCAATTCGATCAGGGGGAAGCATTCGGGACAAGCACAATGGATCAGTCGCTGCAACGTAATGGTGGCGTAACAAGGCCGTTCGACGTAACGCACCGGATGGTGATGCTGATCGCCATTCCCATGACGCTTGCCGCAATCACGACGCCGCTTCTCGGACTTGTCGATATGGGCGTTGTCGGCCAGATGGGACAGGCTGAGCTGATCGGCGGTCTGGCGATTGGCGCACTTGTCTTCGATTTCCTGCTGTCGATATTCAACTTCCTCCGCTCCGGCACGACCGGGCTTGTCGCGCAGGCCGTGGGTGCCGAAGACGCCGTGGAAGAGCAGGCCATCTTCTGGCGCGCGATCATCATCGCGGTTATTGCAGGCGGTCTGATGATCCTGTGCCTGCCGATTATCATCGCTGTCTCTTCCAGCTTCATGCATCCGACATCGGCCACGCAGGAAGCGATGGCGACTTATGTTTCCATCCGCATGCTGTCGGCGCCGGTTGCCCTCATCAACTATTCGATCCTTGGGCTTATCCTCGGTCGCGGACAGGGCCTTGTCGGCCTCGGCCTTCAGGTGCTGCTCAATGGCATCAATATCGTGCTTTGCATCATTCTCGGGCTTGAATTGGGCTGGGGCGTCAGCGGTGTTGCCTGGGCGACGGTGACAGGTGAAACCGTCGCCGCATTTGTCGGCATGATCATCGTGCTGCGGCATTTCCGCAAGGATGCATCGCTGCGCCCCAACCGGGCACGAATATTCCAGAAAGAGGGAATTCTGCGCATGTTCGCGGTCAATCGCGACATCATGATCCGCTCGTTCCTGCTTCTCACGGCTTTCGCGTTCTTTACGCGGGCCGGGTCCGATCTTGGTCCCGTCACTCTGGCCGCCAATGCCGTTCTGATGAATTTCTTTCTCGTCGCGGGCTTCTTCCTGGACGGCATGGCGGCGGCGGCCGAGCAGATTGTCGGGCGGTCGATCGGGGCGCGTTACAGCCCGGCCTTTGTGCGCGGCGCCAAGCTCACTTTCGTCTGGGGGCTGGTCATGGCAAGCACCATTGCCTTTTGCCTGCTGGTTTTTGGCGATGCCATCATCGGACTGCTGGCCAAGGCGGAAGACGTCCATGCCGAAGCTCTGAAATATCTCCCCTGGGCAGCGCTGACAGGCATGACCGGACTGCTGGCCTTCCATATGGACGGCGTCTATATCGGCGCCACATGGTCGCGCGACATGCGAAACATGATGTTTCTGTCGCTCGCATTCTTCATGGTCGTTCTTTATGCGGCAAAGCCCCTGATGGGCAATCACGGGCTTTGGCTGGCTCTCAACCTGTTTCTGTCTATTCGCGGCGTCACGCTTCTGGCGATCCTGCCACGACGCTATCGAACAGAATTCATTGTCTGATTATGCCGACAGTTCGCGCCTGGCCCAGTCCTTGGTGTCCCGGTCGCGCAGTGCGGCGATGTTGGCAACGCCCTCGCGCTTGACCGCGGCTGACAGGCCGCGCACGATTTCAGCAGGCAGGCTTGGTCCGCGATAGATGAGGCCCGTATAAAGCTGCACGAGATCGGCACCGGCCTTGATCTTTGCCAGCGCCGTCTCGGCGCTATCCACGCCGCCGACGCCGATCAGCGGCATGTCAGGACCGACACGCTCGCGCATGCGGGCAAGAACGATGGTGGAGCGGTCGAAAAGCGGGGCACCGGAAAGCCCCCCCGTTTCATCGCGATTGTCGACGCTTTTCAGCCCGGCGCGTGAAAGCGTGGTATTGGAAACAATGATGCCATCCAGCTTCTGTTCGGTCGCCTCGGCGGCGATGTCGTCCAGTTCTTCATCCATCAGATCGGGTGCGATCTTGAGGAAAACCGGGCGTTTGAGGGTGCACATCTTGCCCTCTTCATTGCGGGCTTCCAGTACGCGGCTCAATAGCTCCCTCAGGCTGTCACGTGCCTGAAGGTTGCGCAGGCCCGGCGTGTTGGGCGAAGAAATATTGACCGTGAAATAGCGCGCCAGCTGGTAAAAACGACGAATACCGGCAACATAATCGGCAATGCGGTCTTCCGCATCCTTGTTGGCGCCGATATTGACGCCCACGATGCCGCTTTTGCCGGCGCGTTGCGACAGGCGTTTGAATGCCGCGTCATGGCCCTCATTATTGAAGCCGAGACGATTGATGACCGCCCTGTCATCCACCAGGCGGAAAATGCGCGGGCGTGGATTGCCGCTTTGCGGGCGCGGCGTGATGGTGCCGATTTCGGTAAAGCCGAAGCCCAGCTTCAACAGCGCGTCGGGCACTTCAGCATTCTTGTCGTAACCCGCCGCCATGCCAAGCGGATTTGGAAACTGGAGCCCTGCAACCTTGACGGAAAGAGCCGGATCGTTTGGCGCACCGCAGGTCACAAGACCGGTCTTCAGGCCAGCGATGGAAAGGCCATGTGCCTGTTCCGCATCGAAGGCAAAAAGGGCGCGTCGCCCGAGAGTTTCAAAAAGCCCGCTCATTAATCTTCCAGCTCCGGAAAAATGTGAAGACCATCGTCGCCCAGTGGCAGGGTTTCAACCTTCAAAACAGCTGCAAGCGGCAGCTGGCCATACAGATGGGGAAACAGGGCTCCGCCGCGTGAAACTTCAAACTTCAATGCTGCGCCAAGCACCGAGGCATTAACACTGATCAGAAGCAAATCCTGCTGGCCCGCAAAATGTTTGGCTGCCGTTTCCCGAACCTGCGTTGCAGTGGAAAAATGAATATAGCCATCGGCAATATCAACCGGCGCCCCGTTAAAACTGCCAGCCTGTTCTGCCTGCGCCCAAAGCCCGCGCGGGGCGATCTTATAGATGATCTCGTTGGTCATGGCTGCTCTCTAGACCGAATTTCTTCGGAAATCAAAGTCCCGCATGTTCGATTTTCGTCGTAAACCTCCCATATGATGGGGCATCGGAAAGAGAAGCTGAAGGGAATTGCATTATGTTCAACAGAAAGACACTGATGGTTCGTAATCTGGCTGCTGTTGTTCTTCTCGGTTCAGCGCTCGCCCCGGCCAATGCGCTCGCGCAGGAAAACGGGCGTTATCGGCTGGAAGGTACGGAAAACGGCTATGTCCGTCTGGACACACGAACCGGCGCGCTCTCCACCTGTGCGGAGCAGCAGGGGCAACTTGTATGCAAGATGGCGACCGAAGATCGCGAGGCCTATGAGAACGAGATCGCCAGCTTGCAGGATCGGGTGAAGAAGCTGGAAGACAAGGTTTCGGCCCTTGAAGGAAAGGGCGGAAGCGCTGCCTCGGGTCTTCCGACCGAGCAGGAGTTCGAGCAATCCATGAGCTATATGGAACGCTTCATGCGCCGCTTCATGGATATAGCGAAGAGCTTCGACAGCGAGCCGGAAACTCCCCGCAACGACGCCACTCCCGGCGGTCGAACCTGAGCCAAACAAAAGATTAGAGCGCCGATCTGATCCAGTCAGATCGGCGTTCTCATTACTGGGCGAAACGCTTTGTCGCCTCGATCAGTTCGTGGGTAATGCCGGGTTCCGTGACGGCGTGCCCCGCATCCTCAACGATTCTGAGATCGGCTTCGGGCCACATCTTCTTCAGCTGCCAGGCATTGATAAACGGCGTGCAGACATCGTAGCGGCCATGTACGATCACGCCGGGAATATGCCGGATGCGGTCCACATTGCGCAGAAGCTGATCGTCGGAATCGAGGAAGCCACGATTCTGGAAATAGTGGCATTCGATACGCGCAAAAGCGATGGCGTACTGGTCTTCACCGAAAGCATCGACGCGAGCCGGATCGGGCAGAAGCGAAATGACCGAGCCTTCCCAGCGTGCCCAGCGCCGCGCCGCTTCAAGCTGCACCTGCGGGTTGCGATCGGTGAGGCGCTTGTAATAGGCGGCTATCATATCGCCGCGCTCGGCTTCCGGTATATGCTCCTGATAGGCCTCGAAATGATCCGGAAAGAGAATGCTTGCGCCGTTGGAATACATCCAGTCAACTTCGAAACGGCGCACCATGAAGATGCCGCGCAGGACAAGCTCTGTGACGCGATCCGGATGGGATTGCGCATAGGCTAGACCGAGGGTCGATCCCCACGAGCCGCCGAACACCTGCCACTTGTCGATGCCGAGATGCGCACGAATATGCTCCATATCCGCGACAAGATCCCAGGTCGTGTTTTCGCGCAGTTCCGCGTGCGGGGTCGAACGGCCGCATCCGCGCTGGTCGAACAGGATGATGCGATAGCGCTCGGGGTCGTGCAGGCGGCGCATGGTGGGGGTGATGCCACCGCCGGGGCCGCCATGGATCATGATGACCGGCTTGCCGTCCGGGTTGCCGCATTGCTCGACGTGGATTCGATGCAGCGGAGAAACCTGAAGCATCTCTTCCTTGAACGGTTGAATTTCGGGATAAAGCGTATTGCGCGTCATGAAATGCCTTTTGGTTCCCTTCCATTTAGCTGGCGGGGGCCGCTTCTGTGTTATTTTCGATGTTTAGCCTAACATACAATGCGGCCAGATGGCGGCAATGAGGATTATGAAAAGGGGTTTGCAACGTGAATTTTGGTTGCCCGAGCCAAAAAACGGCATAAAACGGAATGGTCGACTGAATAGTCAGCACCGCGAGGGGAGGAGACCAGAAACAATGGCGCGCGAGGCTCATGCATTTCATCATCGCTGACGATCACCCGCTGTTCCGGGGAGCACTGAGGCAGGTCCTTTCAGGACAGTCGCAAAGTGTTGAAATCATCGAAGTCGGCGATTTCGACGCCGTCAAGAAGCTGGTTGGCGAGCGAGAGGATATCGATCTTCTGTTGTTGGATCTGACGATGCCGGGCGGAACGGGGCTTTCCGGTCTGGTGACGTTGAAGGCCTTGCAGCCAGCCCTTCCAGTCATCATCGTTTCGGCAACCGACGACGCGGCGACGATCCGCCATGCAGTGGAACTCGGCGCTTCTGGCTTCATTTCGAAATCCGCCAGCATGGAAACCATTGGCGAAGCCGTGCGCAACGTTCTGGCCGGTGATATCTGGACGCCAGCCGATATTGAGCTGGACCATCCGCACGACCCCGAAATTGAAGCGCTCATTGCGCGGCTGCGCACATTGACGCCACAGCAGACGCGTGTGCTGACCATGCTTGCCGAAGGCCTGCTGAACAAGCAGATTGCCTATGAGCTTGGCGTGTCGGAGGCGACCGTCAAGGCGCATGTTTCGGCGGTGCTGCAGAAACTGGGAGTCGATAGCCGCACCCAGGCGGTCATTCTTCTGTCACGCATCGGCAATGATGCGCTGAGTACGGATTAGAGCGGTCCAGCGATTCCGTTGAAACTGGGACCGCTCTGGATATTGCCCTTGCTACTGAGCGGCATTCTGCGCGGACTGGTTGTCCTGCCGCGCATGATGAAAATGCGATAACAGGGAGCGCAGGGCCGCAGGCCGAAGCGGCTTGTGCAAAACCGTGACGTTTTCATCTTCGGCGCGCTGGCGTACTTCCTTGGAACGATCGGCTGTCAGCAGAATGGCCGGTATCTCCATCCGAAACGTTTCGCGGGCAAAACCGATCATATCGAGACCGTTTTCGTTCAGCAGGTGATAATCGGCGACAATCACGTCGGGGGGAACGGAGTGGTCCGCGCAATAGCTTTTCAACGCAGCTCCGCTGTGCAGCGTCGTGACCCGGCATCCCCAGCCACGAAGCAGCGTCTCCATTCCCGACAATATGCTCGCGTCATTGTCGATGCAAAGAACATCGAGCCCCGTCAGTTCCAGCGCCCGTTGCAGGCCCCGGCGGCTCTTTACTTCGTCAGCGGGTACTTTTTCCTGCGAGACAGGAATGCGCAAGGTGAACCTCGTGCCCTTGCCGGGCGTTGACGCCAGAGCGAGCGGCAGCGACAAAAGCCTTGCGATGCGGTCGACGATGGAAAGGCCAAGACCAAGCCCTTCGGCTTCCCGCATTCCCTCATCCAGCCGGGTGAACTCGCGAAAGACGAGTTTCAGCTTTTGCGGAGGAATTCCTATGCCGGTATCGAGCACCTGCAATTCCACAAAGGCCCCACGGCGGCGGACGCCGAGCAAAATGCCGCCCTTGCGGCTATACTTGATCGAATTGGAGACGAGGTTCTGGATCAGGCGCCGCAGCATGTTGCGGTCCGTTTTGACGACGATGCTCGATGGCACAACGCGCAGTTTCAACCCCTTGGCGGCGGCAAGCGGCGTGAAGTCGGTTGCAATCTGGCTCATCAGCTTGTCGAGGCGAAACACCGAGAGTTCGGGTTTGAGCGATCCGGTGTCCAGCCGTGAAATATCCAGCACCATGCCGAGAATAGCTTCCACGGCTTCCAGCGAGGAATCGATATTGCGGGCGAATTCGCTGGTTTCGGAACGCCCCAGTCTTTCGGCAAGTGCGGTGCTGTACAGTCTGGCCGCGTTGAGCGGTTGCAGAATGTCGTGACCGGCAGCCGCAAGAAACCGCGTCTTCCCCTGATTGGCTTCTTCCGCTGCGGCTTGCGCCTTGGCGAGCTGCTGGTTGACACGGGTCAGTTCCGCCGTGCGATCCGCCACGCGCTGCTCCAGCATCTCAGCCGCCTTCTGGCGCGTGACATCCGCTTCAACTGCTGCCGTGATGTCGGTATAGGTCGCGACGATGCCGCCATCCGGCATGGGATTGGACTGGATTTCCAGCACCTTGCCGGTCGATTTCATGGTGATGCGCCATGGCTGGCGCGCAGCCGCAAGCGAGCGTATGGCGCTGTGCTGGCCGTTGAATGATATATCGCCGCGACGGTGCAGCTGTTCCACGATTTCCGAAACGGGTATTCCAACCTGCATCACCTCGTCGGGGAGATCGAAAAGCTTGCGGAATTGCCGGTTCCAGCAGGTGAGCCGCAAGTCCTTGTCGAAAACGGTGATGCCCTGTTCCATCTGGTCGAGCGCGGTTTGCAGCAGGTCGCGGTTGTGTTGCAAAGCCGTCGAAGCATCGTCCAGGAGCTGTCGCGCATCGCGTCCAGACGCATCGCCCTTTTGCAACAGAAGTGACAGAACAAGCCGTGCAGATGCAGAGCCGACTGCCGTGCCAAGCAATTGCTCCGCATGGCGGATCAAAGGCGTATCGACGGTCATGCCGGGGTCAAGTCGCCGCTGTTCCCTTCCCTCAAAGCGGAGGAAAGCGCGTTCCACGCGTTCGGCGCCTAGATAGCGCGCCATGGTGGCTTTCAGCTCGGCGACAGTGACAGTCGTGCGAAAACGTTTCAGCGTCGGTGTGCCGATGACATAACGCGGCAGGAAGATGCTGGCCTGAATGCGTTCCAGCGGCGTCGAGGCGCGCGAGAGCGAACCGAGAACGTAGAACAGCGTATTGGCCGCAAGGCTCCACACCACGCCGTTGGTCAGGGGAAGAGCATTGGTCCCGAAAAGCGCTTCCGGGCGCAATGCGGTAAAGCCAAGAAAACCCTCGCGCAAAATGGCGGCATTTTCCGGCGCCATGGTTGGCAGCAGCAACGTGTAGGCCCAGACCAGAAACCCGGCCGAAAGACCAAGCATGGCGCCGCGCCCATTGGCATTGCGCCAGAACAGCCCTCCAATGAAGGCTGGCACGAATTGGGCAATCGCAGCAAAGGAAACAAAGCCGATCGAAGCCAGATGGATGTTGTTGGAGGTGAAGCGATAATAGGCAAATGCCAGCGCCAGAATGCCAATAATGGTGAGACGGCGCGTGTTCAGAATGATTTTGGTCAGGTCGCGCTGTTCAGCGGCATGCTGCTTGGCCAGCCGCCGTATGAAAAGCGGCAGCACCAGATGGTTGGAAATCATGATCGAAAGCGCCACGCAGGCGACGATGACCATCGCCGTTGCAGCAGACAACCCGCCGAGAAAAGCCACCAGTGCGAGCCAGTGCGCACCTGCTGCCAGCGGCAGGGCCAGAACATACAGGTCTCCGCTGACATTGCCTCCGAGTGTCATCACGCCAATCAGCGCAATGGGAAACACGAAAATATTGATGAGGATCAGATAAAGCGGAAACAGCCAGGAGGCGGTTCGCAGTTCCTTTTCGCTGCGACTTTCCACGACTGTCACGTGGAACTGTCGCGGCAGCATGATGATGGCCGCGGCGCTGAGCGCACTTTGCACGATCCATGTGCCGATGGACGTCTGATAGTGAAACGCTTCCAGCGCCTCCGGCGACTGGGATATCTGGTTGATGAGCTGCGACGGAGCGCCAAACAGGAAGAAAGTGCACGCAAAGCCAACGGTCAGGAAGGCGCAAAGCTTGATGACGGATTCCAGGGCCACCGCCAGAATAAGGCCGTTCTGGTGCTCGGTGGCGTCGGTGTGGCGCGTGCCGAAAAGGATCGCAAAGACGGCGAGCACGGCGGCAACGGGCAGGGAGATATCACCGAACAGGAACACGGACGGGTCGATGGCCGACCCGTAGTGCTCCATGACGAGGCCGACGCTTCCCGAGACGGCCTTGAGCTGTAGCGCGATATAGGGGATCGAGCCGACGGCTGCGATGCAGGTCGCAAGTGACGCGACGCCAAAGCTTTTGCCGTAGCGGGCGGCGAGAAAATCGGCAATCGATGTGATGTGTTCGGATTTCGCCAGCCGCACGATATGCCGCAACAATCGGTTGCCGAGCGTGAAGACGAGAATAGGCCCGATATAGATTCCGAGGAACTCAAGGCCGCGCTGGGCGGATAAGCCGACAGAGCCGAAAAACGTCCAGGAAGTGCAGTAAACGGCCAGGCTGAGCGCGTAGATATAGGGACGTGGCGCGCTGTTCCAGCGCGACGTGCGCCGGTCGCCGATGCTGGCTACCGCGAAGAGCAGCAGCAGATACAAAAAGGCGGCGCCAATGATACCCCAGCCCTGCATAGCCGGCTTGTTCCCTCACTCCTCGATGTGGAATGACGCAAGCACTTTCAGTGCGCTCGCGCAAGATTATTGATCAAAAACAGTGCGTTTTCGCCGCTTTATCTTTTCTTTGGTAATTTTCGTCTACACACTGACAGTGTGATCCTGAAAGTGCAGGGCCCTTTTCAGGACTGGTTTGAAATGACAAGGCGCTTTTCGGTTGCGCTTTTGGAAAACGGCTTTGCCATCCACTGCCAGTTTATCTGGTGCCCAGGTTGATTTGGCGAGCGCCGCCGCAGCAGGACGGCCCAAGCGGTCCGCGTTCGTGAGGGAGACAGGAATGTTAAAGGAATTCAAGGAATTCGCCCTGAAGGGCAATATGGTCGATCTGGCCATCGGTGTTATCATCGGCGGGGCGTTCGGCGGCCTCGTCAATTCCATCGTCAATGACATCATCATGCCGATCATCGGTCTTATCACCGGCGGTATCGACTTTTCGAACATGTTCATACAGCTGGCGGGTGAACCCAAGACCACCCTGGCTGCCGCCCGTGACGCCGGTGCGACCATCGCCTATGGCAACTTCATTACGCTTCTCATCAACTTCCTGATCATCGCATGGGTATTGTTCCTTGTGGTGAAGGGAATGAACCGCATGAAGAAGAAAGAAGAAGCAAAGCCGGAACCGGAAGCACCGCGCGAAGAGGTCCTGCTGACCGAAATCCGCGATCTTCTGGCAAAGCAGAAAGCCTGATCTATCAAAAACGGCTGAATGAGAGCGGGGCCCTTGTGGCTCCGTTTTCTTTTGATCCATAAAAGCGTTTGATCGGACCATCACAAAAAGCCGCGTGATTTCGCTGACGGGCCTTGATAAGCACGAAATCAAAATCAAAGTCCAACGCGGGGAAAACATGACGCTCATTGCCAATCTTCGTAGGGAAGCAGCCCAGTCGCCGGAAAGCGGAATTGTGACGGTCGCCAATCACGGGCGCGGGCGCGAAGGGCTTATTCCGCTTTGGGTGGGCGAGGGCGATCTATCGACGCCCGATTTTATTCGCGCAGCGGCCCAAAAAGGCATCGCTGACGGAGAGACTTTCTATACCTGGCAGGCGGGCATACCCGAATTGCGGGAAGCACTGGCTCGCTATCACGCCCGCCATTTTCCGCGGCCTCTGAAGCCGGAGAACTTCTATGTCACCGGTTCCGGCATGCATGCCATCGAAATGGCGCTGACCGCAACCGTGGGAGCGGGCGAAGAGGCGATTTACCTTTCGCCGGCGTGGCCCAATTTCGTCGGCGCCGCTGGTCTCGCTGGCGCCATTCCGGTTCCGGTCGAGCTGGAATTCGGCGCCAATGGCTGGATGCTCGATCCAGAGAAGATTGCTGCCGCCATTACGCCGCGCACGAAGGCGCTCTTCATCAATACGCCGTCCAATCCCACTGGCTGGACGGCGGATCGGGAAACATTGCAATTCGTTCTCGATCTGGCCCGCAAGCATGGTCTGTGGATCATCGCCGACGAGATTTATACTCATTTCTATTATGGCGGAGGCCGTGCTCCGTCCTTCATGGATATCATGGAGCCGGATGATCGCATCATCTTCGTCAATTCCTTCTCCAAAAATTGGGCTATGACAGGCTGGCGTATAGGCTGGATGACGGTGCACCCGTCTTTGGGGCCGGTTATTGAAAACCTGATCCAATATTCGAATTCGGGCGTCGCGCAATTCATGCAGCGTGGTGCCGTTGCCGCGCTTGATGAAGGGGATGACTTTATTTCGATGCAGGTCGAACGCGCGCGTTCAACGCGTGATCGCCTGTGCGCTTCGCTATTGTCGACAGGAAAAGTTCGACTGACGCCGCCACAGGGCGCATTTTATCTTTTCTTCGGCGTGGATGGGGTGGGGGATTCCGTCAAGGCAGCCATCGATATGGTGGACAATGCCGAGGTGGGGCTGGCGCCCGGCGGCGCATTCGGTCTTGGCGGAGAGGGCTTCTTCCGCCTTTGTTTCTGCCGCGATCCACAGCAGGTGGATGAAGCCGCATCGCGGTTGGTGCGCTGGATCGAAAAGCTGTGAGCTTATCGCTTGCCGGTTGAATTGGCGCGAGGGCCACGGTTTGCCGCGGCTTTCATCAGGCGCTGGAAGGTCGGGCACTCCATATGACTTTCGGCGGGACAGGTGGCCGCATGACGCAGTCCGTCTCGCAGTGCTATCAGATGCGCGATTGTACGGTCGAGATCATCCGCCTTCGATGACAGGGTTTCACGGCTGATCGAGATGTGGCCATCTGGCCCGAACATGCCCGCAATATCATCAAGCGAAAAACCAGCCGCCTGTCCGAGAGCGATCAGGGACAGCTTGGTCACAACGCCGGGATCAAAAACACGACGCAAGCCCCGCCGGCTATGCGACGCAATCAAGCCCCTTTCTTCATAGTAGCGCAGGGTCGATGCGGGAACGCCCGTCACTTTCGCGACTTCTGCAATGTCCAGATCTTTCATGTTGACCTCAAGTCGACTTTAACTTGTAGAATCCGCCTTTTCAACGATCCGCGCAAGTGGAAAGGAAAGGTAAATGTTTGTTTTTCAGGTCGTTTTCATTGGTGTGGGAGCGACACTCATCACGGATGTCTGGGCGGTGGTCAGAGGGCGGTTGTTCGGCGTTGCGAATTTGGATTATGGGCTGGTGGGGCGCTGGTTCGGCCATATGCTGCAGGGACGCTTCGTGCACGAACGCATCGTCGCCAGCGCACCATTTCAGGGAGAGAAACTTCTCGGCTGGGGCCTTCATTATGCGATCGGTGTGCTGTTTGCAGCTATTCTGGCTGCCGTCAGCGGGGGGGAATGGGTGCAGTCGCCGCAGTTCCTGCCAGCGCTTGCCTTCGGATTGCTGACCGTGGCCGCTCCGTTTTTTATCATGCAGCCGGGGATGGGCGCGGGAATCGCCGCGCGGAAGACACCCCAGCCATGGGTTGCCAGGGGTTGGAGTGTCGTGATGCATCTATGGTTCGGAGCTGGGCTTTATCTTGCGGCTCTGGCAGCCAAGCTCATCTTCTGAGGCAGCAAAAAGGCCGGTTCACCCGGCCTTTTATTCGAATAATCCTGTTTGTCAGCCACCAGCTTTGGAGACCATCAGCGGAATAATCCGCTCAGAACTGGCGGGCTGTGAGACCGCAGGCTCGGCAAAAGGAATACCGAGTGTATTCCACACCTCCTGCAAGGCATCCTTGAGACCGTCAATCAAAGCGTCGTCATGCAGAGGCGACGGTGTGATGCGCAGCCTTTCGGTGCCGCGTGGAACGGTCGGATAATTGATCGGCTGGATATAGATGCCGTGCACTTCAAGCAAACGGTCGCTGGCCTTTTTGCAAAGTTCAGGGTCGCCAACCAGAATTGGTACGATATGGGTTTCCGATGGCATGACGGGTAAACCCGCCGCGGAAAGCACATCCTTGGCACGCTGGGCCTGGCGCTGCTGGCCGTCACGCTCCGTCTGCGACGTTTTCAGATGCCGGATCGCAGCCGTTGCGGCGGCGGCAACTGCCGGAGGCAGAGAGGTGGTGAAGATGAAGCCCGGCGCGTAGGAACGCACCGCATCGACAATTGCACGTGAGCCGGTAATGTAACCGCCGAGAGCGCCAAAGGCCTTTGCAAGCGTGCCTTCGATAATATCGATGCGATGTGCGAGGCCATCGCGCTCGGTAATGCCACCGCCGCGTGCGCCATACATGCCAACCGCATGAACTTCATCGATATAGGTCATGGCATTATATTTGTCGGCCAGATCGGCAATCTTCTCGATTGGCGCGATATCGCCGTCCATCGAATAGACCGATTCAAACACGATCAGCTTCGCGCGTGCAGGATCGGCTGCCTTCAGAAGCTGTTCCAGATGCTCGACGTCATTGTGACGGAAAATCTTCTTTTCCGCTCCCGAACGACGCACGCCTTCGATCATCGAAGCATGGTTCAGTTCGTCGGAAAGAATAAGACAGTTCGGCAGCAGCCGGGCAATCGTGGAAATCGAGGCTTCATTGGAAACAAAGCCCGATGTGAAGACGAGACCGGCTTCCTTGCCGTGCAAATCGGCTAGTTCGTTTTCCAGTTCGACCAGCGGATGATTATTGCCAGAAATATTGCGCGTGCCGCCCGAACCTGAACCCGCATTGCCAGCGGTGTCGCACATAGCCTTGATGACGTCCGTATGGTGTCCCATGCCCAGATAGTCATTGGAACACCAGACGGTGATTTCACGGGCAGTGCCATTGTTGCGCCAGATAGCTCGGGGGAAACGTCCGACAATGCGTTCAAGATCTGCAAAAACGCGGTAACGCTTCTCGGCGTGCAACTGGTCGATCGCTTCTTCGAAAAAACGGCGATAGTCCATAATGCGCTCCTTAATCTGTGCCCTAACTAGCGCTTTTGGCACTTGCCGTCCATGGCGCATCGGGGGGCAATTTGCCACGTTTGCGTGAAGCAGCATTGATCGAAATCAAGCCTATAGGCTCAACACTGGTAATAATGACAGTCAATTTTCATCACGAACCATAAGCGTGGGGGCATGGCTGACTTGCGTGACATTGGGCATGCACCACACCAACGCGCCCCCGGCTCAGCGCATAAAGGTCTTCAACAGGAATTGAGGTAATATGTCATTACGCCTGATGGTGAGGCGCGGAATGCCGAACGGATCGTCAGTTGATCGTGCGCGGCGCTTTTCTGTCGTCGTCGCGTTTTTATAACCTGCCGCTTCGACGATCTTGCGTGTCGCTGCGTTTTCTCCGCCATAAGGATAAGCGAAAGACGTGACTTCGCTACCGAGCAGGTCTTCGATCTTTGTTCGCGACTGCTGAATCTGCTCTATGGCATCCTTTTCGCTCGTGTCTGGAAGGAAGACATGGTCGAGCGTATGGGAACCCACCTCGTGACCAAGATCCGCCCATTCGCGCATTTCGGCGACGCTCATGCAGTTAGCGGGCGCAACGCCGATCCCCTGGTCCCATAGATTGAAGCCGCCGATCTGGTTGGCGACGAAATAGTTCGTTGCCGTGAAGCCAAATTCCTGGAGAACAGGCAGGGCATTGCGAAAAACATTCGCGAAGCCATCGTCAAAAGTGATCACGGCGACTTTTCCCTGCTTTCCGCCGTAGATGTAAGGAATTGCGTCCCGCACTGACAGGCCACGATAGCCCAACCTTTTCAGCCAGGCCATCTGCTGGCGAAACCGATCCGGACGGACGGTCATGCTGCGAAACGGGGCGCGATGCTTCGGCGGGACATCGATCTGGTGATAAAGAAAAATCGGAACAGACACAGGAACCTCAAATAGCTGCACGCGAGCGCGATTTTATCTTCCAGCGATAGAGCGGGCGCAGGATTTCGCGCTTCAGCTTATCCGGCAGGGAACGCGATTTCTGGATCGTGCTTCCGCCCAGTTGCACCGATATTTCTTTCACGCCGCCCGGCAGGACGGACAATGGTTTCAGCCCGGTGACCCAGTTCATTTGCGCAGTGGTGTCAACGGGCCGGTCGAAAATTTCGGTTGCTGACAGCAACCGTTGCGCTGCATCGCGCCCGACAAGCTGGGCGACCATGCCAAGGCCGACCGGCATCGGCTCGATGATCCTTGAACTTTCCGTTGTCAGAACGGTGCGTCCGCTTTCACGCTCGCGAAAGGGAAAGCGGATAAAACTGTCGGACTGAAGAACTTTGCAAGCTGCCGAATAGGCTGCGGCAAATTCCAACGTCAGTTCCACATCGTCTTCAAGTACGAGACCAGCATCCAATCCTTGGTCAACAATTGCCTGCCAGGCCTTTCGATGCGAAAGAAAGCAGGCGATTTCGTTCGTGCTGAGTTGAAATGGATAGCGGGGCGTGTGCACCGACCGCCGATAGACGCGGGTAATCGTCTGCGCATCGAGCGTGCGCCCGTCGACGGCGTTTACCACTTCGGTCTCGACAGGCAGCTTTCGCACCAGCTCTTCAACTTGCGGCTGCCGGTCGCTCGCGCGCTCCAGATGAATGATGAAAGCTTTGACGGCTCCAGACGGGCCATCAGGCGGGGTGATGTCGGGACGCGTTTCGCTCATGGTCCTTATCTATCTTGAAGCGCCTGAAAAAGCTCCAGGAAATTTTCGGGAGACAGGTTTCCAGCCCAGCTCGACAATATCGGCGTAGTCGACATCCTGCCAATCCTTGGTCTATCGCCGGCACCAGCCTTCCGGCGAGCTAAAAGCCGTTGCCAAGGCACCAGTTTCGCGCCCCATGTTTCGGACGCGGTTATTGGATAAGGCTGATCCGACCGGACTTGATTTTCTGTTCAACCCAGCTGCGCTCATCTCCCCAGGCGTGGCGTTTCCATCCTTCCCAGGTGAACCCGCAGATTTTCACGTCCCAGCTTTCCTCCGGGCACTTTCCGAGCATGTACCAGATGCCGAAAAAGCCAGTACTTGGAAAGATTTTGCTTAAATTCTCTTCAGCTATGCCCAACTCTCTGCATCCGGCCAAATAGAATTGTGGTGGCATGATCCGAATTTCCTTGCCGGCGGAACCAATGATTTCGACGGTTTGCATCGTCCAATCGCTACGCCGTCCCTTGAGGCGGGAAAGAAAGTTCGGCACCGGGTGATATTTGCGAATGATGCTGGGATGATAGGCAAGCATCACTTCCTTGGCTGCCTTGAAAGTCGGCGTCTGGAGGAAGCTCGGATCGCTGAGGCGCCGCTGCATGGGCTTGCTGGTGGTTGCCAGCATCAGCAGATCGGTGCGGGTGCCGCTCATCCCGATCGGCTCATTGAAACGGACAACAAAATCCGCCGCATCCACTTCGGCAGAAAGGTCGCGCGCCAAAGGCGCGTTGCCGACGATGATCAATGTCTTTTTCATGCATTCTAACTCGAATTAGGAGCATGCCTCCCGAAAGTGAGAACGCTTCGGGATAAAGACATGCGTAAAATAGATAAAGCAGCTCCAACGGTTCCGTTTTAGCCGGAACCGCTCTGGAACGAACCGGTGCCGGTTGTGAAACGGCAGCTATATCTAAACCAGCATTACACAATGATTACGATATTGGGAGGCTATTTCTTAAGGGAAAAGGAAATCCGGTGGAAATGCTGGGATTTCGCTACGGTCACGGCAGCCATGCAGGAAACGCACTTCTCAAAAGACCGGGAAAGGCGGAAGCTCATTATCGGGAGGAAGATAAAAAAGGGGATACCGCAATGACTCTTCGTGCCCATTTCCATCGCTGGATGCAATATCGCGAAAACGTGCGTGAACTCAATGGCTGCACCGACCGCGAGCTTTCCGATCTCGGACTTTCACGCGGCGACATTCATCGCGTTGCCCGCGAAGCTGCTTTTGCTTGAACTGGCAAATGGGGGCCGTTTCCCCTTCGGGAGCCGGCCCTGCTTCAATCCGCACGATCTTCCAAAATCTACACGTCACCCGGTTTCTTGAAGCGGATGTGAATATTGTCGCCTGCGAGGTCGAAGCCTGCATAGTTGCGCTGGAAAGCGATGAGCGCGTCGTTGACGCCCTTTGAATAGTCGTCTTCCTGCACGTCGATATGGTGCCGGTAGATGATCCTGTCGTCCTTATAGAATATAACCTGACCTTCCATAACAGCCTCCTTCTGATGAAGCGCAGAACAGAAATCCGTCAGCGGTTTCAATGTTCAACAATACGGGCCTATGGCTGAAATGGCGCCAAAAGGCACTTATCCAGTCGGGATATCTCTTTGAGATAGGCGATGGGGCGCGGGTTTCAAGACGATACGGTGCCGGTTCCGGCCTTGCTCAGCTCAAGCCATGCGCGCGCGGCATGAGACAGGAATGCGCCTTTTCGCCAGATCAGAGCCAGATGCCAGCTCACATCGGCGCCCTTGATCCTGTGTATGCGCACGCCTGGATGATGCCGCTGTTCCGCAATCATTCTCGGCAGGAAGCCGATGCCCATGCCTGCAGCAACAAGCTCCACGATGAAATCAATCTGACTGGAGCGGACAGCAACGTTGGGAGAAAATCCGTGCGAACGACAAGCGTCGAGGATGATATGGTTGAGGGCAAAACCGCTCTCGAAGAGGATGAAGGGCAAGCTGGCGATATCCTGCAACGAAACGCCGTCGCCCTGCGCCACCGCGTGGCTGGTCGGAAGCAGCGCAACAACCGGTTCGCATCGCACATCCTGCCATTCGAAACTGTCTGCGACCGGGAGAAGCGAAGCCGCGAGTTCCACATCCCCGGCAAGCAGAAGCTCCTCAAGCCTTCGGCTGCCATGCTCGACCAGTTGAATGTCGATCTCGGGATAAAGCTTCGTATAGGCCGCAAAAACAGGCGCGAAAAGCACGCTGGACCCGATCGGCGGCAGGCCGAGTTTCAGGAGACCACGCTTGAGGCCGCGCAGTTCATCAAGCTCGGCCAGCATGTCGTCCCTTTCGGCCAGCATCGCAATTGCGCGCCGAAAGACGATCTCACCTGCGGTCGTGAGGCGGGAGGGCGAGATTTCGCGATCAAGCAAAACCAGCCCCAGCTCATCCTCAAGCTGCCTGACCGCCTTGCTGACGGTAGACTGGGTCGCGTTGATGGTTTTTGCGGCGGCGGAAAAACCGCCTTGCCGCACCACTTCGACAAAAGCCTGGAAGCTGCGCAAGTTCATGAGCTATTCTATTACGGAATGGCTGCAATGAAATCAATTCATTTCTAGAATAGAGATGAAGAGCCTATATTCGCTGGTGAAAATGCCTCAGTTCCTATTGGAAAAGCCCATGAATGCCCACAGCCTCCTGATCCGGTTTCGTTACGCCCTGCATCACAGCCGCCTGATGCAGATCGCGACGCTGGTCGGCTTCTGGCTGGCGGGCGAGTTGTTTGTCCGGCTCGTCGGCCTGCCTCTTCCGGGCGGCATTGTGGGTATGGCGCTGGTGCTGGCGCTTCTTTTGAGCGGGCGTATCAGCCTGTTCAGCATGAAGCGCGGAGCAGAATGGTTTCTGGCTGAAATGTTGCTCTTTTTTGTTCCCGCAGTGCTCGCAGTTCTTGAGCATCGGGAGCTGATAGGACTGCTTGGCCTCAAAATCATGGCTGTAATCTTGCTGGGCACATTGACGGTCATGAGTGTTACCGCATTGACGGTCGATCTCTGCTACCGCTGGAGCCTGCGCTATGTCGCTAAGTAATCCGCTTGTAGCGACACTTTTCTGGTCTGCCGCAACGATCCTGCTTTATCTTGCCGCCAAGCGTGTCTATCGCCGCTTTCCCATGTGGTGGCTGACACCGCTTGCCGTCACGCCCTTGCTGCTGATGGCGCTGGTCATTGGGCTCAATCAGAATTATCGCGGCTATTTCAGCGCCACACATTGGCTGGTCGCGCTTCTTGGGCCTGCAACAGTGGCTTTTGCAATCCCGATTTACCAGCAGCGCGCCACGATACGTCGCTATTGGCCGGTTCTTCTGGCGGGCGTGGTCGTCGGAAGTTCCTCTGCCATGGCATCGGCCTGGGGGCTGGCGCATCTGCTGGGACTGAACGAGGCAATCAGCCTGAGCCTCATGCCGCGCTCGATGAGCACGCCCTTTGCGATGACTGTCTCGGGCGACATCGGTGGCACGCCGGACCTGACTGCGATCTTTGTGGTTCTCACCGGCGTATTCGGCGCGGCGCTCGGTGAAGTCATGCTCAACTGGCTGCCGATCCGCTCGACATTGGCGCGCGGCGCTCTTTTCGGTATGGGCGCACACGGCGCTGGCGTGGCCAAGGCCCACCAGATCGGCAGTGAAGAAGGTTCGATCGCCGGGCTGGTCATGGTGCTGGTCGGGCTGGTGAATGTACTTGCCGCACCCTTGATTGCCCATTTTCTGTAAGCGCCTGATTTTCAAGGATGAGTCTGCTTCCAACCCGAGCGCCAGCGTCTTTGCATAACTGATATGCATTAATGGCCGTTGCCGCGGGCGAGGGAGCCGGGTAAACATCTGCTCATCGAGTTCACTCCTCCTCCCAGAACTCGATAAGGAATACGGCACTCCTCCTCCCAAGCCGTATTCAAGATCAGGCCGCGCATCCTCCTCCCGCGCGGCCTTTTTCTTTTTCAACCCTCCTGTATTTCCACTTCGTTTTCGCTCCATGCGTTGACAATGCGTAACCGCGCGTCCCCATAGGCAAGCCGCAGCATCTGGTCTATTTCTGGTGCAAGTTCTAAATCGGGGAGACAGCGTCCATGACAAGCGGCATCCACCACATCACCCTCATCACCCGAAAAGTGCAGGCGAACGTCGATTTCTATGTCGGCTTTCTGGGATTGCGTATCGTCAAGCAAACGGGCGGGTTTGAAGATGCCGAGCAGCTGCATCTGTTCTATGGCGACCGTTCGGGCACACCCGGATCATTGATAACGTTTCTGGTGTGGGAGGACGGGTCCAGGGGGCGTGTCGGCCACGGGCAGGTCAGTGAAATTGCGCTCGCGATTGATCGCACCGCCATCGGCTTCTGGCTCGAGCGTGCCTTGCGCTATCATGTGCCGTCCGAAGGGCCGGTTCAAGAATTCGGTGAACCTGTCCTGCGCCTGCGTGACCCGGACGGTGTGATCGTCAAGCTGGTCGGCTGCGATCTTGCCGCCAACGATGCGTGGGAAAGCGAAGGCATTCCAGCAGCTTTCGCGGTCAAGCGTCTGCGTGCCGCGACCATTCTGTCCGAAGCGCCGGAACAGACCGCCGGTTTCATCGAGCGCTATTTCGGTTTCAGGCCTTCGGCCAAAGAAGGCACGATAGATCGCCTTCTCTCGGATTCTGGCGATGCCATCGATGTGCGCGATGCAGGTGGTTTCTGGCCGGGCATTCCCGGTGCGGGAATTGCCGATCATGTGGCTTTCCGTGCGGCCGATATGGGTGACGTGGAAAAGGCCGAGAAGGAATTGTCGAAGCTGAATTCCAGCGCCGTCAATGTTCACGACCGCAAATATTTCACGTCGCTCTATGTACGCGAGCCCGCCGGAACGCTGTTCGAATTTGCAACCGATGCACCGGGCTTCACGATAGACGAGCCTGTTGAAATACTGGGGGAGTTTCTGTTCGTGCCGCCGGGCAATGAGGAAAAGGCTGATGCTATCCGGGCGCGGATGCCGCAATTTGCCCTGCCGGGCGAAGAGCGCGTCATCTATCGCGACCTGCCTTTCGTTCATCGGATACACCAGCCCGAAGATCCGGATGGCAGTACGCTGGTGCTCTTGCACGGTACTGGCGGGAACGAAAATGACCTGATGCCTTTCGCCCGCAAGGCCGCGCCGCGCGCGACTCTTCTGGGCGTGCGTGGACGCAGCACGGAAGAGGGTATCCAGCGCTGGTTTCGCCGCTTCGATCTGAAAAAGTTCGATCAGGCCGACATCCGTTTTGAAGCACAGGCGTTCGAGGCTTTTGTCGAGGGCGCCGCCGCCGCTTATGGCATCGACCTGAGCCGGACAGCCTTCATCGGGAATTCCAATGGCGCCAATCTGTTGGCTGCATTCATGCGCCTTCACCCGCATGTGGTTCGCACGGCGGTTCTTCTGCGCGGTCAGGAGGTTCTGGAAGAGCAGCCTGAAGGGGCGGATTTGTCGGACGCTTCGGTGCTTCTGATGAATGGCGCTTCCGATCCCTTTGGGGATGGGAGCGGAACGCTGGAAAAAGTTCTGAAAGACGATGGAGCTGCGCTCACGGTAAGCACGGTTGAAGCCGGGCATGCTCTCATAGATGAAGACATCCGCATCGCGGGCGACTGGCTTCGCGACAAGATATAAACAACAAGGGCTGCGGAGAATTCCGCAGCCCTTGTACTATGTTTTAATGAACTGGACTGGTTAAGCCCCTGCCGCGATTGAGCATTTTCAGGTCGTGATGCATTGGCATCTTAGCGCCCTGATATTGTTGCATTAATCGAGCGGTTTCAGGCTTCGCTCGATGGCTTCGCGTTTTCCTTCAAGGAAAGGCGGGAGCGACAGGCTTTCGCCGAGACTTTCGAGCGGTTCGTCAACTGCGAAGCCGGGACCGTCGGTCGCGATCTCGAACAGGATGCCATTCGGCTCACGGAAGTAGAGCGAGCGGAAATAGTAGCGTTCGACTTCGCCGCTTGACGGCATACGCACGGACCGCAGACGATCCACCCATTCCTGCATGCTTTCCTGATCGGGCGTACGGAATGCAACATGGTGAACCGCACCCGCGCCCTGCCATGCGGTTGGCAGGTTCGGCTGTACCGCGACATGCAGTTCCGCTGCGGCACCGCCCGGGCCCATGGAGAAGATATGGACGTGACCTTCACCATCGGGAGAAACATAGTCGCCCGTCTGGCGCATGTTCATGACCTTTTCCAGAATGATCTGAGTCGGTGCCAGTTCGGGAACGCTGAGCGTGATCGGTCCGAGCCCGCGGATCTGGCGTTCTGCGGGAACAGGGCTCCTGTCCCAGCTATGCGCTTCGCCCGCACCGCCATCGTCGGTCAGGCGCAGGCGCTGGCCTTCCGGGTCCTCGAAGTCTAAAACGGCCCGTCCTGCAACTTCGAAAATATCGCCTGCCTGGATTCCTTTATCGTTCAGGTGCTTGCGCCACCATTCCAGACTTTCGACCCCGTTGACGCGCAGGCCCGTCCGGGCGACGCTGTTCGTGCCGCGCTGTTCACGCTGCACCGGCCAGTCGAAAAACGTTATGTCGGTGCCGGGCGAGGCCAGTCCATCCGCATAGAAGAGGTGATACGCGCTCGTATCGTCCTGATTGACGGTCTTCTTGACCAGCCTCAGCCCAAGCGTGTCGGTATAAAAGCGCCGGTTGCCAGGCGCGTCGGCGGTAATGGCTGTCAGATGGTGCAGCCCTGTCAGTTCCAATGCCATAGTGTGCCTCCTTTGGAAGCGGAGTTGCTGTTGGCGGATATATCGGACTGTGCTGACCAAGAGGAAAGTATCACGTGTTGAACAGTGTGTAACCCATAAGCCGCAATCGCCCCGCGTTCCGACAATGGTGGATAATTGGGGCTTGGCAGAAAGTTTCACGTAAAGAATATATTAACCTTCAAGATTCCGGTGTAAGAGGCCTGCTGGCGTAGCGTTGAGGGAGTTTGGTTTTGCGGCGCATTTTTTCTCGGACTGCCCCTGCGTTGCTTGTTCTGATGTCTCTGCTCGCCGGTTGTGCCAGTCGGCCTGAAGGTGTGCTCGTCCCCATTGGCGATGTCGCTTCTCCCGGGACAACCAAGGTCAACCTTGTCGTTGCAACCACGCGCCGCCCATCCGATAATCCGGGCATACTTTTCTCCGGCGAGCGCGACAAGCTTGTGTCGCTCAACGAGATCGTCGTGTCCATTCCGCCGGAAAAGAACCGCAAGGCGGGTGAAGTGCAGTGGCCGAAGAAACTGCCGCCCAATCCGCAGACAGATTTCACCACCGTCAGCGTGACGCCAGTCAAGACCGATGTGGAAATGGCGGGTTGGGTCCGTCCTCATCTGACCAAGAGCCGCCGCGTGATGGTTTTCGTGCACGGCTTCAACAATACGTTTGAGGATTCCGTCTATCGCTTTGCCCAGATCGTGCATGATTCCGGTGCCGATGTCGCGCCGGTGATCTTCACCTGGCCGTCGCGCGCCAGCGTGTTCGACTATAATTACGACAAGGAAAGCACAAACTATTCCCGCGATGCGCTGGAGCAGATTCTGCGCGCCATCGCGCGTGAGCCGGAGGTCAAGGATATTACCGTCATGGCCCACTCAATGGGGAGCTGGCTGACGGTTGAAGCCCTGCGGCAGATGGCGATCCGCGATGGCCGCGTGAATGCGAAGGTAACGGACGTCATTCTGGCGTCGCCCGATCTCGATGTCGATGTGTTTTCGAAGCAGTTTCTTGCGATGGGCAAGGAGCATCCGCGCTTCACATTGTTCACCTCCCGGGATGACAAGGCGCTGGCATTGTCACGGCGTATTTCCGGCAATATTGACCGTCTCGGCCAGATCGACCCGTCCGTTGAGCCGTATCGTTCCGAGCTGGAAAAAGCAGGCATTACCGTTATCGACCTGACGCAGCTGAAGGCGGGAGACCGTCTCAACCATGGCAAGTTTGCCGCAAGCCCGGAAGTCGTGCAGCTGATCGGGCAGCGCCTTGTTGCCGGTCAGACCATCACGGATTCGCAGGTTGGCCTCGGTGACCGACTGGGCGCGGTGGCAATCGGTACGGCACAGGGTGTCGGCACGGCAGCTTCGCTGGTGGTGACAGCGCCGATTGCCGTGTTCGATCCGAACACACGCAAAACCTATGACGAACAGATTGATCGTTTCGGTCGCGCTGTCGGCAATACAGTTGGTGCCGTGACGATCCCGACGCAGTAAACCGACTGGAAGGCGTTTGCCTTGGCGGTTGTCATATTTCAGCTGACGCTGTAGGACTCGCGGCCAGAAAATTCGGGCCGCGAGGAGGACCTCATGCAGATCATCCGCACCATTGAGGAATTGCGTCAGGCTTTGACGCCCGCAAGAAGGGCCGGAAAACGCATCGGCTTCGTGCCGACCATGGGCTATCTCCACAAAGGCCATCTGGAACTGGTTCATCGGTCGCGCGCCGACAATGACGTGACGGTCGTGTCGATCTTCGTTAATCCGCTGCAATTTGGCGCCAATGAAGATCTCGACAAATATCCGCGCGATCTGGAGCGCGACGCGGCTCTGCTGCGCGGAGCAGAGGTCGATTACCTCTTCGCGCCAGCGGTCAGCGACATGTATCCGCGCCCGATGCAAACCGTGGTGGATGTGCCGACGCTTGGCAACCAGATGGAAGGCGAGGCGCGTCCCGGCCATTTTGCCGGTGTTGCGACCGTAGTGAGCAAGCTCTTCAATATCGTTGGTCCCGATGCCGCCTATTTCGGCGAAAAGGATTTTCAGCAGCTCGTCATTATCCGCCGCATGGTGGACGATATGGCCATTCCGGTGCGCATCGTCGGTGTCGAAACGGTGCGCGAGGATGATGGTCTCGCCTGTTCGTCCCGTAATGTCTATCTGACGCCGGAACAGCGCGCCGCCGCCATCATTGTGCCAAAAGCACTGGACGAGGCTGAACGGCTTTATCGTTCCGGCATGGACGATCCTGATGCGCTGGAAGCGGCAATTCGCGCTTTCATCTCTACTGAATCGCTGGCTACGCCGGAAGTGGTGGCGCTGCGCGATCCCGATACACTGGAACGCGTGACGGCGGTGCAAGGACGTCCAGTGCTGCTTGCGCTGTTCGTGCGGTTCGGCACCACGCGGCTCCTCGATAATCGTGTCATTGCGCATGTCGCACAGGAACGGGCGGCCTGAGATGAGTGCCCCCGCCAAGCAAAAGCGACTGACGCCCAAGGCCATTTCGGCCCTCAAGGGCGAACGCCCCATTGTCAGCCTCACCGCTTATACGACGCCGATTGCGCGGCTGCTCGATCCGCATTGCGACCTGTTGCTGGTGGGAGATTCGCTTGGCATGGTGCTCTACGGCATGGATTCCACCCTTGCCGTGACGCTCGACATGATGATCGCTCACGGACAGGCGGTGATGCGCGGCGTCGAGAGCGCCTGCGTTATTGTCGATATGCCGTTTGGTTCCTATCAGGAATCGAAGGAACAGGCGTTCCGCAATGCCGCCCGCGTGATGCAGGAAACCGGCTGTGACGGCGTCAAACTCGAAGGCGGCGAGGAAATGGCCGAAACGGTCGATTTTCTGGTGCGTCGCGGCATTCCCGTGTTCGGCCATGTCGGGCTTATGCCGCAACAGGTCAACACTGTTGGCGGTTTTCGCTCGCTTGGGCGCGGCGATGAAGAGGCCGACCGCATTCGCGGCGATGCACAGGCCATTGCCGATGCCGGTGCCTTTGCGCTGGTTATCGAAGGTACGGTCGAGCCGCTGGCGCGTGAGATCACTGCATCGCTTGCCATCCCGACAGTCGGCATCGGGGCGTCTGCTGCGTGCGACGGGCAGATATTGGTCTCCGACGACATGCTGGGGCTGTTTCAGGATTTCACGCCGCGCTTCGTGAAGCGTTTCGCGCATTTGGCACCGCAGGTGTCCGATGCGGCGAAAGCTTACGCCGAAGAGGTTCGGGCGCGCACATTTCCGGGGCCAGAGCATGTTTTCGGCGCGAAACCGAAAGCCTAACCCCTAAATTCTGTGCCATGCGGCGGTAGCGCCTTGTAATTATTCGTCAATCGCGTTCAATGACGGAACTGTTTTCCGGAGTTGCCGTGACTGACGATATTGCCCATACCGAATTGATAGCCGTGCTGGCAGCTGTTACCGGCGAACAGCCGCGCGTCATGACCGTGCGGCAGGGGCAGGCTTTACCGTCCGGCCCGTTCGAAAGCGAGCATCGTTCGTTGCAGTCGGGTCTGCGCGCCTGGGTGCAATCGGAAACCGCCCATCCGGTCGGCTATCTGGAGCAGCTCTACACCTTCGCCGATCGTGACCGCCATGCGCAGGGCGAGCGCATCATCTCGATCAGCTATCTTGGCCTTGTGCGTGAAAGCGATGCGGCTGCGGGGCAGGCGGGATGGCGCGGCTGGTATGATTATCTGCCGTGGGAAGATCACCGTCAGGGCGAACCGGCCATCATGGAGCATCTCAACAATGCCTTGCTCGTCTGGGCCTACCGGGCTGAAACGCCGGAACTGACGGCGCAGCGCATGCGGCGGATCGCCTTCACTTTCGGCTTTGAGAGCGGAGATTGGAGCGGGCGCTGGAATGAAGACCTTGTGCTCCAGCGTTACGAGCTTCTTTACGAGGCTGGCCTGGTAGCGGAGGCCGGCATGCAGGAAGACGAGAACGGCCGTTCCATGTTCGCCGATCATCGCCGCATCCTTGCCACGGCGATTGCGCGGCTGCGCGCCAAGATCAAGTATCGTCCGGTGGTGTTTGAGCTGATGCCGGAAAGTTTCACCCTCCTGCAATTGCAGCGAACCGTCGAAGCGCTGGCGGGTCTGCGTCTGCACAAGCAGAATTTTCGCCGCCTGATCGAACAGCAGGATCTGGTCGAGGAAACCGGCGAAAGCGACAGCGAAACCGGCGGTCGCCCGGCGAAGTTATTCCGTTTCCGCTACTCGATTGTCGAAGAACGCGCCCTTTCCGAGCGCCATCTGGCCGGAGCCAAGCTGCCAATTTCCCGCGATTGACAATATACTCGAATCGAGTATAAGTTCGTGAATATTAAATACTCAAATTGAGTATAATGGGTAGGCAAGCATTTCCAGCAAAAGTGTGAAGCGGTTTTGCGCGGGACAATGCGTAAGTGACCTTGGAGATCCAGCCATGAATGATCATGTTCCCGTCTCGCAACTTTATGACCGCGTGTCCAAGGTGTTGCCAAAGGCAGAGTGGCTCGGCTTCGAGGACGATGTCGCTGCTATCCTTGAGCTGAAGAAAAAGCGCAACGCGGTCATCCTTGCGCATAACTACCAGACGCCGGAAATCTTCCATTGCGTGGCCGATATTGTCGGCGATAGCCTCGCGCTGGCGCGCAAGGCGGCGGAAGTCGATGCCGATGTGATCGTGCTGGCAGGCGTGCATTTCATGGCCGAGACGGCCAAGCTGCTCAATCCCGGCAAGACGGTGCTGATCCCCGATATGGCTGCGGGCTGTTCGCTGGCCGACAGCATCACGCCGGAAGATGTGGCGCTTCTGCGAGAAGCACATCCCGGCGTGCCGATCATCACCTATGTCAACACGTCCGCTGCGGTGAAGGCGGCTTCCGACATTTGCTGCACCTCCGGCAATGCCAAAAAGGTCGTGGAGTCGCTCGGTGTGCCGCGCGTGCTGATGATCCCCGACGAGTTTCTGGCGCAGAACGTGGCGCGTGAAACCAACGTCGAAATTCTCGCCTGGCATGGCCATTGCGAGGTGCATGAGCGTTTTACTCCCGATGATATCCGCGAACTGCGCGAAAGCCATCCGGGCGTCATGGTTCTGGCCCATCCCGAATGTCCGCCGGAAGTGGTGGAAGCCGCCGATTTCGCCGGTTCCACGGCAGTCATGTCCGACTATGTCGGCGAGAAGAAGCCGCAGCGCGTCGTGCTTTTGACTGAATGCTCGATGAGCGACAATGTCGCCGTCGATCACCCCGACGTCGAGTTCATCCGCCCGTGCAATCTATGTCCGCATATGAAGCGGATCACGCTCGCCAATATCCGCGATGCACTGGAAAACAATCGCCATGAGGTGACCGTCGATGCAGCATTGATGGAGCCGGCCCGACGCGCTGTCGAACGGATGTTGATGGTATGAATACGGCCCCGGTCCTCATCATCGGCAGCGGCCTCGCCGGGCTGATGACGGCGCTGACGCTGTCTCCGCAGCCGGTGCTGCTGGTGACGGCGGGAAGCCTAGGGCTTTCCGGTTCCAGCACGCTGGCGCAAGGCGGCATTGCCGCAAGCGTTGGCGCGGATGACAGCGCGGCGTTGCATCTGGCCGATACGATTTCGGCAGGCGATGGCCTGTGCGACGCGGCCGTGGCTGCCGAAATCGTTGCGGCGGGCGCCGAAGTGATCGCGGCGCTGGAAGCTTACGGCGTGCGTTTCGACCGCAAGGCCGATGGATCGTTTTCGCTCGGTCTGGAGGCGGCGCACAGCCGCCATCGCATTGTGCATGTTGATGGCGATGCGACAGGCGCGGCCATTATGCGCGTATTGGCGCAGAAAGTGCTGGCCACACCGTCCATCACGGTCATGGAAAACACCCGCGCCCTGAGGCTCATCAGGCAGGATGGCCGTGTCGTCGGTGCCTGCCTTGAAAATGTAGGCCCGATTGCCGCGCGCGCCGTGGTTCTGGCGACCGGCGGGATCGGCGGGCTTTATAACGCAACAACCACGCCGCTTGGGAATCTGGGGCAGGGTGCTGCTTTGGCAGGTCGCGCAGGTGCTGTGCTTGCCGATATGGAATTCGTGCAATTTCATCCCACGGCACTTGCAGTCTCGACACCGCGTTTGCCACTGGTCAGCGAAGCGGTGCGCGGCGAGGGCGCCACGCTCGTCAACGATCGCGGCGAGCGGTTCATGGCCGACATTCCGGGCAAAGAGCTGGCCCCTCGCGATGTGGTCGCCCGCGCCATCGGCAGCGAGATCGCACAAGGGCGCAAGGTTTTTCTGGATGCGCGTGCGGCTCTGGGCAAGCGTTTCGCAACCCGTTTTCCCGGTATCGACGCGCTTTGCAAGCAGCATGGCCTCGATCCCTCCAAGGATATGATCCCGGTCAGGCCAGCCACCCATTATCACATGGGCGGCATCAAGACCGACGCGAATGGGCGCAGCAGCTTGCCGGGTCTCTGGGCCGTGGGCGAAGCGGCCTGCACCGGCCTGCATGGTGCGAACCGGCTTGCCAGCAATTCGCTGCTCGAAGCTGCCGTCATGGGACTGCGCGCCGCCCGCGCGCTTGGTGATGAGGATGCGGTTGCCGTGCGGCATCCCCTGCCGGTCAGCCTGCCGCAAAATGCCGGTCCCGAATGGGTGCGGCGCGTTGTTTCCCGTCATCTTGGCCTGCTGCGTGATGAAGAAGGTTTGCGCTCTGCAATCACCACCCTTCTCCCAATCGCGGAGACCGACGATGCCGCAGCCGTGGCGCTGGTCGCCGCGGTTGCGGCATTTGACCGATGCGAGTCGCGCGGCAGCCATGCCCGCACCGACTATCCCGGCAAAAGCGCGAGCTCGGCCCGCAGCTTTTTCACCTTTTCGGCAGCTTTTGCTCTGGCTCGCGAAATTACCGTACCTCACCCTGTTACAAGGACTGCATGATGAACCTGCCGCGCCTGTCTCCGCTTGTCGTCGAACCGCTGGTGCGCGCCGCACTTCTGGAAGACCTGGGCCTTGCTGGCGACATAA
This sequence comes from Ochrobactrum sp. PL_is501, assembly GCF_055816895.1. Taxonomy (NCBI): domain Bacteria; kingdom Pseudomonadati; phylum Pseudomonadota; class Alphaproteobacteria; order Hyphomicrobiales; family Brucellaceae; genus Ochrobactrum; species Ochrobactrum sp. PL_is501. The sequence continues at coordinate 238,930 of NZ_JBVPGR010000036.1, read as the reverse complement.
CCAGCAATGCGGTGGTGCCGGAAGAACACCGCTCGGCCATGCTGTTCCGTCTGCGCCAGCCGGGCGTCGTCGCCGGGCTTGATGTGGCGGAAATGGCGTTTCGTCTGGTCGATCCGGATGTCACGTTCGAACGTCTGGCGCGGGATGGCCAGTCTCTTGAAAAAGGGGCTGATGTCGCCCGTGTTTCCGGTTCGTCCCGCTCTATTCTGGCGGGTGAGCGCACCGCGCTCAATTTCCTCGGCCACCTGTCCGGCATTGCCACCGCCACGGCCAATCTGGTGAAGGCGGTCGCCGGAACCAGAGCATCCATCGTCTGCACGCGCAAGACGATGCCGGGGCTGCGTGCCTTGCAGAAATATGCGGTGAGGGCGGGCGGCGGCATGAACCACCGTTTCGCGCTCTATGATGCAGTGCTCATCAAGGACAACCACATCGCGGTCGCTGGCGGCGTGCGCGAGGCCATCGAGCGCGCCAAGGCTGGCGCCGGTCACATGGTCAAGATTGAGGTCGAAGTCGATACGCTGCAACAGCTTGATGAAGCCATGGCCGTCGGTGTGGACGCAGTTCTGCTCGACAATATGTCACCGGCGCAATTGCGCGAAGCTGTATCGATCATCGATGGCCGTGCTATTTCCGAAGCTTCGGGCGGCATCACACCGGAAACGGTGGCGGCGGTGGCGGCAAGCGGGGTTGACCTGATTTCGGTGGGCTGGACGACGCACAGCGCGCCAAACCTCGATATCGGGCTTGATTTTGAGCTGAACGGATAGGGGGCATTTTCGAGACTTTTCGACAAAATAACCGGGCGGATGGACCACATCCTCCGGACACCGAAATGGCTGGCGATCTGCTGCGTCGAGCCGCTCTTGTCATTTCAAGGCCATTTCCGTAGGCGATAGCCCGCAATCCCTCCAAAATACCCAGCTTCTTTCGCTGCGAAACCCAACACGCGTCGGGGATGGGGCTTGAGGCTTGGGGTTTGCCAATCCGCGTCCACTGCTCCCAAATTCAGTCAGGAAACTCGCCCTCAAAAACATGATTGAATTATTCATATTTTCGTGCCACAAAATGACTGACTGATAGTCAGTCAGGAGTCGTGCGGCGGTTCGGACATCTGCTTGTGTGCGTGCCGGTTGCCGGATCGTCGTCACGGCTCAAGGCAGCATTCGTTGCTGCGAATTTCGTGAATATCGAGCAGGAGGGGAGCGTAATGCTTCACCATATGGAAAACTGGCCATACGTCGTCACGCTGTCGAAGGGCGCATCGACCATGGAGGAGACACGTGAATTCTTCGATATCTGGAACCGCTGGCTTGATGAGGGGAAACCCTTTGTCACGATCCGCCGCTTTCTGGATGAAGATGCTCTGGCGCATCCCGAAGGTTCGGCCCGTGAAGTCAAGCAATGGTTCCAGCAGAATGCGCAGCGCATTCGCCAACAGGTGCTGGGCATGGTGAACATCGTGCCGGAATCTGTTTATGAACAGGCAAGCCGCATGGATGCTGAAAAACTGTTCCGCGTTCCGGCTGGCACATTCTCCAATGTGGAGGCGGCGTTGCACTGGCTGGAGGATCGCGTTGTTCGACCAAACAGGCTTGCTTTTGACAGGGCGGCAATCCGGGATAAATTGGCGGCATCCTGAGTTCCGGAGACTGATTTGCCGTCAACTGCCATTAAGCCCAAGCCCCGCACCAAACCAGCTGAAATACGTCGCGAAGAACTGATGGCGGCAGCCGAAGCCCTTTTCCTGGAAAGGGGCTTCGCGGCGACGAGCGTGGATGAGATTGTCCGTCTTGCCGATGTTGCCAAAGGCACGTTTTATCTGCATTTTCGCAGCAAGGACGACATCCTGATCGCCCTGCGGCAGCGATTTATCGATGGATTCTGCGAAGGGCTGGAGCGTCAGCTGGGCCAATATCCGGCTGATGACTGGCACGGAAAGCTGGTAGCGTGGGCTGAGACAGGCATTGCCGGTTATCTGGACAATTACAAACTCCACGACATGGTGTTTCATGACTTTCATCCGCCCATGCGGCGTATGAAGCAGGAAAATCCGGCAGTCGTCCGGCTTGATGCATTGTTGACCAGCGGCAAGGCTGCGGGCGCATGGAAAATCGCCGATACCCGTCTGACTGCGGTGCTTCTGTTCAATGCACTGCACGGTGCGGTCGACGAGATTATCTCAAACCCGGATATGATGGACCGTGCGGAAATGGTAGCCGGTGTGAAGGCTTTCTTCCTGCAGGCGGTGCGGGAGCAGTAGTAAAAGGGAAGCTCGATGCCTCCCTTTTCGGTGTTTCAGTGCTGCGGGCCGCGCTTACTTTTCAACGAAAGCCTTTTCGATGACGTAGTGTCCGGCTTCGCTCTGGCTGCCTTCCTTGAATCCGCGCTCTTCCAGAATCTGCTTTGTCTCGGCCAGCATTTCCGGGCTGCCGCACAGCATCATGCGGTCATCGTCGTGGTTGAATTCGGGCAGGCCGACATCGCTGAAAAGCTGTCCTGAACGAATGAGGTCGGTCAGGCGGCCACGATTCTTGTAGGGCTCACGCGTGACTGTCGGATAATAAATGAGCTGCTTCTTGACCATTTCGCCGAGGAATTCATCCTGCGGCAGTTCGTTGGAAATGAAATCCGTATAGGCAAGTTCCGCGACCTGACGCACGCCATGAACGAGGATGATCTTTTCGAAACGTTCATAGGCTTCCAGATCGCGAATGATCGACAGGAACGGCGCAAGACCGGTGCCGGTCGAGAGCAGCCAGAGATTTTTGCCCGGCTTCAGATTGTCGTAGAGCAGCGTGCCGACCGGCTTCTTGGAAAGGATGATCTGGTCGCCAACCTTCAGATGCTGGAGCTTGGAGGTCAACGGACCGTTCGGCACCTTGATCGAGAAGAATTCCAGGCCGTCTTCATAAAGGCTCGAGGCAATCGAGTAGGCGCGTGTCAGCGGCTTGCCGTTCACTTCCAGGCCCATCATGATGAACTGGCCGCTCTGGAAGCGAAATCCGGGGTCGCGCGTCGTGCGGAAGGAAAACAGCGTGTCGGTCCAGTGATGGATGTTGGTGACGGTTTCCTGATTGAAATTGCTGCTCATTTTCGGAACTGTCTCTGTCTTGCTTCTGCACCGCTTGGGAGGACGGCGCCATGGAATGGATTGTTGCTCAGTTTTTATCGGTCATTGCTGCATTTTGCCCACAGGCACGCAACTCCGTGGAGACTGCATCCGCTGCAGGCAAAACGCTTTGATCGCAATCAATACTAGCGCGTCATGCTGCCTTCAGGGTGGCTTCCGCGAATTCGTAATTGGCCAGCTTGTCGAGGAAATTCGTTACATAGTCAGGCCGACGATTACGGAAATCGAGATAATAGCTATGCTCCCAGACATCAAGCCCTAATAGTGCCTTGCCTTCGCCGGTTGCCAGCGGATTGGAGCCATTTGGCGTCTTGGTGACCTTGAGCTTGCCGTCACTGGCCAGAACCAGCCATGCCCAGCCCGAACCGAACTGGCCGACGGCTGCCGTCTTGAAGGCTTCCTTGAACTGGTCGACGCTGCCGAAATCCTCAACGATCTTCTTTTCCAGCGCGCCGGGCAGGCGTCCGCCGTTTGGTGACAGGTTCTGCCAGAACAGATCGTGGTTCCAATGCTGGCCGGCATTGTTGAACACGGGAGCCAGATCAGCCTTGTCCTTGGCAAACAGCACGATTTCCTCGAGCGACTTGCCCTTGAGCGCGTCGTTCTTTTCCACAAAGCCGTTGAGTGCGGTCACATAGGCCTGATGATGCTTGCCATGATGCAGCTCCAGCGTTTCCGTGCCCATTCCGACGCCTTCAAGCGCGTTGGTTGCGAAGGGAAGTGGTGGCAAAGTGAAGCTCATTTTAAAACTCCTGATCGCTTGAGCCTGATCACCGTTCAGCGTCCCGAGGGTCGCTTCCGGTGTCGACTCCGGCTTTTACGAAAGCCGGTTTGAATATTGAAAATTCAGAATTATCTTGCCTCAACGGGCTTGGTCGCCTATTTAACAAGATAATCCTTCTTTAAATAGAAAACAGCGCATATGTCAAGGAATGACTTTCTAAATACCGATGAATCAGGAGTACGTTCTCCCGCTGGGCGGATCATGCTTTCGCTGAAGATGCGGGGCGCGCAGACAGCCGCCACCATCGGGGAGCATCTGGGAACCACGGGCGAGGCCGTTCGCCAGCAGTTGGTGCGTCTTGCGGAGGAGGGGCTTGTTTCCTCGCATTCCGTATCCCAGGGCGTCGGTCGGCCTTCATTATTCTGGGACCTGACCGAAGCCGGTAACAAACGTTTTCCCGACACGCATGCCGATTTGACCGTTCAGCTTCTGCATTCCGTGCGCACCATTCTGGGCGATGATGCGCTGGATACGCTGGTTGCCCATCGCGAGACCGAGACCCGCCGTCAGTATCAGGCGCGCTTGCAGGATTTGTCGCTCGATCAGCGTGTAAAGCAACTTGCCGATATCCGCTCTGCCGAAGGCTATATGGCTGATGCGGAAAAGCGGGAAGATGGCTCGTGGCTGCTCATCGAAAATCATTGCCCCATCTGCGCCGCCGCAGATGCCTGTCAGGGCTTCTGCCGGTCAGAGCTTCAGATATTCAGGGCCGTGCTTGGCCCTGATGTTTCGGTAAACCGCACCGAGCATATTCTGGCGGGCGCGCGGCGCTGCGCCTACGTTATTTCGCCCGCCTGATAATTCTCAGCATCGTGCCGTTTGCGGCTGCCTTGCGCTGCGGACGAGAGCGAGCGCCGACACGAATGCCAGCGCAGACAGAATGGCGAAGCCGGAGAAGAGCCAAAGTGCTGCATTTGCCGTGCCGGTAAACCCGCTAGGATTGGTGAGTCCGGCGATATTGGCAACCATTCCGGCAAGCGCGGCACCAAGGGCGGTCGTGAAAAGCTGCACCATAGTCACGGAGGCGGAAGCCAGATTTTGATCCTCAGCGTCGGCACGCTTGAAAATGCCGGTCAGCAGGTGCGGCCATGTCAGGCCGACGCCGAAGCCGATCACGGCCAGCGCGATGCAGATCGGCAGCAGATCGTTCCAATGGCCTTCGCTGCCTGCTGGAATGAGAAGGGCCAGCGTCACCATGCCGGCCACACCCATGACAGGGGCGGCAAGAATAACGCGGTCGGTTTGCCCGGCAGCGGTCCCGGACGACCCGATGGAGCCGAGCGTCCAGCTGCCACCCATGATGGCTGCCAGATAGCCCGCGACAAGCGGGGACTGGTTGTGCAGCACCTGAAAGAACAGCGGCACGAAGACTTCGGAACTGGTGACGGACGCGCTGAGGAAGGAGAGCGTCAGATAAAGTGCGCCGAGTTTCTGGATACTGAACGAGCCTTTCGGGAGGATACGTCGGCTGGCTTTCTTTTCCACGACAGCGAGGAGAAGCAGCAGGACGACGGCGAGCGCGACGCCACCGGCATTGAGCGCCAGTTCCGATGAAATGCTCCCGGCAGAAACGGCAAGGACAGCAGCGGTCAGAAGGACGAGCTGCGGCCACGCCAGCCGGTCATTGCTGGCTGCGGAACCGGATTCACGCGGCAGCACCGTCATGGCCATGATGGTGAACACGGCAATCACGGGTGCCAGCGACCAGAAAGCGGCGCGCCACATGCCGAGCTCTGCAAAAACGCCGCCGATGGCAGGGCCGACAAGCGTGGCCACACCCCACATGCCGGAAACAAGACCAATGGCGCGCGGCCATAGCGCTTCGTCGAAAACGATGCGGATCATGGAATAGGAAAGCGCCAGCATCATGCCGCCGCCAAGGCCCTGTATGGCGCGTCCTGCCAGCATGACCGGCATGGAAGGAGCAAGGCCGCAGGTCAGGGTTCCCGCAGCAAAGATGCACGCAGCGATCAGATAGGCGCTGCGCGGGCCTGCCTGCGAAAGCAGGCGCGGCACGAGGGCCGAGCCGAGGATCGATGCAGTCACGAACAGCGCCGTGTTCCATGCGTAATAATCCATGCCGCCAATATCGGCGACCACCGTTGGCAGGATGGTTGTGGCAATGAACACGTTGATGGCATGAAGCGCCACGCCGCCAACGAGCGTCAGCGATACGATGGCGTTCCTGCCAGCGAACAGGTCTCCCCAACCGGCAGTCGGCTTGTGATCCTGCATTCTATTTTCCTTTGACTATCATGGTGCGGGCGACGCCCGAACTGGCGTCCCGAATATGAAATAATGGCTACGCCTGCGCTTATAATTTGTCAAGCAAAGGCTTGTTTAATTAAATTGATGGTGGCATTGGAACTCTGGAGTATTTCCAGCAAAAGTGCGAAGCGGTTTTGCGCTGGATAATACGATAAAACAAAAGGTTAGAGTGGTTTCGGCGACTCGGTTTTATCCGAACCACTCTAGCAAGCCGCAATGACCGGCAGAAGCGGCTCCTTCTGCCAAAGAGTTTCAATGAAAACCACGGGGCGCGTGGGAAGCAAGCGGGAAGGGGTTCAAATTCCCTCAGAAAGCTCTATATGAGACGCGAACCTGAAGGCAGGGGAAGTAGTCCGCGATAGCTTGTGGGGAAATTTTTCCCGATAATGCTGTGGCGGATTTGTGTTTCTGTCACAAGCTTCCTATAAGCCTTCAAATAATTTGGGAAACTACTTGTGTGTTTCCTCAACATGGCCAACCAGCCTTGCTGGCGAGGCCTGATTTCCCCAACTGACGACCCGGCCAGATAACTCGGAACACTCATGATCCAGACGCCTTACTACCTGATCGACAAGACCAAGCTGAAGCGCAACATGGAAAAGGTTGCCTATGTGCGCGAGAAATCCGGCGCCAAGGCGCTGCTGGCGCTGAAATGCTTCGCCACCTGGTCGGTGTTTGATCTGATGAGCGAATATATGGACGGCACCACCTCGTCTTCGCTCAACGAAGTGCGTCTCGGTCATGAAAGATTCGGCGGTGAAACCCATGCCTACAGCGTGGCCTATGCCGATAATGAGATCGACGAGGTTATCAGCCACGCCGACAAGATCATCTTTAATTCGATCAGTCAGCTGGAGCGTTTTGCCGACAAGGCGTCGGGCATCAAGCGCGGCCTGCGGCTCAATCCGGGCGTGTCGTCTTCGAGCTTTGATCTTGCCGATCCGGCACGCCCGTTCAGCCGTCTTGGCGAATGGGACGTGGCGAAGGTTGAGAATGTCATGGATCGCGTGACCGGCTTCATGATTCATAACAATTGCGAAAATTCAGATTTCGGCCTGTTCGACCGAATGCTGACTGATATCGAGGAAAAGTTCGGCTCGCTGCTTCATCGCGTTGAATGGGTCAGCCTAGGTGGCGGCATCCACTTCACCGGCGACGATTATCCGGTCGATGATTTCTGCGCGCGCCTGAAGGCGTTCTCGGAAAAATTCGGCGTTCAGGTCTATCTGGAGCCGGGTGAGGCCTCGATCACCAAGACCACCACGCTGGAAGTCACCGTTCTGGACACGCTTTATAACGGCAAGAACCTTGCTATCGTCGATAGCTCGATTGAAGCACATATGCTTGATCTGCTGATTTATCGCGAAAAGGCAAAGATGGCGCCGAATAATGGCGAGCACAGCTATATGGTCTGTGGCAAGTCGTGCCTTGCGGGCGATATTTTCGGCGAGTTCACTTTCGACAAGCCGCTCTCCATCGGCGACCGTCTCTCCTTTGAGGATGCGGCCGGTTATACCATGGTCAAGAAGAACTGGTTTAATGGCGTGAAGATGCCAGCCATTGCCGTGCGCGAACTCGACGGCACGGTCAAAGTCGTCCGCGAATTCGATTACGCGGATTTCGAGGGTTCGCTCTCCTGAACCCTGTGTCGCAGTATTGATCCGCGACGCGAAACTGAACCTGTTCCGACCGGAAGGCAGTCGGGACGTATAATAGATGGCGGGAAACCGCTGGAAGAGGAAGCATCGACAGAAAATGAAGAAGAACGTTCTCATTATCGGCGCCGGGGGCGTGGCACAGGTTGTTGCACATAAATGTGCGCAAAACTCTGACATATTGGGCGATATCCATATTGCGTCCCGCACGGTTGAGAAATGCCGCAAGATTATCGATAGCGTGCATGAAAAGAAAAGCCTCAAGACCGAGGTGAAGCTGGAAGCGCATGCGCTGGACGCGATGGATATTGAAGCCACCAAGGCTCTGATCCAGAAGACGGGCGTTCAGATCGTCATCAATGTCGGCTCGGCCTTCCTCAATATGTCGGTTCTGCGCGCCTGTATCGATACGGGCGTTGCCTATATGGACACCGCGATCCACGAAGACCCGAAGAAGATCTGCGAGACCCCGCCATGGTATGGCAATTACGAGTGGAAGCACCTGAAGGAATGCGAAGAGAAGGGCATCACCGCCATTCTCGGCATCGGCTTTGATCCGGGCGTGGTCAATGCCTATGCGCGGCTGGCTGCCGACGATTATCTGGATGAAGTCAAATCCATCGACATCGTCGACATCAATGCCGGTTCGCATGGCCGCTGGTTCTCGACCAATTTCGACCCGGAAATCAATTTCCGTGAATTCACCGGCACGGTCTATTCCTGGCAGAATGGTGCCTGGCAGTCGAACAAGATGTTCGAAGTCGGCCACACGTTCGATCTGCCGGTCGTCGGCCCGAGCAAGGCTTACATGACGGGCCATGACGAAGTGCACTCGCTCTCCAAGAACTACCCGAACGCCGATGTGCGTTTCTGGATGGGCTTTGGCGATCACTACATCAATGTCTTCACCGTCCTGAACAATCTGGGCCTCTTGTCCGAACAGCCGGTCAAGACGGCTGAAGGTCTGGAAGTCGTGCCGCTTAAGGTGGTCAAGGCCGTGCTGCCCGATCCGTCATCGCTTGCGCCGGACTATACCGGCAAGACCTGCATTGGCGATTTCGTCAAGGGCACCAAGGACGGCAAGGAAAAGGAAGTCTTCATCTATAACGTTGCCGACCATAAGGACGCTTATAACGAAGTGGGTTCGCAGGGCATTTCCTACACCGCCGGCGTTCCGCCGGTCGCGGCGGCAATCCTGATCGCTTCCGGCGAATGGGACATGAAGAAAATGGTCAATGTGGAAGAGCTGAACCCTAAGCCTTTCCTCCACATCCTGAACCAGATCGGCCTGCCGTCGCGCATCAAGGATGAAGACGGCGACCGCGCTCTCGACTTCGCGTAAGCGCGAAAAGTAAGAATGAAAAAACCCCGCTTGGCGGGGTTTTTTTGGAGTATTTTACTATTCGGTTGCGTCTCTTTTCTGGAAGAGGTGATCGAGAATATATGACTCAGTATCTGCGTATAGTGGTTCGATAACAGGGAATATTACCCTTGGGCCGTTAGGATAAAATTCTTCAAATTTTCCGTTCCGTTTGCGTTTTTTTCGGTAGAAAAATTCACGGTATCGACGCGGTGTAATTCCGTAGAAAGGAATAAATTCTGACGCTGGGAACTTATTGTACTTACCACGAGACGCCCCTTCGATGTGTACGGCATCCGAATGTAAATCGGCTGTAAGACTTTTAGGGTAAGGTTCCAGAAATATGACTTTCGCAATGCCACTAGCGACAATGTGTTTGGCGCACATATGACAAGGAAATGTTGTGCAGTAGAGAACACCATCTTTTAACTGAATGCCTAGCCGGGCAGCGTCGCTGAGCGCGTTCATCTCTGCGTGGACTATTCGACCATATTCAAGTGCATCCATGAACTGCGAATCTTTAAGACGGTCTTTTTGAGTTTGAGTAAGTTCTTTTCCATCAGATAGAATATCTACAACCTCATTTAGCAACTCGTCCTTTCGAATGTCATTGCTATCGTGCCCAAGCATATATTCTCGGGCATCGAACGGGTCATCGCACCAGTAAGTGCCTCCTCCAGCTTTAGGTACCTCATTAGCTCCAAGCGTCGCTATTTCTCCGGTGGCTCTGAATATTGCAGCGCCCACTTGGCGTGAAAGGTCAAGGCTCCTTAATGCGGCAGAATGGGCTAAGTACATCCCATATTCAAATCGGTTTGGAGAAATGGAGTTCGAAGAAAAAAGTAAATGAACAAATCTTTCCACTTGCTCAAAAACAGGTTTTGTGCTTGCTCTATCTACGTTCACAACAAAATCAGCAAGTTGAAAAATTTCCCCAACCTGTTGTCCGTTATTTTTATTTTCATTCTCGTCTATGTTTACAAGTTTCTCCGCTCTATCTCTGCAGGGGTTGCTGTCTCTTTTATTTTCATTATGCGCAATTGTTTTTGCCAGGTGGTCAACTCTAATATCTCTTGCAGAGTATACGGATATTTGAAAGAAAGCTTCACCGTAGCATCTCCGTAATAATTCTATCTCTCCGTGTGTTTTTAATTGATTTATAATAAAAACGTTTCGGGAATACTTTTCCTTATTGCTTTCTTTTGATGAAAGTCGTTTATTAACGACTTCCCAAATCGCGAGTCTCGAAAGAAAATTGTTGCCAAAAACTTCTCGTAAATAATTTCCGAATTCGATGAATTTTTCAGTTCGCGAAGATTTCTTTTCAACTGGGATACCCTCATACCCCATTTCACCTGCTAGTGTTTCAAAACGATCTGTAATTTTTATGTGGTGAAAATCATATTTAAAATGTTCAAACGATTTCTGTAATGCATTAATCACTGGTTGCAGATCGGTGCCCACCGGTGACACGAGTCCGATTACAATTTCTGGATCAGTTGTGGCTGGACGAAATTTCGAAATGGTGTTCATATGGTTGAGCATCTGTTAAGCGTTGCGTGCGAATCTGATAGCAAATTGGCACTACAAAGGTTGGAAGACAATGACACAAGCAGTGGAAAAAAGGGCAGAGGCTCACGAACAGCCATCGCAAAAATTGTTGGATCAGCTCAGTGACCTTGCTAAAAAAAATTTAGATGCTTCGAAAGAAGCAGTTCAGGATTTTAGAGATCATTATAACTTGAACTCTTATCGTGCTTTCGGACAATGAAATTTGCAGATAAATCCCCTAAAAACCCCGCTTGGCGGGGTTTTTTGTTTAAGCCATGTTCGGCCAAGTATCAGAGAGACGATAACCACCCGGAAACGGGTCGCTCGGATCGAGCATGAGCTGCGACGTGCCGGTCACCCATGCACGACCGGAAATGATCGGGCTGATGGCGGGCTTGCCGCCGATTTCGATCACCTTGTCGAGCTTGCAGTGGAATTCGGTGCCAAGCACCGATTTGCCGATATAGCGTTCGCCCGCTTTCATCTGGCCCTTGGCGTGCAGAACGGCCATGCGTGCCGAACAGCCGGTGCCGGTTGGCGAACGATCCAGCTTGGCCGGGCGAATGGCAACCGTGTTCACGCCGGTCAGCACATCGCCCTCGCGTGTCACCGGCTCGGTGATCTGGCAAAACGAAATGTGGTTCCAGTCTTTTTCGGGATGGCGGAAGCCCAGCTGTTCATTGGCGGCCTTGGTGATCTTCACGCCGATCTCGGCCAGCTCCCGCGCCTGATCCGGCTCGATCTTCATACCGATCTGCGCCGCGTCAATAATGACAAAACTGTCGCCGCCATAGGCCGTATCGACCGTGGCCGTGCCGATCCCTTCGACTTCCAGCGCCGCATCCAGCCGGTCGGCGAAGGACGGCACGTTGCGAACCGAGATACGCTCGGCCTTGCCGTTGCGGCATTCGGCCTCCACCTCGATGATGCCGCCGGGCGCTTCCAGCACCATGCGCGTCATCGGTTCCTGCATAGGAATAATGCCGCTGTCGAGTAGAACGGTCGAAACGCAGATCGAATTGGAGCCGGACATGGGCGGTGTATCGGCCGGTTCCATGATGATGAAGCCCATCTGCGCGCGCGGGTCTTTCGGCGGCACCAGCAGATTGACGTGACGAAACACGCCGCCGCGCGGCTCATTGAGCACGAAATTGCGCAAGGTTTCGTCGCGGGCGATGAATCGCGACTGTTCCCACAGCGTATCCCCCGGCGGCGGCGTTACACCGCCAACGATAACGTCGCCAACTTCCCCCTCCGCATGACAGCCGACAATATGGATGACCTTGGTGCTGCGCATGACGCCTCCCTGCAATAAATGCAATCATTCCTATCGGTTAGGCCGCAAGCGTCAATCCTTTATCGGACGGGCAATTGCGCTTTCGCGTCAGAATGAGGATTTCATTCCTCTTTCGGTCAGGAGATGAAAAATCCGTTTCGAGACGTGTTGCTTCTTTGGGCGAGTCTGGTATCCATGTTGCTCTAATTTTGTGCAAATCGATGCGCAGCCCGCTTGGCTCCGGATCAGTTTCTGGAACATACACAACGTTCCCGATAGAAATTGAGCAACCCGAAAAGTGGGGGCGTGGTCGCTTTTTGAGCGATGAACGCCCTTAGCCGGCATGGGACGGTCGATGATCGTATTTCCGCGCCTCTTCTCAGATTGACCTGGTCTCTGATGTTCCGGGGTGTGGCCTCAGTCAAATGGAACATCCGGCGGACGACGGCTCCGGATGCTTCGGGGAGCAGACTATGGACAGGACAATCGATGCGGGCTTTCAGGAGCCCCATGAATCCGGCACGCAGCGCTGGGGCCGGGAGATGGCCACGGCGCTGAAACTTGGCTGGCCGCTGATCTTCACCAATCTTTCGCAGGCGGCATTGACCGCGACCGACGTCATCTTCATTGGGCGTCTGGGTGCAGACACGCTTGCCCCGGCCCTGCTGGCAACGAGCTTTTATCATACGCTCATGATCTTCTCGATGGGGCTTGTCTCGGCTGTGATGCCGATGATCGCCATCGCGCTGGGCAAGAACCGCCACTCGGTGCGCGATGTGCGGCGCACGGTGCGTCAGGGTTTCTGGACAGCAATCATGATCGCGGTGCCGATCTGGATCGTTCTTTGGTACTGCGAGGAAATTTTTCTTTTCCTCGGCCAGCGGCCTGATATTGCCGCGCGTTCAACGGATTTCATGCACACGCTGCAATGGGCGCTGTTGCCCTATCTTTTCTACATCATCCTGCGGTCTTTCTTCGCCGCCATGGAAAAGCCGATGTGGACCCTGCTGGTTGCCGCGCTCGCCATCGGTTTCAACGCGCTGGCTGGCTGGACGCTCATTTTCGGCCATTTCGGCTTTCCGCGCATGGAGCTGCACGGCGCCGGCATCGCCACGACACTGTCGAGCACAATGATGTTCCTCGGCCTGGCGGTGATCACGCTGCGGCATCGCCGCTTTCGCCGCTATCACCTGTTTGGGCGTTTCTGGCGTCCAGACTGGCCGCGCCTGCTTGAACTCTGGCGCATCGGCATTCCGATGGCGCTGACCTTCGTGTTCGAGACTTCCATCTTTTATGCTGCCGTGGTCATGATGGGCCGCATCGGACCAACGGCGATGGCTGCTCATGCCGTGGCGATCCAGATTGCATCGCTCAGCTTCATGGTGCCGCTCGGTTTCGGACAGGTGGCGACCGTGCGCGTGGGCCGTGCCTATGGTGCGGGAAATCCAAAGGCGATTGCCTATGCGGGCTGGAGCGCCTATTTCCTCGGCGTCGGTTTCATGGCCGTGACGGGGCTCTTGATGATCCTGATTCCGCGCCTGTTCATCGGGGTTTTCCTCGATCTGCACGATCCGCAGAACATCCCGGTGATGGAGCTGGCGGTCAGCTTCCTCGCGCTGGCGGCGTTGTTCCAGACGGTTGACGGTGCCCAAGCCGTCGCGGCGGGCATGTTGCGTGGCCTGCGCGACACGCGCATACCGATGTATCTTGCCCTGCTCGGCTACTGGGGCGTCGGGCTGCCGCTCGGCGCGGTGCTGGCCTTCTATTTCGAAATGGGCGGGCAGGGAATCTGGCTCGGCCTTGCTGCGGGTCTCGGCATCGTTGCAGTGTTGATGACGCTGCGCTGGCGCAAACATCTGGCGCATATTTCGGCCCTGCATTCGGCCTGAATAAGAAAGCCATGCGATCCTGCGATCGCATGGCTTTTTTAACGAGGTATTCCTATCAGAAATAGGAACGAAGTTAGCAATATCAGCGCGAACCAGAGAAATGGGGTAAGCCAGTCAATCAATCTGCGAGGATGCGAACTGTCCAGACTATCTTCGCAAGGCGCTGTAGCCTGCATCTTGTCCCCAAGGGTCATTTGCGTCATGCGCTCGACATGCTGAATAGTATAATCTGAAATTACTTTAAATGTTCTTGTTTCAAGCCCAATATAGTATCCAATTATTCGGTGATAATGGTTGAATCTATAATTGTAGTTAAGTGGACTAATGTCGATATATGAAAATTCATCCAGAACTATCCGGGGAATGGATTTCTGATCCTGAAATAATTCGGCATTTATATAAAAGTTGTGCCGAAGATTGCTCTCCAGTTCAACCAGTCGCATCATGAGGCTGGTATCGATCCATTCTGAGTGTATCGACATGATCGGACGAGACCGCGTCTGCCCTTTCTGTGCATTGTCATACATCAGAGCTCCTTGCGGTAGTTTTCGACCGCCAATGTCTGATGTATCGCTGGAAAGCCCTCGAAATTTAACCGCTGTGTCTTCAACTCATCAAGGATCGTGTTGAAAATACTGACATCGAGAGAAAGGTGAGCGATACGGTTGGCGAGCTCATGTGGAACGCCATATTCGTCAAGTATAACTTCATGACGCGAAAGCTCCAGCTCGTCACTTAAAAGCATGAGGAGCAGCGTCGACAGGCGGTTCATGTTGTTGCTGTTTTCCCTTAGCGGCAACACGCCGTAGAAATCCAGGCCTTCGCGTTGCAGCAGATTTGACGCGAAAAGAACAGAACCAGCCATGGCGGCGATGAAACCGTCCTGAATTTCCGAAACCCGTTCAAATTCATATGGCTCCGTGCAGAGAGTTATAAACTTCCCTCCCGATCGAGCTATCATGGAGGGGGCCATCATCTGCACAATACGCCCGAAGCGGATAACGGTGTCGAAGTAGAGCTTCAACGTATCTGAATTGCCGCTTCTTGGATCGTCTGGCATTTCGAGGCAATTGACTACAAAATCAAAGGGACCCGCTATGTTGAAAATATTACGCAGTCCTCCCATGCCCTTTAATCCGCGCCGCAACAGGCTGGCCCGTGCGGCGGAATCCTCACCGTCCGTCGATGGAAAATGATAGCGAACGACACGATAACCGGCGTTCTGAAATAAGCGGGTCAAACAATCCAGAGACCTATTTGTCTCGTCGCCAATAAGTAGTAATATCTTAGGAATGCGAACCATTAATATTCTTTCAAAATAAATATACATAAATAATGGCACGTCGAATGCATCTGTATTCTTAAACGGATGCATTATTGAAATAAGAATTTCAGATTTCTGCGTAATTATATGGGTTGTGTTTAATTTCAGGTGAGATTTGATGAAGATGTATTATTATTAATTGTATTAATGCGATTTTTATTAAATATTTATTACCGAATATATTATCTCCAGAAAAAATATAGGGCGAAATATATATAAATTCTAAAAATAGACTTGTTGGTGCTCGATAGTGTTTCCAGAAAAGACGCAAAGCGGATTCGCGTGAGATAATGCGAAGTACAAATAGTTGAGCGATTCCATTGGTTCGGTTCGGAGTGATGATCTGATCTGATCGAAGCGGGACCGGAAATCAGTCGATGGACTGATTTCCTTGCGTCGGCATTTCACATTCTTCGGGATGCGTCCTAACCGTGGCCGCTCCGGAGAGGGTTGTTTGCGTCTGTTCCAAAGGCCGTCATGCTGGTCAGCAAACGGCGGCCCCCGGTTTACTGGTGGCTGAAAATCGCTACTTCCGCCGAGGCCCGCGGCTTTTGCCTCAGGCGCTCGGAGCCGATCACTTTGTCAGTGCGGCGATGCGGTCGAGAGCGGCGCCAAAGCCCTTCAGGGAAATCTTGAAGGCGACCGGCTGGCTTGGGCTCAATGCCGTCGTGGTGATGTTGATATTGGTGCCCGACTTGAGAGCCGCGACCTGCTTTGCGTCAAACGCGACCGGCGCCAGGCAGCCTTGCGGCAGGCAGGTGGAGAAAGCGAGATTGGGTCCGGCAGTCTCATCGATCTTGAGCGAAGCGCCCTTGGCGAGATCGAGACCAAACGGCATCAGCAAGACGCCTTCCACCTTTCCTTCAACATTGCGAAGCTCTGCCGTCAGCACGCGCTGGCCGGTCTGGGAACTGCTCTGTTCCTGCCGGATTGCGCAGATGGTGGCTTCCTTCTGCGACTGGCACGAAACGGTCCAGTCCTGATAGGTTTCCTGCAACGTGCTCGCTCCTCCCGGCAGCGGTGCCGCGAGCGCCGATGCGCTGGAAATGGCGGCAAAGGTAAATGCGAGGCAAATTGCGCGGTAGGTTTTCATAAATTGGATCTCTCTAAATTTAATAAAGGCATTCTGTATGTTCTATGTTTTCTTAGGGAAAATCATTTTTGAAATCAATACCATTGTTTTATTGGTTTTATTAAGAATATTCTATAAGTATAATATATTATACAATGATGGTTTCCGGGATGGTTTCCGGGATGGTTTCCGGCCAAGATAGCGCTCGGAAGTTGGTCATCTGGTTCTGGAGCGTGTTTCCATCTGATTGGATCAGATCGGCGCTCTAACTATTTATTTTACCGCCCATTTTTCCGAAAACCATTTCACACTTTTCGGAATGCGCTCCAATATGCAGGAGCCTCCCGAAAGCGGTAATCGCTTTCGGGAGGCTCGCATTAAGACAAATAGTCAAAACGCCGATCTCATTCAGTCGGACGAGGCATCACCTTGCGGCTCCCGTTTCACTTCGGTCAGATCGCGTCCTATTGCTTCAATATGACGTTATTCTTGCCCTTCTCGACCTGATCGATAACGAGCAGTTTTACGGGCTCCGAACCGATATTGGTGCCTTTGTGCCATTGATCGATGGATTCGATGCCGAAGTCTCCGACCTTGAGCGTGGTCGTTTTACCCGTCACTTCATTGAAAACGCTCAGCGTGCCGGAAAACACATAGGCATATCTGGGATAAGGATGCTTGTGCACGGGCAAACTTGCTCCGGGCGCGATTTCGTATTGGGAAACAATGACTTCCACATCGCCTTGCGGCAGGGCAATCTTGCCGCCGCCGAGAGTCCGGTCGGTCTTCAAAATGGGTGTCACTGTTGCAGCCTTGCCGGTGTTCGGTTCTTTTGCCTGAAGCGGGGAGGAAAGCAATGTCAGTGCCGTTGCAATACATGCAATCCTGGCAAGAGTAGCTGTTGATATAGTCCGGTGCTTGGAGTCACCTTTTATCATTATTTGAATATCCTTCGAATTTTTAATATAAAAAACCGAGTAATATGCCTGCGTATTCTTCAATATATCGAATCTTTTGACGTGAATACTCCCAACAAGTCAGGAGCATGTTTATGCCGGGCCTGGCTGGTTGCCTCCGCTCGAAAACGTTTCGCACTTTTTGGCGCGCGCGTTAAAGTCACGGCCAGGGTTGGAGGTTGGAGGTTGGGACTTGACGCTACGCTATCAGATCGTTGCACTGGCAATCGTGCCGCTTATCGTGGCCATTCTGACGGTCACGGCCTTCATTACCTGGCAGTCCGCCAATCTCGTCCAGAGCAGCATTGCCACCTTCGAGAAGAACATGCTCAAGGCGAAGGAAACGGAACTGCTGAATCTCACCAATCTTGCGCTTTCCTCCATCCAGCAGATTTACGATGAGGCCGGTCCCAACGATACCGCTGCCATGGAGAAGGTGCGGGAGGTTCTGACTTCGCTCGATTATGGTCGCGACGGCTATTTCTTTGTCTATGACTATAACGGCAACAATGTCGTTCATCCGCGCCAGACTTTTCGGCCCGGCCACAACTGGCTGGACCTCGTCGATCCCGATGGAGATCGCGTTATCGCCAATCTGATCGGCAAGGCCAAGGAAGGCGGAGGGCTGCACCAGTATAAATGGGAAAAGCCGTCCAGCGGCGAAATGGCTGACAAGCTCTCTTTTGCCGTTGGCCTGGATAAGTGGAAGTGGATGCTGGGAACGGGCGTGTATCTTGACGATGTCTACGCGCAGACTGCCGCCGCAAACGCCGATTTCCGTGCCAATATCCGCACGACGTTTCTGATTGTCAGTCTGATCGCCGTGCCGGCTGTGATGCTTGTCTTTGCCACTTGCATGCTGCTTAACCTGCGTGAGCGGCGCATGGCCGACACCAAGCTGAAGGAACTGGCGCAGCGCATCATCGACACACAGGAAGAAGAAAGAGCGCGTCTGGCACGGGAGCTTCATGACGGTATTTCCCAAAATCTCGTCGGGGTTCGCTATGCTATCGATCTTGCAAGCCGTCAGGTGAGAATGGGCAGCGGAGGCGCGCCGCTTGCGATCGAGAAAGCATCGGATGCGCTTAATGGCGCAATCAAGGAAGTGCGGCGGCTGTCGCATGATCTGCGTCCGCGCATTCTGGACGATCTTGGCCTGACGGTGGCACTCAAGGCCCTGTGCGAGCATTTTTCGGAGCGAACCGGCATTGAAACACGGCTGGAAGCAAATGGGCTGAACGAGACGCTGAAGCCGGAGGCAAGCACCGCGCTTTATCGTGTCGTGCAGGAAGCGCTTACCAATGTGGAGCGGCATTCCGGTGCAAGCCATGTCGAAATCCGGCTCTGGGGTTCCAGTGGCAAGGTTACCATGACGGTCGCCGACAATGGCAATGGCTTCACGGCGCGCGACCTGAAAGATCAGTTATCGGGATTGGGCTTGCGCAATATGCAGGAACGGATGGCACATTTCGGCGGGGTGCTCTTGGTTGAAACCGGCGCAGATGGTACGCAGCTCACCGCGCGCTTGCCAAAATCGGCAACAGAAAGAAAGCGGGAACCGGAAGTCGCATGACGAATGAATGCAAGATTCGCGTATTGCTCGTGGATAATCATCCGCTGGTGCTGGATGGGCTGCGGGCCGTACTCGAAACCTATGACGATATCGAAATAGCCGGGGCGGCTTCCAATGCGCGGAGCGCTCTGGAACTGGCGCTTTCCGTCAATCCCGATGTGGTTCTGATGGATATCAATATGCCGCTTCTCAACGGTATTGACGCTATCGAACTGTTCAAGAAGCAGTTGCCGGGAATTCGCATTCTCATGCTTTCCATGCATGATAGCCGCGAATATATCTCGACCTCCATCATGCGCGGCGCCTCCGGCTATGTGCTGAAGGACGTCTCCACGACTGAAATTGTTGCCGCCATCCATGCGGTGGCGTCGGGCAGCACCTATTTCTCCTCCGGTGTTTCGGAAGCGCTGCTCGACAGCGGCGACAGAAAATCGGAAGGTCTGTCCGTTCGCGAAAACGACGTGCTGGTGCTGGTGGCCGAAGGCGGCAGCAATCGTGAGATTGCAACGCGGCTCGGTATCTCCGAAGCAACCGTTGAAACCCACCGCAAGAACATCAAGAAGAAGCTCGGAATTGCCAGCACAGCCGGGCTGACGCGCTATGCCATCGAAAATCGGCTGCGCCTTTCTTCGCAGTAAAGGATATTCAGCCCGCTTCGCGATATCGGCTTACCCACTAATGGGTAGCGGTTTGTTTCTTGGAACTTTCGTCTGCTTGCGGCGCGGAATCGCCGGTCTTATCATTCGCTCCAAAACCGCTTGAGGAGGCGGAACAGGAGGGGAGGAGCGATGTCAGTTCTGCTGGCGTTGTCGCGCGCTATTGACGCGGCCAATAATTTCATCGGGAAATCCATATCGTGGCTGATACTGGTGGCCGTGCTCATCAGCGCCGTCAATGCGGTTTCGCGCAAGCTGTTCAACGTCAGCTCAAATGCGTGGCTGGAAGCGCAATGGTATCTGTTCTCGGCGGTGTTTCTCATCGCAGCCGGTTACACGCTTCTGCATAGCGAGCATGTGAAGGTCGATCTTCTCTACAGCCGCTATTCGCGTCGTACCCAGCTTCTGGTCGAGATTTTCGGCACGATCTTTTTCCTCCTGCCTTTCTGCCTCATCACGATCTATCTCTCCTGGCCCATCGTGGAAGCCAAGATCGCCAGCGGTGAAACCTCCAACAATACGGGCGGGCTGGTTCTCTGGCCGGTCTGGGTGCTCATCCCCATCGGCTTCGGGCTGCTGGCGTTGCAAGGCGTTTCCGAACTCATCAAGCGCATCGCCATTCTTCAAGGCCGCATACCGGACACGGTCGCTCTTGAAGATGCGGAAGCCAAGGCGCTCTGAGGGGGAAGATATGATTGCTTTTATCGCGGAAAACCTGGCTCCCCTCATGTTTCTGTCGCTGGTGGTCGTGCTGTTGCTCGGCTACCCGGTGGCATTTGCGCTGGCCTTTGTCGGTTTTGGCTTCGGCTTCATCGGCATCGAAATGGGGCTTCTGCCGGTCAACCTGTTCGGTGCCATACCGGACCGCATCTTCGGCCAGATGTCGAATGAGACCTTGCTTGCCATTCCTTTCTTCACCTTCATGGGGCTGATACTGGAGCGAAGCGGCATGGCGGAAGAACTGCTCGATACGATCGGGCAGCTTTTCGGTCCCGTGCGTGGCGGTCTCGCCTTTGCAGTTATCGTGGTCGGTGCGCTTCTTGCCGCGACGACAGGCGTGGTTGCCGCTTCGGTCATTTCCATGGGGCTGATTTCGCTCCCGATCATGCTGCGCTACGGCTATGATCGCAAAGTGGCGAGCGGCACGATTGCCGCCTCCGGCACGCTGGCGCAGATCATCCCTCCAAGCCTCGTTCTGATCGTGCTTGCCGATCAGCTGGGCCGTTCGGTCGGCGATATGTACAAGGGCGCGCTGGTCCCCGGCCTCCTGCTGGTCGGCTTTTATTGCGCCTTCATCATCGGCATGGCGATCATGCGGCCTGATTCAGTGCCAGCCCTGCCGCCGCAAGCCCGCACGCTGAAGGGCTGGAAGCTGCTGCAGCGCGTGGTGATATCGCTCGTGCCGCCGCTAGTCCTGATCTTCCTCGTGCTTGGAACGATTTTCATCGGCGTCGCAACGCCAACGGAAGGCGGCGCCATGGGTGCGGTCGGCGCACTGCTTCTTGCCATCATCAACCGCCGTCTCAACATGACGATGCTGACTTCGGCACTTTATGCAACGGCAAAACTGTCATCCTTCGTCATCTTCATTCTGCTCGGCGCGCGCGTGTTTTCGCTCACCTTTTATGGCGTCAACGGCCACGTCTGGGTCGAGCATCTGATGACGTCGATCCCCGGCGGCGAAGTCGGCTTCCTGATTGTCGCCAATATTCTGGTGTTCTTCCTGGCCTTCTTCCTCGATTATTTCGAGCTGGCCTTCATCATCATCCCGCTTCTGGCGCCGGTGGCCGACAGTCTTGGCATCGATCTGGTCTGGTTCGGCGTCATGCTGGCGGTCAACATGCAGACATCGTTCATGCATCCGCCCTTCGGCTTCTCGCTCTTCTATCTGCGTTCGGTCGCGCCATCCCGGCCTTACAAGGACAAGGTGACGGGTGCTACCATCCAGCCGGTGACGTCCGGGCAGATCTACATGGGATCGATCCCGTTCCTGATAATCCAGCTGGTCATGGTCGGCATCATCATCACCTTCCCGGGCATTGTGACCCATTACAAGAGCGGCCATCCGCAGGCCGATCCGGCGTCCATCCAGATCAATGTGCCAATGCCGGAATTGGGGCCGGATTCTGGCGGCGGCAATCCATTCGGCGCAGCTCCCGCACCTTTTGGGGCGCCAGCGCCATCGAATGAGCCTTTGCCGGCACCATCGTTCGGCTCGCCGCAGCCGAGTTTCGGGCAGGACAAGGATCAGCAGCAAAAACCTGCGCAATGAGGGGAAAACGAGCATTCCGCAGGCCGTAAAATAACCGGAACAATCTCAGGAGGAGAGACATGAAACAGGATTTGAACCGCCGCACATTTCTGACAAAAGGTGCTGCAATCGGCGCCGCTGCAGCGACGAGCGGAGCGGCGCTCGCAACCCCTGCGATCGCGCAGGAATTGCCGACATTGCGCTGGCGTCTGACTTCGGGCTTCCCGAACAATCTGGATACTATCTATGGCGGCGCGGTTTTCATGGCGAATGCCGTGTCGAAAATGACCGACGGCAAGTTCCAGATTCAGGTGTTTCAGGCTGGTGAAATCGTGCCGGGCCCTCAGGCCATCGATGCGGTTCAGGCCAATACGGTCGAAATGGCCCATACATGCGGCTATTATTTCACCGGCAAGAACCCGGCTTTCGCGATCGGTACTGCTATTCCCTTCGGCATGAACACGCGCCTGCAGAATGCCTGGCTTTATCATGGCGGCGGCAACGAACTCTATAACCAGTTCTTGTCGGACTACGGTATCGTCGGCATCGTCGGCGGCAACACCGCTGCACAGATGGGCGGCTGGTATCGCAAGGAAATCAAGAGCCTCGCGGACCTCAAGGGCTTGAAGATGCGTATTGCGGGTGTGGCTGGCGAAGTCATGTCGCGTCTTGGCGTCGTCCCGCAGCAGCTTCCGGGCGGCGACATCTATCCGTCGCTGGAGCGTGGCACGATCGATGCGGCGGAGTGGGTCGGCCCTTACGACGATGAAAAGCTCGGCTTCTATCAGATCGCGCCGTATTACTATTACCCGGCCTTCTGGGAAGGCGGCGCCTCGGTGCATTTCTTCATCAACAAGCAGCAATATGAAAGCCTGCCGGAGGCCTACAAGGTTGCACTGAATTCAGCCGCCGAAGCCGCGACCCAGAACATGATTGCGCTTTACGATGTGAAGAACACCGCTGCCATCCGTTCGCTGGTGTCCAAGGGCGTGAAGCTCCAGCCGCTCCCGCGCGACGTGCTTGACGCCGCCTATAAGGTCGCTTTCGAACTTTACGCGGAATACAACGAGAAAAATCCCGCATGGGCGAAGATCTATCCGTCGTGGAAAAAATTCCGTGACGAGGGCTTCGAATGGTTCCGCGTCGCTGAATATACCTATGACAGCTATGTCTATGCCCAGCAGGCGGCAGGCAAGTAGTCACGTGCGGGATAGGGCGCCGATCTGGTTCAATCGGATCGAAAACGCGCTCGGGATGAGAAACGCTTTTAGACGGGGCCTTCGGGTCCCGTTTTTTGTTTCCCGTCATGCAACAGCATAATAAATTACATAAAAGTTGCTAGCGTGAATATATTACAAATATTAATTGGGAAAAATATTATAAATAGTTTATTGTTACTAAGTAAAGTAATTCATAATTAGTGTCAGAATAGACACATATGCTTTCATAAAGCGCTATTTATTCTAAAATTGGAATTGATGATTTTGAATAATTCATTCTATCACGTCTCGTCTGAAAAATTCTGGAGACAGTGAAATGAAAATCAAGAGCTTGTTGTTCGGCTCGACCGCAGCGCTGGTTGCTACCACGGGGGCATATGCTGCGGATGCTATTGTAGCGCCGGAGCCTGAATCCGTTGAATATGTTCGCGTTTGCGATGCCTATGGCGCGGGATTTTTCTACATTCCGGGCACAGAAACCTGCCTGCGCATATCCGGCTATGTCCGCTACGACTTGAAGGGCGGCGATAATGTCTATGGTCGCGGCTTTGTCGATGATAAGGGTAAGGTCGATACGGGCCGTGATACCTGGGAGAACAAGGCCCGCTTTACGCTGCGTCTCTCCACGGCTTCGGAAACCGAGCTCGGCACCCTGAAGACCTATGCCGAAACCCGATATGATTGGGCCGATGGTGTTGATGGTTCGACCGGTTCTCTGCGCTTTGCCTATATCCAGCTTGGCGGCCTGCGTCTCGGTCTCGATGAATCAGCTTTCGTTACCTTTCCGGGTTATCTCGGCGACGTCAAGAACGATGACGTGATCCTCGCTGGCGGTTATCGCACCAATCTGATCAGCTATACGTTCACCGGCGGCAACGGTTTCTCCGCCATCCTGTCGCTCGAACAGGGCAACAATGAAGATACGGACAATAAATACGGCTTCAACGGCGTCATCAAGGATTACACGCCGCATGTTGTCGGTGGCCTGAAATACGAAGGTGGTTGGGGCAAGATCGCAGGCGTCGCCGCCTATGATGCCCGCAACGAAGAGTGGGCAGGCAAGGTTCGCGCCGACGTGAACATTACGGACCGTTTCTCGGTTTGGGCAATGGGCGGCTACAAGTCCAACAAGGACGAATACATCACGCAGACCGACAGCAGCGGCAACGTGCTTGGCTCGGTTCGCGCGATCAGCAGCTTCTACGGCACCTGGGGCGGCGATTGGGCTGTCTGGGGTGGTGCAGCATTCAAGGCGACCGATAAGGCCGTCATCAATGCGCAGGTCGCCTATGATGGCACCAGCACTTTCGCCGCCAGTGCCAACGTAGCCTATGAAATGGTTCCGGGCTTCACGGTTACGCCGGAAGTTTCCTATACCAAGTGGCAGGACAGCAAGTCCTACCTCAACGGCAAGGATGCCGTTCAGGGCATGGTCCGCTTCCAGCGCTCCTTCTGATGTTGATATGGGAGGCCGGAGTGGCCTCCCATTTTGCCTGAGCATTTCCGAGCCAAAAGTGTGAAACGGTTTGCGTTCGCAAATGCGGAGAAATCCACTAGGTGTGCGGTCCCCACGATTCCGTTAAAACAGGAACCGCTCCAAGCAATAAATTTATCTGCTCGCTCCGATGTGACAGCCTGGGAATACTTTAAAAATTTATTGCCTCGATAAAATATCGAGTTGAATAGAATATTATTGAAAAACGAAATGAAATAACGATCAGGCCATTTTTAGTATGGAAAAATTGTAATTTGCATTTTTATGTTCTTATACTATGTTTGATGAGCCATTCGATAGCGTAGAAGGACTGCGCTGTTTACAATTCTGATCTCCAGTCGGATGAATGGTACGGCGAGCTTCGGCTCGCCGTTTTTGTTTCCGGCGCATTGGAGCACGAGAAATGGAAAAGGCCGGACTGATCCGGCCTTTCCACTGTGTGGCTGCGTTGGAGATACTATGGACTGACTGGCACGTCCTAGAGCATTTCCAGCAAAAGTGTGAAACGGTTTGCGTTCGGAAATGCGGAGAAAAAAATAGATAGAGCGGTTCTGACGATTCCGTTAAAATAGGAACCGCTCTATCGCGAGAGCTTCATATGCCGGTTGACGTCCTTATAGAGCAGGTAGCGGAACTTGCCCGGACCGCCTGCGTAACAGGCCTGCGGACAGAAGGCGCGCAACCACATGAAGTCGCCGGCTTCCACTTCCACCCAGTCCTGATTGAGCCGATAGACCGCCTTGCCTTCCAGCACGTAAAGCCCGTGTTCCATCACATGGGTTTCGGCAAAGGGAATGACGCCGCCCGGCTCGAGCGTGACGATGGTTACATGCATGTCATGGCGCAGATCGTTCGGGTCGACAAAGCGCGTCGTCGCCCACGCACCATTGGTATCCGGCATGGGATTGGGGGCGATGTCCTTTTCGTTGAGGAAGAGCGGCTCTGGAACGTCGAGGCCGTCGACATATTCATACGCCTTGCGCACCCAGTGGAAACGGGCCGTGGCCGCGCCGTTGTTGCGCAACGTCCAGCCGCTCTTCGGCGGCAGATAGGCATAGCCGCCCTCGGTCAGCGTGTGGGTCTTGCCTGCAACCGTTACCGAAACCTCGCCTTCCACCACGAACAGCACGCCTTCCGCGCCTTCATCCAGCTCGGCGCGGTCGCTGCCGCCGCCCGGCTGCACTTCCATGATGTATTGCGAGAAGGTCTCGGCAAAGCCGGAGAGGGGACGCGCGATCACCCAGGCCCGTGTCTTGTCCCAGAAGGGCAGGAAACTGGTCACGATGTCGCTGAACGTACCCTTGGGGATGATCGCATAGGCTTCGGTGAACATGGCGCGATCGGTGAGAAGCTGGGTCTGCGGCGGCAGTCCGCCCGTCGGTGCATAATAGGTGCGAGTGTTCTTGTCGTTGCCCATGGGGAATTCCTTATGTGAGAAGCTGGCATTCGCGGCGCGTCAAAAGGCCAGTCATGAAATCGTAGATTGAAAGCGCCCGGAAGCGAACCTTCCGGGCGGCGGGGATCAGTAGAGCGCTTCAGGCAGAATATCCTTGAGGCGCAGGTGAGCGATGCGTTCCACCTGGGCGCAGGCCGTTTCAAATTCCGTATCGCGGTCATTGGAAACGCGGCGCTGGAACGTGTCGAGGATTTCCTTCTTGTTGCGTCCCCTTACAGCGATAATGAAGGGAAAGCCGAATTTCGCGGTATAGGCGTCGTTCAGTTCGGTGAATGCCTGCTTCTCCGCGTCGGTCAGCGCGTCGAGACCGGCCCCGGCCTGCTCGGCGGTGGATTCCGCAGTCAGCCGCTTTGCCTGCGCCAGCTTGCCCGCAAGGTCGGGGTGCGCTTTCAGCACAGCCAGCCGTTCTTCAGACGTGGCGGCGCGGAACACCTTGGTCATGGCTGCGGCGAGGCCAGAAGCGGTATCTTCCTCAAGGGTAAAGCCCGCATCATAGGCGCGTTCCGCGATCCATGGCGAATGCTCGAAAATGCTGCCATAGCGCGCGACGAATTCATCTTTACCGGCCTTTGACGGCACGACATCGGCAGTGACAGGCTTGTAGTTTTCGTGCCAGTGGCGGGCAATATCGACGCGCTTGGCGACCCATACCTTGTCATGGCTCTGCACGTAATCAAGGAACCGTTCGAGCGCTGCGACGCGGCCAGGGCGCCCGACAAGGCGGCAGTGCAGGCCGATGGACATCATCTTCGGCGCGCCTTCCGCGCCTTCGCGGTAAAGCACGTCGAACGTGTCTTTCAGATAGGTGAAGAACTGGTCGCCGGAGTTGAAGCCCTGCGGCGTTGCAAAACGCATGTCATTGGCGTCCAGCGTATAGGGCACGATCAGATGCGGGGCTTTCGGCCCTTGCACCCAGTAGGGCAGTTCATCGGCATAGGAATCGGCGGAATAAAGGAAGCCGCCTTCTTCCATCACGAGCTTCAGCGTATTGTCGGAAGGCTTGCCCTGATAGATGCCGAGCGGACGCGAGCCGGTGAGTTCCGTGTGAAGGCGAACGGCTTCGCGGATATGTTCGCGCTCGATCTCTTCGGGAACATCCTTATATTCCCACCAGCGCAAGCCGTGGCTGGCGATTTCCCAGTCGGCTTCCTTCATGGCGGCGACGGCTTCCGGATTGCGCGCCATGGCAAGCGTCACGCCATAGACGGTAACGGGCATGTTGCGGCGGGTGAAGGCGCGCCACAGGCGCCAGAAGCCGGAACGGGCGCCATACTCGTAGATGGATTCCATGTTGAGGTTGCGCTGGTCTTTCCAGGCTTGCGCGCCGACAATCTCGGACAGGAGGCATTCGGAGGCAGGATCGCCGTCGAGAACGCAGGATTCGCCGCCTTCCTCATAGTTGACGACGAATTGAACAGCGATATTGGCTCCTCCCGGCCAGCGCGGATCTGGCGTGTTGCGCCCGTAGCCGACGAGATTGCGCGGATATTTCATTGCAAATCTTCCCTCATTTCGTTCATTTCGCCTATGATAATAAAGATTTACCGCTCTTATTCCCCTTCAAAAATTTGAAAGACATCCAACGATACCCATCTTCCCCTATGCAGCAGATAGCGAAATACTGAATGCTGGGAACATGGTGTGGTTTGCGGCCCCCATAGCCAGCGGCGACGTTGGGCAGAAATAAACCACCAGAAATCAAAAGCTTGCAACATTTTCCAGTGTTCGTCACGAGAGAATCAGCAAGCTGTAGGAGTGCAAATGGGTCAGGAAAAGAGCGGTAGTGGCCGGTTGACGACGCATGTCCTCGATACGGTAAGCGGCAAACCGGCGGCAAATCTGCGCATCGAATTGCGCCGCGTCGGGAATCAACAGGCAGAGACCATCCGGGAAATCCGCACCAATGACGACGGCCGTTGCGGCGAGCCGCTGCTGTCGGGCGAGAATTTGCGGACAGGGTCCTACGAGCTTCTCTTCCATGTCGGCGAATATTTCGGCAAGACCGAAGGTGTCGTGCCGTTCCTCGATGTCGTTCCCCTGCGCTTTGGCATTTCCGATGAAAAGGCGCATTATCATGTGCCGCTTCTCGTTTCGCCCTTTTCCTATTCCACCTATCGCGGGAGCTAAGCGCCATGAACCAGCCGGTGCATCAGTCTGTGCGACACACCATCCGCTTTCTTCTGAACGGTGAAAAGATCGAACTCGACCGTGTTTCGCCGACCGAAACGCTGCTTGACTATTTGCGCCTGTCCGCCAAGCTGCGTGGCACCAAGGAAGGTTGCGGCGAAGGCGATTGTGGCGCGTGCACGGTGCTGGTCGGCAAGATTTGCGATGGCAAGCTCGTTTATGAAAGCGTCAATGCCTGCATCCGCTTCATGGGTTCGCTCGATGGCTGCCATGTGGTGACAATCGAGCATCTGCGCGGCAGCGACGGCGGCCTGCATCCGGTGCAAAAGGCTATGATCGAGTTTCACGGCTCGCAATGCGGCTTCTGCACGCCGGGCTTCGTCATGTCGCTCTATGCTTTGTGGATGCGCGAACCGAAGCCTGCCGATGCGCAGATTGAAAAGGCCTTGCAGGGCAATCTTTGCCGCTGCACGGGCTATGAGGCCATCATGCGTGCCGCCCGCGCCATTTCCGACTATGGCACGGCCATGGAAGACCCGCTCGCAGCCGAGCGCGCCCATGTTCTTCAACAATTGACGACGATGCGTGACGGCGTGCGGGTGGAAGTGGGCGAAGGCAAGGATCGGTTGATCGTGCCTGCCGATCTCGACGATTTTGCCACCATTCTGGCGGCCGAGCCAAAGGCGACCATCGTTGCGGGTTCGACCGATGTGGGCCTGTGGGTCACGAAGATGATGCGCGACATTTCCCCGGTCGTCTTCATCGGCCATCTGGAGGAACTGCGCTCCATCCGCGAGGACAATGGCGTTGTCACCATCGGCGCAGGCGTGACCTATACGGAAGCGTTCGGTTTTCTCGCAAAGCGCATTCCCCAGCTTGGGCAACTCATTAATCGCATCGGCGGCGAGCAGGTGCGCAATATGGGCACGATCGGCGGCAATATCGCCAATGGTTCGCCGATTGGCGACACCCCGCCACCCCTGATCGCACTCAATGCTACGCTGACCTTGCGCAAAGGGGCGGAGCGCCGCACCATACCGCTGGAAGAGTTCTTCATCGCCTATGGCAAGCAGGATCGGCAGCCGGGCGAATTCGTCGAAGCCGTGCATGTTCCGGTTCCGGCGAAAGGCAGCCATTTTGCCATTTACAAAGTGTCGAAGCGTTTTGAGGAAGACATTACCGCGACGCTGGGTAGCTTCCACCTGACGCTCGACGCAGCGGGCAATGTAGAAACAATTCGCATCGCCTATGGCGGCATGGCGGCCACGCCGAAGCGCGCCAGCGCGGTGGAAGCGGCACTGATGGGTAAACCATGGACCGAGGCCACGGTAGAAGCGGCATTGGAAGCCTATTCGCAAGATTATACGCCCTTGAGCGATATGCGCGCGACGGCGGATTACCGGCTGCTCGCGGCGCGCAATCTGTTGCGGCGTTTCTTCGCCGAAACGGAAGGCAGTTACACGCCGCTGCGCGCGGCGGAAATCGCTGTGGCGTGAGGAGGCAATCATGAACAAGCATCCTGCAAGTGAATTGAAAGCTGCCCGCATTGTCGGCGGCGTTGCGACCGACCAGAAGCATGACTCCGCCCACAAGCATGTGACGGGAACGGCCGTCTATATCGATGATATTCCGGAGCCCGAAGGCACGTTGCATATCGGGATCGGCTATTCCTCCGTCGCACACGGCGCTTTCAAGTGGATTGATTTGTCGGCAGTGCGTGCGGCTCCCGGCGTGATCGACGTGCTGACCTATAAGGACGTACCCGGCGAAAACGACGTCTCGCCCTCGGGCATGCATGATGATCCGATCTTTGCCGTCGACAAGGTCGAGTTCCACGGCCAGCCGATCTTTGCGGTGATCGCCAAGACCCGCGATCAGGCACGCCGCGCCGCGCGTCTGGCGAAAATCGAATATGAGGAAACGCCGGGTATCTATTCCATCAGCGCGCTGGACGGTCTGAAGGACAGGCTCGTCACCACGCCGCTGACACTGAAGCGCGGCGACGCACGCGCGGCCATCGACGCCGCGCCGCATCGCATCAAGAACCGCATGTATCTCGGCGGGCAGGATCACTTTTATCTGGAAGGCCAGGTTTCGCTGGCCGTCCCCGGCGAGGACGAGGACGTCACCGTCTATTGTTCCACGCAGGGACCGACCGAAACCCAGCATCTGGTGGCGCACGCGCTCGGCGTTCCGAGCCATTCCGTGACGGTGGAAGTGCGCCGCATGGGCGGTGGCTTCGGCGGCAAGGAAACGCAGGCCAACCAGTGGGCGGCGATTGCGGCGATTGCCGCCAAGAAGCACAAGCGCGCCATGAAGATCAGGCTTGACCGCGACGAGGACATGACCTCGACTGGCAAGCGTCACGATTTCATCATCGACTATGAAGTCGGCTTCGACGACGACGGCAATATTCTGGGCATCGACTATCTGTTTGCGCTGAATGCCGGTTTCTCGGCAGACCTTTCCGGGCCGGTCGGCGACCGCGCCCTGTTTCACTGTGACAATGCCTATTTCTTCCCGGCGGTGCATGCGCAGTCGGCGCCGCTCTATACGAACACGGTTTCCAACACGGCGTTTCGCGGCTTTGGCGGCCCGCAGGGCATGGTCGGCGCGGAACGCGTGATCGATGAGGTGGCGTTCGCCGTCGGCAAGGACCCGCTCGAAATCCGCAAGCGCAATTTCTACGACGAGATGGGGAAGGATGGCACGCGCAATGTCACGCCCTACCACCAGAAGGTCGAGGATTGCATCATCCAGCGCATCGTTGCGGAACTGGAGGAAAGCGCGGATTACGCAAAGCGCCGCGAGGCGATCCGCGAATTCAACGCGAAAAGCCGCTATGTGAAACGCGGTATCGCACTGACGCCGGTGAAATTCGGCATTTCCTTCACCAAGACGGAGTCCAATCAGGCTGGCGCTCTGGTGCATGTCTATAATGACGGCTCGGTGCATATGAACCATGGCGGCACGGAAATGGGGCAGGGGCTTCATATGAAGGTGGCGCAGGTCGTGGCCGAGGAATTCCAGATCGACATCGACCGGGTGAAGATCACTGCGACGACGACCGCCAAGGTGCCCAACACGGCGCCGACGGCGGCTTCTTCCGGTGCCGATTTGAACGGCATGGCCGCACAGGATGCCGCCCGCCAGATCAAGAAGCGCCTCATCCATTTTGCGGCACAGCAATATCAGGTGCCGGAAGACCAGATCGTCTTTCTTCCCAACCGCGTTCGCGTCGGCAATCAGGAAATCAGCTTCAACGATCTTGTGAAGCAGGCTTTTATCGGTCGCGTGCAGCTTTCGGCGGCAGGTCATTACAAGACCCCGAAAATTCACTGGGACCGCGCCAAGGGCCGAGGCCACGCCTTCTATTACTATGCTTACGGAGCGGCCTGTTCCGAAGTTTCCGTCGATACTCTGACTGGCGAATATGTGGTGGAGCGCACCGATATTCTGCATGATACCGGGCGTTCCCTGAACCGCGCCATCGATATCGGCCAGGTTGAAGGCGGCTTCGTGCAGGGCATGGGCTGGCTGACGACCGAGGAGCTTGTTTGGGACGACAAGGGGCGGCTTCGCACCCATGCGCCTTCCACCTACAAGATCCCGCTGGCTTCCGACCGGCCCAAGATCTTCAATGTCGCGCTGACCGACTGGTCGGAGGCCTATGAGCCGACGATCCATCGCTCCAAGGCCGTCGGCGAGCCGCCGCTGCCGCTCGGCCTGTCGGTGCTGCATGCTCTGGCCGACGCGGTCGCCAGCGTTGCCGATCACAAGGTCTGCCCGCGTCTTGATGCGCCTGCGACGCCGGAACGTGTGCTGATGGCCATCGAACGGCTCCGCAAGCACAAGGGCTAGAAAAATGCCGGGCGCACGCGACGATATCCGGGCTTTTCTCAACCGGCGTCCAGACAGTGTGCTGGTTGAAGTCTCGGATGTGAAAGGTTCCGCACCCCGCAATGCGGGGGCGTGGATGCTGGTGGCCCGCGACATAATCTTCCGGACTATCGGCGGCGGCCAGCTTGAATATATGGCGATCGACCATGCCCGGAAAATCCTGGCTGGCGGCAGG
This sequence comes from Ochrobactrum sp. PL_is501, assembly GCF_055816895.1. Classification (NCBI taxonomy): domain Bacteria; kingdom Pseudomonadati; phylum Pseudomonadota; class Alphaproteobacteria; order Hyphomicrobiales; family Brucellaceae; genus Ochrobactrum; species Ochrobactrum sp. PL_is501. Next base: position 206,809 of record NZ_JBVPGR010000036.1, on the reverse strand, counting down.
GATACCCCCATGGACGTTCCACCCATGAATGTGGCATTGGGCCCGGAAATTGGCCAGTGCTGCGGCGGAAGGGTGGGCTTGAGCTTCAGGCGGGTGAACCGCGGGCTGACGGATGAACTTGTCAGCAAGGTGGATGCTGAAATAGCAACCCGTCCGCATGTCTATATCTTCGGTGCGGGCCATGTCGGTAATGCGCTGGCCCATGCGCTTTCGCTTACACCCGTCCGGGTCGTTCTGGTGGATACACGGGAAGCGGAGCTGATGGCCTGCGATGTGCCGGGGGTCGAAACCTGTCTTTCGGCCATGCCCGAGCAGGTGGTGCGTTCCGCGCCGCCGGGCAGTGCCTTCATCATCCTCACCCACGACCATGCGCTGGATTTCCTGATCGCCGCCGAAGCACTGCAGCGGCGCGATGCGGTCTATGTCGGCATGATCGGTTCGAAGACCAAGAAGGCCACTTTCAAAAATTGGTTGAAACGCGAGGTCGCAGACGAAGATTTATTTGAAAATCTCGTGTGTCCGGTCGGCGGTGCGGTCGTGAAGGATAAAAGACCGGAAGTAATCGCGGCGCTGGCCGCAGCCGAAGTCCTGACCGCTGTTCTGGCATCCACCCGTATAGCGCAGCCCGCCTGATCCGGCGGGCTTTTTCAACTGCATTAGAGCGGTTTGAACCGCCCTATGCCAAAGCCTCGCGGATCAGCCGCTGGCACCGTTCCGTCATGAAATCGATGATGAGGCGCACCTTCGGGTCCTGAAAGCGCTTGTGCGGATAGATCGCAGCAAGCTGGATCGGGGCCGGTGGCGTGCTTTCGAGGATGGGGACCAGCCGTCCGTCGCGGATATACTCCTTCACTTCGAACAGCGGCTTGTTGATGATGCCCCGCCCGCCGAGCGCCCATTGCGTCAGCACGTCGCCATCGTCCGAGTCGTAAGGCCCGGTGACTTCGAACTTGCGCAACCCTTCCGGCGTTTGCAGCGACCAGTAATATTCCTTTGAGCCCGGAAAGCGCAGCAGAAGACAATCGTGCTTGTCGCCAAGCAACTCGTCCGGCGACTGCGGAACCCCGTGTTTCTCCAGATATTCAGGCGCCGCGCAGATCACGCGTTCGCAATTCATGATGCCGCGCATGCGCAGGTTCGAGTTTTCCAGAACGCCGAGCTTGAAGGCCACATCGACACCTTCGCTCATGATGTCCACTTCATGATCCGACAGGCGAAGCCGCACTTCGATATCCGGATATTTGTCGTGAAACTCCGGAATGCCGGATGCAATCAGCCGTCTGCCGAAGCCGAGCGGCGCGGTGATGCGAATCGATCCCTTCGGATTTTTCGCCAGTTCCGCCACGGCCGCTTCCGCTTCATCCACGGCTTCGAGGATTTTCAATGCGCCGTCATAGAATACGCGGCCATGTTCGGTCGGCGTGAGTTTGCGCGTCGTCCTGTTGAAGAGCCTCACTCCCAGATGCTTCTCCAACTCCTTGATTCGATTGCTTGCAACTGCCGGCGATGCGCGCTGGTCGCGCCCCGCCGCAGATAGATTTCCCAATTCGACAACGCGCACAAAAACGCGCAGATTATCAAGATATGACATGCGGACTTCCACCAATTGTATATTTTTTTTTGAAAGTGCTGGTCGTGATGTGACGTTCCCTGAACCTGATTCCTTTGGCACATAATGCAACAACGAACAATGGGCTAAGAATTGGCTCAAGAAATGGGAGTCCCTGATGTATGATTTCGCCGTAGCCTGGGACTGGCTGGGCTTCGCAGCGCGGTGGCTGCACGTGATTACCGCGATTGCGTGGATCGGCTCGTCCTTTTATTTCATCGCGCTCGATCTGGGCTTGCGCCAGCGTCCCGGCTTGCCGGAAGGTGCGCATGGCGAGGAATGGCAGGTCCATGGCGGTGGTTTCTACCACATCCAGAAATATCTCGTCGCGCCCGCGCAGATGCCGGAACACCTGACCTGGTTCAAATGGGAATCCTACGCCACCTGGCTGTCGGGTTTCACGCTGCTCTGCATCGTCTACTATGCTGGCGCTGATCTCTACCTGATCGATCCGAATGTTCTCGATGTTTCGCGCCCTGTCGCCATCGGCATTTCGATTGCTTCGCTGGCCTTCGGCTGGATCGCCTACAACACGATCTGCAAGCTCATGCTCGGCAAGAGCGACACGCTTTTGATGGTGCTTCTCTATGTCATCCTCGTGCTGGTGGCCTGGGGCTATACGCACCTGTTCACCGGACGCGCAGCCTTCCTGCATCTGGGCGCATTCACCGCGACGATCATGTCCGCCAACGTGTTCATGATCATCATTCCGAACCAGAAGATCGTGGTGGCCGATCTGATCGCTGGCCGCAAGCCGGACCCGAAATACGGCAAGATCGCCAAGCAGCGCTCCACGCATAACAACTATCTGACGCTGCCGGTTCTGTTCCTGATGCTGTCGAACCACTATCCGCTGGCTTTCGGGACCGAGTTCAACTGGATCATCGCTTCGCTGGTGTTCCTGATGGGCGTCACGATCCGCCACTGGTTCAACACGCAGCACGCTCGCAAGGGCAGCCCGACCTGGACCTGGCTCGTCACGGTCATCCTGTTCATCGTCATCATCTGGCTCTCGACGGTGCCGAAGGTGCTGACCGGCGAGCCGGAAGAACAGAAGGTCTCGGCCTTGCAGCAGTCTTTCATCTCGGACCCGCACTTTGGAAAAGTGCGGGATACCGTTCTGGGGCGCTGCGCCATGTGCCACGCCAAGGAGCCGGGCTGGGAAGGCATTATCGCGCCGCCGAAGGGCGTCGTACTGGAAACCGACCGGGACATTGCGGCACATGCGCGTGAAATCTATTTGCAGGCAGGCCGCTCTCATGCCATGCCGCCCGCCAATGTGACCGGCGTGAGCGCTGAAGAGCGCCAGCTTCTTGCCTCCTGGTATCAGTCCGCCACGCAAGGCCAGAAATAAGGACCAATTTGATGACCAAGCTTCTGATCCGCGGCCGCGTGCTGACCTTTCGTGACGAGCCGCAAAGCCTCGATGACAACGCCGCCTACCGCTATATCGAAGACGGCGCCGTTCTGGTCGAAGATGGCCGTATCCAGCGTCTTGGGGATTATGCTGACGTAAGTCGCGAGGCAGGCAGCGACGTAAAAGTCGCCGACCATCGCCCGCACCTGATCCTGCCGGGCTTCATTGATACGCATATCCATTATCCGCAGACGCAGGTCGTCGCTTCCTATGCAGCCAATCTGCTGGAATGGCTCAACACCTATACGTTCGTGGCCGAGCAGAAATTTGCCGACGAGCAGCATGCCGAATTTATCGCGGAGCGCTTTCTTGACGAGTTGATCCGCCACGGCACCACCACGGCGGTTGCCTATTGCTCCGTGCATCCGCAGAGCGTCGATGCTTATTTCCGCGCCTCGCAGCATCGCAACATGCGCATGCTCGGCGGCAAGGTGATGATGGACCGCAATGCGCCGCCTGCACTTTGCGATACGGCGCAGTCCGGCTATGACGATACGAAAGCGCTGATCGCACGCTGGCAGGGCAAGGGCCGCCTCGATTATGTGATAACGCCGCGCTTCGCCATCACTTCCACGCCGGAACAGCTTGAAGCAAGCCAGGCGCTTGTCCGGGAGCACCCCGGCAGCTACATCCAAACGCATCTGTCGGAAAACCACGACGAGATCACCTTCACCAAGTCGCTCTACCCGGATGCGCCGGATTACCTCGGCATTTACGAGCATTACGGCCTTCTGGGAAACAAGACCCTGCTCGGCCATTCCATCCATCTGGAAGAACGCGAAGTGCGCGTCATGGCGGAAACCGGCTCGATTGCCGTCTTCTGCCCGACCTCGAACCTGTTCCTCGGCTCTGGCCTCTTCGACCGTGATCGCCTGAAAGCATCGGGCGTGCGCATGGCGGTGGCGACCGATGTCGGCGGCGGCACCAGTTTTTCCATGCTACGCACCATGGATGAGGGCTACAAGGTCCTGCAATTGCGCGAACAGCGCCTGAACCCGTTCCAGTCCTTCTATATGATGACGCTTGGCAATGCCCGCGCGCTTTCGATGGAAGACAGGATCGGCACGCTGGATGAAGGCACGGAAGCCGATATCGTCGTGCTGGATTCATCCGCCACGTCACCGATGCGGCTGCGCATGGCGGCTGGCGCGACGCTGGAGCAGGAACTCTTCCTGTTGCAGACGCTGGGCGATGACCGCGCCGTCGTTGAAACCTATGTGGCGGGAAAGCCGCTCAAGGCCGAACTGTAAAGCTTCATCGCTGCGCTTTAAAACTCTTCCGGTCGCTTGCCGCCGATAGCTCTTGTCAGCTCGTCGGCGGTGGAGCGGATCAGCGGCCCGAATTCCTCAAGCTTCTTCTTCGGTAGGCGCACGGCAGGGCCGGAAACGGAAATGCCGGCAATCGCCTCGCCATATTCGTTGAAGATTGGCGCGGCGATGCAGCACATGCCGAGTGTATGCTCTTCATCGTCGATTGACCAGCCGCGGGTACGGGTTGCCTGAATGTCTTTCAGGAGCGCGGGCAGGCTGTCGAGCGTGCGCTGCGTGAAATGTTCCAGCGCGCGCCCCGAAAGCGCGTGCGCGATTTCCTTGTCCGACCAGGTGGACACTATGGCCTTGCCGATGCCGGATGCGTGGATCGGTCCGCGCCGTCCGGGCCGGAAAAAGGCGCGCATCGGCGCATGGCTTTCAATCTGCGAGATAAACACCACATCGCCGCCGTCCTCGACGCCGATATTGGCGGTCTCGCCTGTCGTTTCCATCAATGTCTTGAGATAGGGCCGCGAAAGAATGCCGAGCTTGCGGAACCGGCGAAAGGCATTGCCGATTTCAAAAGCCTTCACGCCGATGGTCCAGTCTCCGCTTTCCAGATCGTGGGAAACCATCCCATGATTTGCCAGCGACGACAGTAGCCGGTGCACGGTCGAAGGGGCCATGCCGCTTTCCTCGGCGAGGTCGGTCAGCGTTGAACCGTCATTTTCAGCAATCAGCGCCAAAAGCTTCAGGCTTCGGTCGAGAACCTGCACAGACGAGGGCGCTGCGTTTTCCGCCGCCTTGCGACCCCGCTTTACCTTTGCCTGCTCCATCGACTGTCTCCGAATCCCGCCTCAACTCAGAAAATATCACTATCGCATCCATTGCCGATCGGAAAGGGAGCTGCGGATTATCTCCATTCCGTTGAAAATCTTTATTTCCATATAATGGTATGCATTTCCATTTTTTGATAATAGCATTGGTAAATGGATTAGAGTTCCATAGGAGGAATGGCCATGGCCAGAATGCGTGCAGTCGATGCAGCCGTGCTTGTGCTGGAAAAAGAAGGGATCAATTGTGCCTTCGGTGTACCGGGCGCAGCGATCAATCCATTTTATTCGGCGATGAAGGCGCGCGGCTCGATCCGCCACATACTGGCGCGTCATGTCGAGGGCGCTTCGCATATGGCCGAAGGCTATACGCGCGCCAAGCATGGCAATATCGGCCTGTGCATCGGCACCTCCGGCCCCGCCGGAACGGATATGATTACGGGTCTCTATTCGGCTTCTGCCGACTCGATCCCGATCCTCTGCATCACAGGGCAGGCCCCGCGCGCACGTCTCGACAAGGAAGACTTTCAGGCGGTCGATATCGCCAAGATCGCAGCGCCGGTCACCAAGTGGGCGGTCACGGTCATGGAACCGGCATTGGTGCCTTACGTCTTCCAGAAGGCGTTCCACATCATGAAGTCGGGCCGTCCCGGTCCGGTCCTGATCGACCTGCCGATTGACGTTCAGCTTGCCGAAATCGAATTCGACATCGACACCTATCAGCCGATGGAAGCCTACAAGCCTTCCGCAACGCGGGCGCAGGCTGAAAAGGCGCTCGCCATGCTGAACGAGGCGGAGCGTCCGTTGATCGTCGCAGGCGGCGGCATCATCAACGCCGATGCATCGGATCTTCTGGTCGAATTCGCCGAAATCACCGGCATTCCGGTCATCCCGACCCTGATGGGCTGGGGCGTCATCCCTGACGATCATCGCCTGATGGCGGGCATGTGCGGCCTCCAGACCTCGCACCGCTATGGCAATGCCAATCTGCTGGCCTCCGACGTCGTCATCGGCATCGGCAACCGCTGGGCGAACCGTCATACGGGCAATGTCGACACCTACCGGAAGGACCGCAAGTTCATCCATATCGACATCGAGCCGACCCAGATCGGCCGTGTCTTCGCGCCGGATTTCGGCATCGTTTCGGATGCGGGCAAGGCGCTGAAGCTACTGCTCGACATTGCGACGGAATGGAAGTCGGCAGGCAAGCTGCGCGACTGGTCGGGCTGGGCGAAGGAATGCCAGGAGCGCAAGCGCACCATGCTGCGCAAGACGCATTTCGACCAGACGCCGCTGAAGCCGCAGCGTGTTTATGAAGAGATGAACAAGGCGTTCGGCCGCGACACTTGCTATGTCACGACTATCGGCCTCAGCCAGATTGCGGGCGCGCAGTTCCTGCATGTCTATCGCCCGCGCAACTGGATCAATTGCGGTCAGGCCGGTCCGCTCGGCTGGACGCTGCCTGCGGCGCTCGGTGTGCGTGCCGCCGATCCCGATCGCCCGATTGTTGCGCTTTCCGGCGACTATGATTTCCAGTTCCTGATCGAAGAACTGGCGGTCGGGGCACAGCACAAGCTGCCTTACATCCATGTGGTTGTGAACAATTCCTATCTCGGCCTCATCCGGCAGGCGCAGCGCGGCTTCAACATGGATTTCGAAGTGAGCCTAGCCTTCGACAACATCAATGCCGATGGCGATGCGGAAAAGGGCTATGGCGTCGATCACGTGGCGGTTGCCGAAGGTCTCGGCTGCAAGGCGATCCGGGTGCGCAGCCCCAACCAGTTCGCCGAGAGTTTTGAACAGGCAAAAGCGCTGATGGCCGAGCATCAGGTGCCGGTTGTTCTGGAATTCATCCTCGAACGCGTTACCAATATTTCCATGGGTGTCGACATCGATCAGGTTGTCGAATTCGAGGAACTGGCCGAACGTGGCGAAGATGCGCCGACTGCGATTGCGGCATTGTTGGACTAACGTGAAGCCGATCTACTCCTTCGTTTCTCCCTCATCCTGAGGTGCGGAGCGTAGCGAAGCCTCGAAGGACGAGGGCAGGCGCGGTGCATTTTCCCTCGCCCTTCGAGACGCCTCCCCCTCGACAAGCTCGGGAGGCTCCTCAGGATGAGGGAAAAGAACAACGTTGAAGGCGATTCTAGGAAAACTGCGAAACGACTTTTTCCAGAATTGCGCAAATAGAGAATTACAAGGAGGCGGAAATGCCGAGATTTGCAGCCAATCTCACCATGCTTTTCAACGAAGTGCCTTTCATGGACCGCTTTGCGCTGGCCGCAAAGGCCGGGTTCACCGGGGTGGAATATCTCTTCCCCTATGAGTTCAACCGGCATGAGCTGAAGGCAGCACTGACCAAACATAACCTGGCGCAAGTCCTGCACAATCTGCCTGCGGGCAACTGGGCTGGCGGCGAGCGCGGCATTGCGGTTCTGCCGGATCGTATAGACGATTTCCGGCGCGGCGTGGCCGATGCCATCGATTACGCCACGACGCTCAACTGTTCGCAGGTCAATTGTCTTTCCGGCATTGCGCCGCAGGGCGTGGACCCGGATGTGCTGCGCGCCACTTTCGTCAGCAATCTGCGCCTGGCCGCGAAGGAACTGGGCAAGCATGGCATTCGCCTGCTGATCGAGCCGATCAATCACTACGACATTCCCGGCTTCTACCTCAACACGGTGGAGCAGGCGGTTTCGATCATCGATGAAGTGGGCAGCAACAATCTGTTCATCCAGTATGACCTTTACCACCAGCAGCGCACGCGCGGCGAACTCGTCGCCACTTACGAACGCTACAAGCCGCTCATCGCCCATATCCAGCTTGCCGACAATCCGGGCCGCAATGAGCCGGGCACCGGCGAGATCAATTATCCGAACGTGTTCGAAGCGCTGAAAAACGCTGGATACAAGGGCTGGATCGGCTGCGAATACAAGCCGAAGACCACCACTGAGGAAGGTCTGGGCTGGTTCAAGCAGTATGAAGCCGAACGGCTGACTGCATAATTTTGATTAGGGAGTAAACGACATGGCCAAGATAGGCTTCATCGGACTGGGGATCATGGGTACGCCGATGGCGCGTCATTTGCAGGATGCGGGGCACCAGATCTTCACCTCACGGTTTAATCCTCCGCCGCGTCAGGAGCTGATCGATAACGGCCTGCACATTGTGGAAACGCCAAAGGCCGTTGCCGAAGAATGCGACACGATTATTCTCATGCTTCCCGATACGCCGCAGGTGGCCGAAGTCATCTTCGGGGAGGGCGGCGCAATTGGCGGTCTTGGCCAGGGCAAGCTGCTCATCGACATGAGCTCGATTTCGCCCATCGAAACGAAGGAATTTGCAAAGAAAGTCCGCGCCACCGGTGCGGAATATATCGATGCGCCGGTTTCTGGCGGCGAGGTCGGCGCGAAGAACGCAAGCCTTTCCATCATGGCGGGTGGTTCGCAGGAATCGTTCGACCGCGCCCTGCCGCTCCTGAAGCTCATGGGCAAGAACATCACCCTCGTCGGCGATTGCGGCGACGGCCAGACAACCAAGGTTGCAAACCAGATCATCGTCGCACTCAATATCGAGGCGGTTGCCGAAGCGCTGGTTTTTGCTTCCAAGGCGGGCGCTGACCCGGCAAAGGTGCGCGAAGCCCTGATGGGCGGCTTTGCATCGTCCCGCATTCTGGAAGTTCACGGCGAACGCATGATCAAGCGCACTTTCGATCCGGGTTTCCGCATTTCGCTGCACCAGAAGGACTTGAACCTCGCGCTGCAAGGCGCAAAGGCGCTCGGTGTTTCGCTGCCGAACACGGCCACGGCACAGGAACTGTTCAATTCCTGCGCGGCGCATGGCGATGACGGTCTCGACCATTCGGGTCTGGTGCGTGCACTGGAGAGGATGGCGAACCACGACGTCGCTTGACGTCTCAGGCGAACTCTCTGGAGGGAGAGGGCGGAGCTGGCTGCTTGGAGGAGGTGGCCGGCTCCATTGATTTTATATCTCGGGCGGGGAATAGTGCCGCCGCAACATGCCAGCATCGGGAAACTCATGACTGCCATCACCGATCCCAAGAAGTTTCTGACCAGCCTGTTCGACGCTGCCGTTGCGGCTGCCGATCCTGAGCTGGTGATTCGCGCCAATCTTCCGGCCAAGCCGAAAGGGCGCACGATTGTCATCGGCGCGGGCAAGGGCTCGGCGCAGATGGCGGCGGCTTTCGAGCGGGCGTGGGCCGAAAAATATGACGCTCCATTGGAGGGCGTGGTGGTCACGCGCTATGGCTATGGCGCCCCCTGTGAGCGCATCGAGATCATTGAGGCGGCGCATCCGGTCCCCGATGAAGCGGGGCTTGTCGCCTCCAGGCGGCTGTTCGATGCCGTGTCGAACCTGACCGAAGATGACCTCGTGGTGGCGCTCATCTCCGGCGGAGGGTCCGCACTGTTGCCGTCGCCCCCTGACGGGCTGACGCTGGAAGACGAAATCACCGTCAACAAGGCATTGCTTGCCTCTGGCGCGCCGATTTCGGCAATGAATGCTGTTCGCAAGCACTTGTCCACCATCAAGGGCGGCAGGCTTGCCGCCGCCGCGCATCCGGCAGCGGTGTTCTCGCTCGTTGTCTCGGATATTCCGGGCGATAATCCGGCCTTCGTGGCTTCCGGCCCGACCGTGCCGGACTCCACCAGCCGCGACGAGGCTTTGAAAATCATCGAACGCTACCGGCTGGATTTGCCCGAAGCCGTTCTTGCCCATATCAGGAGCGAAGCCGCCCACGCGCCGAAGCCGGACGATAAAGTTTTCGCCCGAAACGAAGTGCGCGTGATTGCATCTGCCGCCGTTTCGCTGGAAGCGGCGGTGAAGGAGGCGGCGCGCCACGGTGTGGAAGCGGTGATCCTGTCGGATGCAATGGAAGGTGAGGCGCGGGAAGTGGCGCATGTCCACGCGGCGATTGCCCGTGAGGTGGCCGACCGCGACCGTCCGTTCAAAAAGCCGGTGGTCATTCTGTCAGGCGGCGAAACCACCGTCACCATTCGTGGGAAAGGCGGCAAGGGCGGACGCAACAGCGAGTTCCTGCTGTCCTTCGCCCTCGATATCGATGGCTATGACAATATCCATGCGCTTGCCGCCGACACGGATGGCATCGATGGATCGGAAGACAATGCGGGCGCTTATGCCGATGGTTCCACGGTTTCGCGCCTGCAAAAAGCGGGCGAGGATGGCGCGGCGCGTCTCGCCAACAACGATGCATGGACAGCATTCGACTCTATCGGCGATCTTTTCGTGCCGGGACCGACCGGCACGAATGTTAATGACCTGCGCGCGATTTTGATAACGGGCTAGTTTCGTCATCAAGGAGAATGCGGTTTGCCGCTCCGTCGAGGTCCTCATACTGGCCGTTTTTCAACGACCAGAGAAAGGCGACAAGGCCGAGCAGGCCCAGAAACAGCGCGATGGGGATGAGAAAGATAAGTCCGCTCATTTGTGCGCTTCCTTGATGGCGGCAACAGGCGCGATTGCTTTCTGCGTCTGCTGCTTTTGTTTTCCGGCCCGCAACCGCAATGCGTTGCTGACGACCACGATGGACGACAGCGACATGGAAAGCGCTGCCACGAGCGGGGTGACATAGCCGAAAATCGCAATCGGCACGGCGATTATATTATAGCCGATGGAAAGCGCAAAGTTCTGGCTGATCAACCGGCCCGCTTCCTTCGATACGGCAAAGGCAAGCGGCACTGCCGACAGGCTTTCACGCAGGAAGACGAAATCGGCTGCATTGCGGCCAATGTCGGCAGCGGTGGCAGGCGCCATGGAAACATGGGCGGCAACAAGGGCCGGAGCGTCGTTCAAGCCGTCGCCGACCATCAGCACCTTGCTTCCTTCCGCCGACAGTTTCTGCACCAGTTCCGACTTGTCGGCAGGCAGCACCTCCGCGCGGAAATTGTCGACGCCAAGATAAGCTGCAAGCCTCTCGACGGCAGGCAGCCGGTCACCGGAAATGATGCCGAGCTTCAGCCCGTTTCGCTTCAGCGTGGCGATGGCGCCCGCAGCGTCTTCACGCGGCTGATCCTCAAAACGGAAGGTCTGGACCAGCTTGCCATCGATGGAAAGACAGGTTTCAGGGCCATCAGCATGAGGCAGGGCGGCGCTCTTGTCCGCCCAGTCGCGCTTGCCAAGCCGATAGACGGCACCGTTCAGCTCGGCTTCGATACCGGCCCCCGGCACTTCCTCGATACGGGTAAAGGCCGTCATCGGCTTTGCGCCGGAGAACAGCGCCAGCGCCCGCGACAGCGGATGGCGCGAATAAAGCGACAGTTCGGCGGCGATTTCCAGATTGTTGGGATCGATGGCGTCGGCATCGATCAGCCGAGGCTGGCCGAGGGTCAACGTACCGGTCTTGTCGAAAATGGCGGTGTCGACTTCGGCCATCCGCTCCATGGCGGAGCCGTCCTTGATCATGATGCCGTTTTCGAACAGGCGGCGCGCCGCGACCACCTGAACGATCGGCACTGCGAGGGCAAGCGCACAGGGACAGGTTATGATGAGGGTGCAGATCGCGATATAGATCGAGCGATACCAGTCGCCGCCGGTGTAGAACATCCAGCCGACAAAGGCCGCGAAAGCGATGGTATGGACCATCGGCACGTAAAGCTCGGAAGCGCGGTCGGCAAGGCGACGGTAGTAGGCGCGCCCGCCTTCCGCCACATCCATCAGCCGCACCATTTCAGCCAGGAAGGAATCTTTGGCTTCCGCCGTCGCGCGAATGACGAGCGGCGTGGAAAGATTGAGCGTGCCGGCGCGGATATCCGAGCCGGGGCCGACAGGCACCGCATCGCTTTCACCCGATGCAATGGCGCAATCGAGTTCCGAACGGCCTTCCTCCACCTTGGCATCGACCGGAACCCGCTCGCCTGCTGCAAGGATGATGCGCATTCCGGGGCGGATTTCGTTGACCGGCAGGTAATTGCGTTCGTCATTTTCGCCGATCACCACCGCGCCGCGAGAGCCCAGTTGCGCCAGACCGCGCACGGCGGAACGGGCGCGGGCGCGCATCATATAGTCGAGCGTGCGGCCGATCAGCAGGAAGAACAGCAATGTCACCGACGCATCGAAATAGGCGTGCTGGCCGTGATGCAGGGTTTCATAAACGCTCATGCCGAAGGCAAGCGTGATGGCGAGCGCAATCGGCACATCCATGTTGACGCGTCCCGCGCGCAGCGCATTCCATGCGGAAACATAGAAAATGCGGCCCGAATAGATCAGTGTCGGCAGGGCGATAAGGCCGGAAATCCAGTGGAACATGTCGCGGGTCGCGGCATCCGCGCCCGACCAGACCGCAACGGACAAGAGCATCACATTGCTGGAAGCGAAGGCCGCGACGCCAAGCGCGATCAGAAGCCGCGTGAAGGTCGGGTCTTTCTCCTGCGCCATGTCGAAAATATGCGCCTCGTAACCGAGCCTGCGCAATGGGTCGACGACATTGGGCGGCGTCTCGCCGTCCTTCCAGCGCACGGTCACGCGGCGCGCCGTCAGGTTGACGCGGACATAGGCAACGCCCGAAATCTTGCCGAGCGTCTCCTCGATATTCTTGATGCACAGGCCGCAGTGAACGCCGGGAACCGACAGGTCGAGCTGGCGCAGGCCATCGCCGAGCGCACGGCTTGCGACCTGCATTTCATCTGTCGAAACGGCCTGAACGACGGTCGCTATCTGTGCATTCTCGACGCAGCAGCTCATAGTATCCTCCCATCCTTCACCAGAACGCGGATGATATGGCGATAAGGGTCTTCAAGACCGGCATCGGCATTCACTTCCATGATCCACGCGCCTTCGCCAAGTTCCAGCGGCGCGGTCAGCACGCCGGGTTCGCGAACGGTCAGCGTGACCTTGGTGTCGTGCTCATCACCGACCGGGCGCTTGAATTCCACGGTGCCGCCGGTCATGGCGACCGCCTTGCCGTCGCGGTCGGCCAGCTGCCAGGCAAAGACGCCGTTTTCATAAGAAGGCTTCGACTGCCAGTTCAGCGCGGCCTGTTCCTTGCCGGTCTCAGCCTTGTCGTTGAATTCCTGGCTGGCGACATAGGTGTTCTGCACGACCAACCCGCTCCAGCTATGGATCGCGTTATAGGCCATGGTCAGGTTGACGGCGATAATGACACCGAAGAAGGCAACCATGATGCCCATCATGTGCCAGCCGGTGAACGTGCCTGCGGTTTTCGACTTGATCGACATTATCTGCCCTCCGGTGCCATGAAAGTTGCCTTGTAGCGTGCATGTTCCGCGCCGTCCGCGTCACGCACTTCGATTTCATAGTCGTGGCGATGTTCGGTAATCGCATCATGCGGCATGGTGACGAACACGCGCAATGTCTTCAGGCGGTCCGGTTCGACCGGAATATCGTAATTGCCGCCCGCATCTGCGGTTTCATCCTGAACGGTCAGCGTTGCCCCCGGCAGTCCTTCTATGGAAAGACGGAAGGTGCGCGGCGTCGGGATCATGTTGAGCAGCTTGACTGTATAGCCGTTGCGGATCGATCCGTCCGACAGAAGCACATATTGCGGATTGCGGTCATGCAGCACGTTGATGCCGATGCGCTGGCGCGTCGACAGCGAGATGACGAGCGTCAGGCCGATCAAGGCCCATATGGCGAAATAGAACATGCTGCGCGGGCGCAGCACCTTCTTCCACGACAGGCTCTGCACCTTGTCAGAAAAGCTGTTCGGCGCGTTGTAGACCCGGGCGGGATCGATAGAAGCCGTGCCGTTATTGGTCGCGAGCGCCATGTTTGCATTGTAATCGGCAAGCGTCGCATAGGAGATGAGGCCGCGCGGCTTGTCGATCTTGTCCATCACCGAATTGCAGGCGTCGATGCACAGCGCGCAGGTGATGCATTCAAGCTGCTGGCCGTCGCGAATGTCGATGCCCATCGGGCAGGCGGCGACACAGGCATTGCAATCAACGCAATCGCCCACAGTTTCGCCCGCCGCAATGGCCTTTTTGGAGTGGCGTGAACGCGGCTCGCCGCGCCAGTCATTATAGGTGACGGTGAGAGAATTTTCATCCAGCATCGCGGCCTGAATGCGCGGCCACGGGCACATATAGGTGCAGACCTGCTCGCGCATCAGCCCGCCGAAAACATAGGTGGTGGCGGTGAGGATGGCGACGGTGAAATAGGCGACGGGCGCCGCTTTTCCGGTCACAAAATCCATGAGCAGCTGCGGCGCGTCGGCAAAATAGAAAATCCATGCACCGCCCGTCAGCACGCCGATCAGCAGCCAGATGGAATGTTTCGTCACGCGCTTCCAGAGCTTGTCGAAGGTCCAAGGCGCCTTGTCGAGCTTCATGCGGGCGTTGCGGTCGCCTTCGATGGCGCGCTCGACGACGAGATAAAGATCGACCCAGACGGTTTGCGGGCAGGTATAGCCGCACCAGGCGCGGCCCGCGACGGAGGTCACGAGAAACAGGCCGAGGCCCGCCATGATGAGCAGGCCCGCGACGTAGTAGAATTCCTGCGGCCAGATTTCGATGAAGAAGAAATAGAAGCGGCGGTTGGCGAGATCAATCAGCACTGCCTGATCGGGCGCATAGGGACCGCGATCCCAGCGCAGCCATGGCGTCAGATAGTAGATGCCGAGCGTAATGAGCATGACAATCCACTTGAAGCGCCGGAACTCGCCCTGCACGCGCTTCGGAAACACTTTCACCCGCGCCGCATAAAGCGATTGGCGGGTCTTGGGGGAATTGACTGCCTGAACGTCAATGCGTTCGACATCGTCTGACATTTTTCGCTCCTTTGGAGCAGGGCAGTAGGGCAGTAAGGCAATAGGGCAGTATGTGATGGCCGCGATCAATACAGTCCCAGATTCCTTATTTTCCCTACTGCCTTACTGCCCTATTGCCTTACTGCCCTGTAGTCAGGCTTCGCAGCCTGACTACTCACCGCCGCCCAACGAATGGACGAAGATGGCAAGCTGCTTGACGGTGGCATCGCCAAGGCGCGTCTCCCATGCAGGCATGACGCCATGCTTGGGATGCGAGACCTGACGCGCGATGGCGTCCTCGCCGGAACCATAGAACCAGATGGCGTCGGTGAGGTCCGGTGCGCCGAACTCACGCAGTCCCTTGGCGTCCGCGCCATGGCAGACAGCGCAGTTTTCAGTGAAAACCTTCTTGCCTTCCGGCACCATGTCGGGATTGTGCGGCGTGCCCGACAGGCTCACCACATAGGCGGCGACATCGCGGATCTGCTGCGGTTCCAGCACGTCGACAAAAGCCGGCATTTCGGAAACGCGGGTGTCGGCATCGTCCTTCGAACGCACGCCATGACGGATGGTCGTCACGATGTCGTCGATGGAACCGCCCCACAGCCAGTCGTCGTCGTTGAGGTTCGGATAGCCGGGCGCCCCTTGCGCGCCGGAGCCGTGACATTGCACGCAATTGACGCGGAAGGCAGCAGCGCCACCGGCAACCGCATATTGGCGCAGGTTTTCATCCGCCAGAATCTCGTGCACGTCCTTGGCCTTGATCTGGTCGATGATGCCCTGCTTTTCTGCGGCAACCTGCTGCATTTCCTGATGCAGCGCACCACGGCTCGACCAGCCGAGCATGCCGCCGGTTGAACTGGAAATCAGCGGCCATGCCGGATAGGCGATCACATAGGCAAGCGCCCAGAAGATGGTCGCGTAGAATGTCCACAGCCACCAGCGGGGCATTGGATTGTCGAGTTCCTTGATGCCGTCCCATTCGTGGCCGGTGGTCGCGACGCCGGTTACTTCGTCGATTTGCTTGTCAGTCATTTGCGTCATCCTTGAAAGGAATGTCCTTCGCGTGGTCGGCTAGCTGCTTGCTGCCTGGCCGGAAGGCGTAGAGAACGACGAAGAGAAAAAAGAGCGCCATGCCGAGCAGACCCCAGCTATCGGCGAAAGTGCGCATGGTATTGTAATCCATCGCTAAATCTCCGCTTTATCTCGCTTTGGGGGACTGGTCGTAGGTCGAGAAATCGACCAGCGTGCCGAGCATCTGGAGATAGGCGATGAGTGCGTCCATCTCCGAGATCATCTGCGGGTTGCCGTCGAAATCACCGACCTTGGCCTTGGGATAGCGTGCCTCGACGCCGGACGTGTCGGCATCCGGCGTGGCCTGTGCCTTCAGATCGTCAAGCGCGTTGTCGATCATTTCCTGGCTGTAGGGCACGCCAACCGCCACATTGGCCTTCAGATTGGCCGCAATGTTGGAAGCCTCCAGCGGACGGTCCTTCAGGAAGGCATAGCTTGGCATGACCGATTCCGGCACCACGTCGCGCGGTCGGACGAGATGCTGCACGTGCCACTCGTTCGAATAGCGGCCGCCGACGCGCGCGAGGTCAGGCCCCGTGCGCTTGGAGCCCCACTGGAACGAATGGTCGTACATGGATTCCGCCGCAAGGCTGTAATGGCCATAGCGCTCGACCTCGTCACGGAAAGGACGGATCATCTGGCTGTGGCAGAGATAGCAGCCTTCACGCACATAGACGTCGCGGCCCGCCAGTTCCAGCGGTGAATAGGGGCGCATGCCCTCCACCTTCTCGATGGTGTTTTCGAGATAGAAGAGCGGTGCGATTTCAACGATGCCACCGACCGTGACCACGGCGAGCGATGCGATCAGCAGCAGCGTTGCATTTTTCTCCAGCTTGGAGTGGTTCTTTAGTATCGACATAAATCACACGCTCCTTATTCGGCAGGCTGCATGACCGCACCGGCAACAGTCCGGGTGCCGCCCATCGGCGCTTCGTTGCGCAGATTGCCGCGAATGGTCTGATAGACGTTCCATGCCATCACGAGGCCACCGGCGAGGTAGAGCACGCCGCCAAGCGTACGGATGACGTAGTAGGGGAACATGGCGAGCACGGTTTCCGCGAAGGAATAGACGAGGAAGCCCTGATCGTCGTATTCGCGCCACATCAGGCCCTGCTGGATACCGGCAACCCACATGGCCGCCGCATAGAGGACGATGCCGAGCGTCGCCAGCCAGAAGTGCCAGTTGACCATGCGGATCGAATAGAGCCGCTGACGGTTCCACAGCTTCGGCGCCAGATAGTATACGGCGGCGAACGAAATCATGCCGTTCCAGCCGAGCGCGCCAGCATGAACGTGACCGATGGTCCAGTCCGTATAGTGCGACAGCGAGTTGACAGCCTTGATCGACAGCATCGGGCCTTCAAAGGTCGCCATGCCGTAGAAGGCGATGGCCGCAACCATCAGGCGGATGATCGGATCGGTGCGGACCTTGTCCCATGCGCCCGAAAGCGTCATCAGGCCGTTGATCATGCCACCCCAGGACGGCATCCACAGCATGATGGAGAAGACCATGCCGAGCGTCTGCGCCCAGTCGGGAACAGCGGTGTAGTGCAGATGGTGCGGGCCAGCCCAGATATAGAGGAAGATGATCGACCAGAAGTGCACGATGGACAGGCGGTAGGAATAGACCGGACGCTCTGCCTGCTTCGGCACGAAATAGTACATCATGGCCAGGAAGGGCACCGTCAGGAAGAAGGCGACGGCGTTGTGGCCATACCACCACTGGGTCACCGCATCCTGCACGCCCGCGAAGGCGGAATAGCTCTTCACGCCGAGGAACGAGACCGGGATCGCCAGGTTATTGACGATGTGCAGCATGGCGATGGTGATGATGAAGGACAGGTAGAACCAGTTCGCCACATAGATATGCGGCTCCTTGCGCTTCAGGATCGTGCCGAGGAAGACGACCAGATAGGCGACCCAGACGATGGTGAGCCAGATGTCGACATACCATTCCGGTTCCGCATATTCACGGCTCTGCGTGATGCCGAGCAGGTAGCCGGTCGCGGCCATCACGATGAAGAGCTGGTAGCCCCAGAACACGAACCATGCGAGGTCGCCGCCGATAAGGCGGGCGCGGCAGGTACGCTGCACGACATAGAAGGACGATGCGATCAGCGCATTGCCGCCGAAGGCGAAGATCACCGCAGAAGTGTGCAGCGGACGCAGACGGCCGAAGTTCAGATAGGGTTCCAGATTGAGATCGGGAAAGGCGAGCTGCGCGGCGATAACCACACCGACCAGAAAACCGGCCACACCCCAGAAAACCGTTGCGATGACACCATAGCGGATCGGGCCGTCCATATAGGTGGACTGGTCGACCTTTTTGGGCGTCAGGCCGTAATTGGCGTTCCGCATCAGAAGAATGGTGAAGATGGCCAGTGTAGCGAACAGAATCCACATATGGTTTCTGAACAGCTCATCATGGGAAAATCCGGCCAGAAGCACGGCAAAAAGTGCTCCCAGACCGGAAAGGACTGTTCCAGCGGCGTAGTTCATGAAATCCCCTCGCAGCGCATGACAAGAGCTGCCTCGGATGAGACAGCAATAGCGATAGGTTTCCTATCTGCGCCCGGGGGGCGGGTGTCATTGATCTAAATCAAAGAGCGGCGGAAAGAATTGTGGCAGCGCAGAAGGCGGTCGTGTTTCCGCCTTCCGGCAGATCAGCCGATCGGGATGCCGGGAACGACGAATTCCGCCCGAAGACCGCCCTCGGGACGGTTTTGCAGCTGAAATTCACCGCTCATCCGCTCAACTGCCATCTTCACGATGGCGAGGCCAAGGCCGCTGCCGGTCTCGTTGCGGTGCGTGCCGCGGAAGAAGCGTTCGGTCACATGCGGCATTTCGCCTTCGGGAATGCCGGGGCCGCCATCCTCCACGACAAGCCGCAGCTTTCCGTTTTCCGTCTCGATGCGGCAATGCACGGTTCCGTCCTTCGGCGAGTGATTGACTGCATTTTCAATCAGGTTGCGCGCCGCAAGCGTGAAGAGATGCGGGGAGGGCAGTTGCACCAGAGGCATGTTTTGCGGCAGTTCGATGGAAACGCCGCGCTGCGCCGCGAGCATCCGCATGTCGGTGGAAACCGCGACCAGAAGCTGGCACGCCGGTTCATATGCGGATGTTTCCAATTCCTCGCCGGTTTCGAGTGCTGCCAGATCGAGCAACTGGTTGACAAGGCGGCTGGTGCGGTCGACGCCCGCCGCGATCTGACGCACCGCATTGGCGCGCATGGTGTCATCCTTTGCGCTTTCGGCAATCTGCGCCTGTGTCTTCAGCCCGGCCAGCGGCGTCTTCAACTCATGCGCGGCGAAGATCGCAAAGTTGCGCTCGCGCTCGCGCGCTTCTTCAACGCGATGGAAAAGCCCGTTCAGCGCCGTGACGGCAGGCGCAATTTCGCTTGGCAAATTCTGTTCGGGAAGCGGCCGCAAATCCTCCGCCCGCCGCTTGGAAAGCACCGACGCAAGGCGGCTCAGCGGGTTGAGGCCGCGCCGCACGCACAGCCAGATCATGAGCGCCAGAACGGGCAGCATCAAGAGGGCGGGCAGGACAAGGCCGGTCACGACATTCCGCACCAGCCTTTCGCGAACGCTCAGGCTGTCGCCCACCATGACGCGCAGGCCAAGCTGGGTATTTTCCACCGCGAATACCCGCCAGCGGTCGCCCGCAACTTCGGTATTGGAAAAGCCGTTCGCCACATTGGTAAGCCGCACGCCGGGCGCGCTTTCGGAGCGGCCCACCAGCTTGCCGTCGAGCGCCCATATCTGGCAGAACAGCTGCCGGTCATAGAGCGGAAAATCCGGCATCGGCTTCAGCGAGAGCTGCCCGCCATCGCCTTCCGGTCCCACCTCCACCCGATGCTCGGTCAGAAGCGAATTGACCATGCGCGCGGCCTCCATCAGGCGTGCATCGAGCACTTTTTCAAGCTGCGACTGGGTGCTGATATGAATCCACACCACCGCGAAAAGCCAGACAAGGCATGTCACGCCGATCAGTATGCCGGTCAGGCGGCTGCGAATGGAATTCATGCGTTTTTCCCTGCCAGACGGTAGCCGACCCCGCGCACCGTTTCGATGAAATCAGAACCGAGTTTCGAGCGCAGATGGTGGATATGCACTTCCACCGCATTGCTTTCCACTTCCTCCTGCCAGCCATAAAGCGCCTCTTCCAGCGAGGATTTGGAGAAGGTGGCGGCGGGCCGCTCCAACAAGGCGCGCAGGATCGAGAATTCGCGCCGGGTCAGCCGGACGGGTTCGCCATGGAAACGCACCGACATTTCCGCCGGGTCGAGCTCGACGCCGCGCCACTCAAGCAGGGCATTGGCGCGTCCGGCGCCGCGGCGCGCAACTGCGCGCACGCGGGCCGCAAGCTCGTGCAGATCGAAGGGCTTGCCGACATAATCGTCCGCACCCGCATCAAGGCCCGCAATGCGCTCGGGCACCTGATCGCGCGCGGTCAGCAGCAGAACCGGCGTCTCGTCGCGGGCGCGCCGCATGGCTTTCAGAATATCGAGGCCGGAACCATCCGGCAGCATCAGGTCGAGCACCACGGCATTGTAATTCTGGGCGGCAAGGGCTGCTTCCGCATCGCCGCAACTGGACACGGCATCCACGGTGAACCCGGCAAGCCCCAGCCCGACGGTCAGTCCGTCGAGAAGGATTATGTCGTCTTCCACCACGAGTATGCGCATGAATTCCCGTTTCCGCCTTTATTGATGTTTAACCCGGCACGGGCTTTTCCCCGCGTCACCTTAAGGCTGCCTTAAGGTGACGGGCACATTCGGCTCTTGCAACATGATAAATTTGTCCCGAATCGAATTTGTGCGGAAAATCATAATGCGTTTCCTTGCGAGCCTTGCCGGCTTCTTCATCAGTTTGTTTCTCGCGTTTGGCCCGGCATTGGCCGCGAACCCCCTGCCGGTCGATCAGGCTTTCCGCCTGAGCGTAACGAGGGATACGGATGGCCGTCTTGTGCTCAACTGGCAGATTGCAAACGGTTATTATCTTTATCGCGACCACATAGAGGCGAAGGACGGGCAGGGAAACGCGCTTGCCGTCGATACGCAACCCGGCCTGCCGAAAGACGACCCGAATTTTGGGCGGTTGGAAGTCTATTACACCCACGCCACAGCAAGCGTGAAGGCGGATGGCAAGCCGCTGGAACTGACCTATCAGGGCTGTCAGGAAGACGGCA
The DNA here is from genome assembly GCF_055816895.1 of Ochrobactrum sp. PL_is501. Classification (NCBI taxonomy): domain Bacteria; kingdom Pseudomonadati; phylum Pseudomonadota; class Alphaproteobacteria; order Hyphomicrobiales; family Brucellaceae; genus Ochrobactrum; species Ochrobactrum sp. PL_is501. The sequence continues at coordinate 185,694 of NZ_JBVPGR010000036.1, read as the reverse complement.
TCTGCTACCGTCCGGAAACGAGGACCATTGATCCGGTCACGCTCGCAATATCAAGCGAAATGGGGCAGAAGGCCAAGGCGTTGACGCAGGCATCGATATTTGCTCCGGCTGCATCGCAACCAACCCCGCAAGACATGGCCTTCGCCCTCGCACCCGAAAAGGGCATGGTCGAAGGGCTGCTTGACCGGGGCGGCACCGGGCTGGTGATCGCGGCATTTCTGGCTTTCGGCGTGCTGCTTGCCTTCACCCCTTGCGTCTTTCCCATCTATCCCATCCTGGCCGGAACGCTGGCGCGGGAAGGGGAGAAACTGACAGCAAAGCGCGGCTTCGTGCTTTCGTCCGTCTATGTCGTCAGCCTGGCGCTGGGCTTCGCCGTGGTCGGCGCAATCGCAGGCTGGTCGGGGCAGAACCTGCAAATGGTGCTGCAATCGAAATGGACTGCCCTTGCCCTCGCCGGAATCTTCACGCTTCTGGCGCTCTCCATGTTCGGCCTGTTCCATATCCAGCTTCCCAATTCATGGGTCAGCGCGATTTCGTCGCGGACCGGCCAGCGCACGGGTTCAAAACGCTCGGCAGCGATTCTCGGCTTCTCGTCCGTGCTGATTGTCGGCCCGTGCGTGACGGCGCCGCTCGCGGGGGCGCTGCTCTATATCGCGCAGACCGCCAATGTTGCGCTCGGCGCTTCCGCCCTCTTTGCGCTCGGCATCGGCAAGGGATTGCCGCTCATTGCTTTCGCAACGCTCGGCGCAGGCACGCTGCCGCGCGCAGGCGCATGGATGGAAACGGTGAAGCAGGTTTTCGGCTTCGGTTTTCTCGCCACCGCAATCTTCATGGCCGCGCCGCTGTTGCCGCCCGGCGTGGACATGGTGCTGTGGGCGCTTCTGCTTTTCGGGGCTGCAAGTTTCGCATTCCTCAAAATTCCGGGGCGCAGCGTTGTCGCCCGCACCATCGGCACGGCAGCCTTCGTTTACGGTGTCATTTTGATGCTTGGCGTGGCTTCTGGCGGAAAAGACCCGTTGCAACCGCTGGCCGCATTCGGTAACCGTGGCGGCAATCAGAATCTGGCCGCGCTGCAATTTGCGCCGGTCGAGACTGTTTCTTCCCTTCAGGAGAAACTTGGCAAGGCGCGCGGCGACAAGCCGACGCTTGTCTATTTCACGGCGGATTGGTGCGTGAGCTGTTCCACCGTGGAGCGCCGGGTTTTGCCCGATGCTGATGTGAAGAAGGCGCTGGAAGGCTATCAGCTGGTCAAGGCAGATATTTCTGAATTGACCCAAGGCAATGCCGACCTGATGGCAAAGCTTGGTGTAGCCGGTCCGCCGACGATGATCTTCTTCGATCGCATCAGCAAGGAAGCGGAAGGGACCAGATTGGTGGGCGATGTCACGGCCGCCTCTATCGAACGTTCGGTCGGCCTTGTGAGCGCGGGCCGGAAGCAATGATCACTGTATTGAAACTGGCCTGGGGGCTTTGAAATTGACTGTATCTGATGAAAAGCGGGGTGCCCGGGCATCCCTGGTGCGGATCGCGCTTGTGGCCTGCTTGCCATTTGTTGCCGCGGCATGCACGACCGCGTCCGCGGACCGGCCCATTGCCGTCACCATGCCGCAGCCGGCGGCCGCCACGCCCGAACCTGTTGCAGCCGAGCCGGTGAGCCAGCCTGCGCCGGAAGTGAAAACGGCAAGAAGCGAGTACGCCTCCATGTATGGCGCGGTGAACGATCGAGGCAATCTCATCCCGGCGCTCGATGTCAACAAGATCTCGGAGCGCAATCTGCGCCGCGAAGTCGACTATGCCACGAATGAACCTGTCGGCACCATCGTCGTTGATCCCTATGCGCGCTATCTCTACCTCGTGCAGCCGGGCGGCAAGGCGATCCGTTATTCGGTGGGCGTTGGCCGCGCGGGCCTGACTTTCTCGGGCGATGCCAAGGTCGCCTACAAGGCGCAGTGGCCGCGCTGGACGCCGACCGCCAACATGATCAAGCGCAATCCGGAGCATTACGCAAAATACGCGAAGGGCCTTGAGGGCGGCATCCGCAACCCGCTCGGTGCCCGCGCGCTTTATCTCTATCGCGATGGCAAGGACACGCTTTACCGCATCCATGGCACCAACGAGCCCTGGTCTGTGGGCAAAGCCGCATCGTCCGGCTGCATCCGCCTCTATAATCAGGACATCCTCGATCTCTACAAGCGCGCCAATTCCGGTGCGCGTGTCGTCGTGTTGGATAAATCCCAATCGGGCAAAGGAGCAAGCTCATGATGAACCGTCGTCAGATACTGGCCGCAACGGCGGCAGGCGCCGCAACGATTGCCATTTCGGGCGGCGAAAGCCTCGCACAGCGCGTGCCGACGGTTGCGGAAGTACTCTACGACAAGGAAATCCCGGTTCTGGGCAACCCGAACGGCAATGTCACCATCGTGGAATATTTCGACTACCAATGCCCCTACTGCAAGAAGGGGCATGGCGAGTTGATGCGCGTGGTCAAGAACGACGGCAATGTCCGCCTCGTCATGAAGGACTGGATCATCTTCGGCGACACCTCGGCCTATGCCGCGCGTCTGGTTCTGGCTGCGGAAAAGTCCGGCAACTATGTGAAGGCCATGGAAGCGCTGATGGCAACGCCGGGCCGCCTCACGCCGGAACAGGTGGACGCGGCGCTGAAGAAGGGTGGGCTTGATCCGGTAAAGCTGAACGCTGCCTATAAGGCCGATTCCAAGCGCATCAATGCCATTCTTGAGCGCAATATGGATCAGGGCGAAGCCTTCAATTTTGGCGGCACGCCATCCTTCGTCATCGGCACCAAGCTTTATGGCGGTGTCATGAAAGAGCCGGAACTGCTCGAAGCGATCAAGGAAGCGCGGAAGTCCTGAACTCGGATGATTGACGAAAGGGCGGAGTAAAATTCCGCCCTTTTTGATTCAGGCTCCAAGCGAAGGCGCCGGCGGCAATATCTTCACCAATTGTTGGCAACGGAAGTGCAATCGATGTCCGAAAAGCCTGTTTCCAAACGTCTGCTGGAAGATCACGTTGCGCCCTACGATGATCCCATTGCCTTTAGCCAGGGGCAGGCCGTATCCCTGACCGGGAAAGCTGAAATCTGGGACGGCTACCGTTGGCTATGGGCTGTCGGACCCGATGGCCGCGCGGGATGGATTCCCGATGATTGCATCACCTTTGTAGATGGCCGGGCCGTCACCCTGCGCGACTATTCCGCCATGGAACTGACCTGCAACAAAGGTGCTACGCTCTTTGTTATCGAGGAAACGCATGGATGGGCATGGTGCCGCGCGCCCAATGGGGTCTGCGGCTGGGTGCCGTTGAACAAGCTTGGCTGACTTTTCTCGCGGGCTGACAACAGATTTCGCTTGCGAATCGCATAAGTGTACGCTTATGTGTCCGTATGAATGAGAGCGATATATTCAATGATATATTTCGGGCGCTTGCCGACCCGACCCGCCGGATGATCTTCGAGAAGCTGGCAGCGGGCAGCATGAATGCCAGCACGTTGCGGGAAGGCATGACAATCAGCCAGCCTGCCATGTCGCAGCATCTGGCGGTGTTGCGCGGCGCGGGGCTGGTGCGCGAGGAACGCGAAGGGCGCTTCGTCAATTATGAAGTCGATCCGAACGGGCTCACCCTCATCGCCAACTGGCTTGCGAAATACCGCGCCTACTGGCCGGAACGTATCGACGCTCTCAAAACCTTGCTGAAGGATATGGACCAATGACCGACCGGCAGGAAGAACACCGCGAAAATGGCATCGAGCTGGAATATGAGCTGGATGCCGCGCCGCAGAAAGTCTGGCGCGCGATCAGCATTCCGGAGTTTCGCGAAAACTGGCTCCCATCCGAGGCATTGGCCGATCCCGAACCTGCTTCCTGCAAGCCCGGTGAGGAGATCAGCTATCGGATGCGGGAAAGCCAGCCGCCCTTTCTGGAAAGCATGGTCACGTTCCGCATCGTGCCGGGCATTGCCGGTGGCACCTGCCTGCGCGTCATCCATGAATTGAACGATGCGCGGGTGAAACATGCCGCACCGGTTGCCGCCAACAGCAACCGGATGCCGGTCATGCGCGCCGCCTGAAGCACCCACATCCTGATTTTGGAAGAGAGGAGTTCGCCATGCGCGAAACGATGCAACTCGTCCCTATGGTCGTCGAACAGTCGAGCCGTGGCGAACGGTCGTTCGATATCTATTCACGCCTGCTGCGCGAGCGGATCATCTTTCTCAACGGCGAGGTAAACGACACCGTATCCGCGCTGATCTGCGCGCAATTGCTGTTTCTGGAAGCGGAAAATTCCAAGCAGCCGATCAATCTCTATATCAACTCGCCGGGTGGCGTCGTGACCAGCGGCCTCGCCATCTATGACACGATGCGCTATGTCCGCGCGCCGGTGCACACGCTCTGCATGGGGACGGCGCGTTCCATGGGTTCCTTCCTGCTGATGGCGGGCGAGCCCGGCCATCGCGCCGCCCTTCCCAATGCGAACCTGCTGGTTCACCAGCCTTCCGGCGGCTTTCAGGGGCAGGCATCGGACATTTTCATCCATGCCGAGGAAGCCCAGCGAACCAAGCGGCTGATGACGCGGCTTTATGCAGAACATTGCGGGCGCACCTATGAAGAGGTGGAACGCGCGCTTGACCGCGATAATTTCATGACCGCCGAGCAAGGGCTCGAATGGGGATTGATCGACCGCATTCTTGAGCACCGATCTGAGTGAATTGGACCGGTGCTCAAGTTATTGTCTTCAAGCGAATCCTGTCCGAAAACCGCTTTGCACTTTTCGGGAAGCGCCTTGGAACGGCGAGAAGTTGCTGCGGCCTGAAAAAGCGACGGCCTTCTGTCGTCGGCTGCCGTTGTATATGTCCGTCGGGGACAGTATCAACGCAGGATGGATAGAAATCGCGCAGCAATCCCCGAAGAAGCGGCAAAGGCCCTGACCGTTCTGCAAGAATGTCTGGGGCCGTCCTTGCAGGCCGTATATCTGCATGGCTCCGCCGTGAATGGCGGTCTTCGCCCCAACAGCGATATCGATCTGCTGGCGGTCAGCGACCAGCCACTGGCACCTGAAACCGGGGCGCTTCTCGTTGACCGTCTGATGCAGATTTCTGGCCGGCACCCGGCCAGGCCCGGCATGCCACGATGCCTGGAAGTGATGATCTTTCTGCGGCAGGATCTTGCTGAACCCGGCTATCCCGCGCGTTGCGCCTTCATTTATGGAGAATGGCTGCGCGACGAATTCGAGGCGGGAACCGTGCCGCAGCCGCACACCGATCCCGAATATACGCTGGTGCTGGCGCAAGCCGCTCAGGAAGCCATAAGCCTCGTTGGCCCCGTGCGCGAACATCTTCTGCCGCCCATGCCGCACGAAGATGTTCGGCGGGCGATTGCCGATGCCCTGCCTGCCCTCGTCGGCAATCTTTCAGGTGACGAGCGCAACGTCCTGCTGACGCTTGCCCGCATGTGGTACACGCTCGAAACCGGAAAATTTGCGCCGAAAGATGCCGCTGCCGAATGGGCGCTGCCGCGTGTTTCGCCCGAAACCGCCTCGGTCCTTGCGCTCGCGCAGGCGGCCTATCGCGGCGCTGCCCTGGACGACTGGCGGAACCGCCCGGCGCTCACACGACAGGCCGCGGACGAGCTGGCGCAGCATGTGCGGTCTCTGGCCTGAAAACTGTCAGGCCGCAGTTTGCTTTTGCCGCCGTTCGGGTACGGGAAGGCTGTCGGGAATATCGGAATGCAGGAAGTGCAGAAGCGTGTCCTGAACCGATGACAGCCGGTGCGCGCAATCGCGCCAGCCGAACGGAATGTCCTTGGGCATGGGCGGTATCCTGCGCGGTTGCTCCCCTTCCTCCAGCTCGCAATTGGCGATGACCACCTGCAAGGCTTCCGCCAGCCATGGCGGCGGCGGGGCTTCCTTCTTGCGCAGCGCGTTGCCCAGCGCTTCGCCGAACAGCAGCGCCGATGCGTAGAGGCGGATGCCGCGGCGGTCGTAGCGGCCTGCCATTTCCGTAACCTCGCGCGCCACCAGCCGCCCCCGCAGAGACCAGCGCGCGTTGCTGCGCGCCAGCGCAATGCCGTCGCCGAGTGCGATCACCGCCCGGTGCGCCGATGTAAACTGGTTGATCGCACTTTGCGCCCGCACCGGGTCCTGCTTTTCCAGCGCGATAGCCGACTGCTTGAGCCCGTTTGCAAGACGGTCGATCAGGCCGCGAGCCGCCTTGTCGATCAGAAGCAGCGGGCTCGGCGTCATCAAAATCTGGCTGAACAGCAAGCCCACGCCCGCGCCCACCAGAACATCCACCAGCCGTGTCACGCCAGCAACCTGCGGCCCCATGGCAAGAACCAGGATCGCCGAAACGCCCGACTGGATGGCAATTGCAGGCGCCATGCCAAAAGAGGTTGCCAGCACCATGGCAACGAAAGTCACGATGCTTGTGTGGAAGACCGGAACCGTTTCCGGCAAGAGCAGCGAAAGCTCGCCCACCAGCACGCCGGTCGTGACCCCGACGATCACGCCAATCGCCTGCTTGCCATGGTTGGGCAGGTTCGGCGCCAGACAGATCACCGCCGTTACCATGGCAAAGACGGGTTTCGGCTGGTTCAGAAGCAGCTGGCAGATCAGCCAGGCGACCCCGCCCGCGAAGGAAGCGATCAGGGAATCGCGCCAGCTCGCGGACCATTGCTGAACGACCTTCTTCGCGCGCTGCCGCATCGGTTTCTCCATCCGGCACATCCCGAAAAGTGTGAAGCGGTTTTCGGACAAGATGTGCCTAAAAACAAATAAATAGAGCGCCGATCCGATTCAATCAGATCGAAACGCGCTCTTATTATCGGCAGCTATCTATAGCAGCGTTTTCCCGCCTCAAGGCTTGAAGAAGTTTTCATACTGGTCCGGCTTGAAACCGACCGTCAGCGTTCCATCCTTGTCGAGCACCGGGCGCTTGACCATGGACGGCTGCGCCAGCATTAGCGCCCGCGCCTTGGCGGCATCGACGTTCTGGCGTTCTTCCTCGGGCAGTTTGCGAAATGTCGTTCCGGCCCGGTTGAGCAATTGCTCCCACGGAACGCTTTTCAGAAAGCGGTCGAGCGTTTCACCGTCGAGCCCTTCCTTCTTGTAATCGTGAAACGCGTAGTCGATGCCGTGGTCTTCAAGCCAGGTGCGCGCCTTCTTCATGGTGTCGCAGTTCTTGATACCGTAGATGGTCACGCTCATATCCGACTCCTTCGATCATTTTGTTGCGATCAAAGGCCATCGAAACCTCGGTTTCAACCTCTATCTGGAATCGTGAAAGATTATGCCCAGCGTATGCCGCTTGCCGGAGCGGATGCGGCTGACGCCGTGCCGCATCTTGACGCGATAATCGCCGCGTGTTCCCTGCATCGGGCGGTCATTGACCGCGAAGACCACGCCGTCTCCCTGTCGCAGCGGCACGACTTCGGCCCGGCTTTGCATGCGCGGACGTTGTTCGGTCAGGACGAACTCCCCACCCGTGAAATCCTTTTCCGGCTCGGACAGCAAAATCGCCACCTGCAACGGAAAAGCGATATCGCCGTAAATGTCCTGATGCAGGCAATTATAATCGCCCTCCACATATTGCAGGATGAGCGGTGTCGGCCGGGTCTGTCCCGCCGCGTGGCAGCGTTCCAGAAACGCGTCATGGGTCGGCGGAAAACGGACATCCGATCCCAGCCTTTCGCTCCACCGATTGGCGATGGGGGCAAGCTGCGGATAGAGCTTCTGACGCAGATTCAAAATTAAGGCAGGAATGGGATTTGCGTAGTATTTGTATTCTCCGCGCCCAAAACCGTGTTTTCGCATCGAAATAACGCTTCGAAATGCGGCCAAATTGTAGTAGCCGGCGGCTATTTCGCGGCAATCCTGTGGCGAAATTATGTTTTTGAGGATTGAGGCACCGAACTCGTCCAGTTCGGCACCGATTTTTTGCCAGTCATAGGCAGGGATATCACTCACGCCTGACCCTCCCGCTTGAGAAGATCGCGCTTGCGCTCAATGCCCCAGCGATAGCCGGAAAGACCGCCATCGTTGCGCACTACGCGGTGGCACGGGACCGCGACGGCGATCTTGTTGGCGGCGCAGGCCTGCGCCACCGCCCGCACCGATTTCGGCGCGCCGATGCGCTCGGCAATTTCGGTGTAACTCACTGTTTTACCGACAGGAATTTCCCGCAAGGCCTGCCACACCCGCTGCTGGAACGCGGTTCCCTGTAGATCGAGCGGCAGGTCGAGACCGATGCGGGGCGCTTCGACGAAGCCCACCACTTTGGCCACCATATCCTCGAAATCGCGGTCCGCGCCGATGAGATTTGCCTGCGGAAAGCGCCTTTCCAGATCGCGGATCAGCTCTTCCGGGTCGTCGCCCATCAAAATCGCGCACACACCCCTGTCGCTCGCAGCCACCAGTACCGCGCCGAGCGTTGACTGGCCGATGGCAAAACGAATATCCGCATTCTTGCCGCCTTGCTTGTAAGCCTTTGGAGTCATTCCCAAAATTCCGTCCGAAGCCTCATAGAAGCGGCTGCTGGAATTGTAACCGGCATCATAGATTGCATCGGTTACGCGGATTTCCGGCGCATCGAGTGCTGCCCGCATCTTCTTCGCGCGGTGCGCATCGGCATAGGCTTTCGGGGTCAGCCCCGTGAACTCCTTGAAAATGCGGTGAAAATGGGCGGGGCTCGCTTTCACCGAAGCCGCTATTTCTTCAAGGGAAGGCACTTCTTCCGCCGTCTCGATGAAGCGGCAGGCACTCGCGACCATATCGGCATAGCGGGTGCTGTTCTGCGTCGCCAGTGTTTCGGAGAGATGCGGCTTGCAGCGCATGCAGGGCCGGAAGCCTGCGCGTTCCGCACCCTCGCAACCATCGAAAAACTGTACGTTTTCGCGCTTTCCGCGCCGCGACGGGCATGACGGGCGGCAATAGACGCCGGTGGTGCGGACAGCATAGACAAATGCCCCGTCCGACGCCTTGTCACGGTCGAGCACCTTCTGCCAGCGATTTTCGTCAGGGTCGTGGGTCTTCATGGTCATAAGGTTCATGTCCGTATTCCTTCAATATGAGCATGAAGGAAGGTTAGTACCAGCGCGCCGAGGCTACACTCCGCTGCTTGCTTTCAAATTCGAAACAGTGACGTTGCCCCATCTGCTTCCAGCTTTTATGCCACGCGGTAAACCCGCAGGCAAAGACCAGCAGGCTATTGGCGCGCCGCCCCCAATGGCCGGGCAGCGGCAAAAGGCGGGAAACGGTTTCAGCGTCATTCCAGGTGATCGATCCGATCAGAAAAATTGAATTGTCCCGCCGGGCGCGAGGTTTATGTTCCTGGCGAACAACAGAGACCTCCCTCGAATGAACCAGCAAATTTTTCCCCGACGCAACACTGCCGTCCGCTATGCCTTCGGCGGTTTTCTCGCCATGGCCGCCGCCATGGGGATCGGGCGCTTCATCTATACGCCGATCCTGCCCGGAATGATGGCCGATATCGGCTTCACCGCCGCCGATGCCGGTTTTATCGCGTCTGCAAACTACATCGGCTATCTGCTGGGGGCGGTCGTCGCCGGCTACGGCTGGTCTGCGGGCATCGAACGGGCAAGCGTGATCGCGGGCCTGATAATCAGCGGTTTGCTGTGTGCGGCCATGGCGCTTTTTGACGGCGTATGGCTGTTTTCCATCATCCGCTTTGCGGCGGGCTTCATAAGCGCGGTGACGATGATCCTGTGCACGGCAATCGTGCTGAGCCACGTAACGGCGGCGGAAAAGGCGGGGCTTGGAGCCTTGCATTTCGGCGGCGTCGGCAGCGGCATAGCGCTTTCCGCCGTTATGGTGGCGCTGATCCGCTTTGCCGGACTTGATTGGCGCGCAGACTGGATCGGCGCTGCGGCCCTGACCATCGTGATGGTTGTTCTGGTTGCGGCTTTCGTGAAGGAAGGTCCGGTCGGCGGAAACAGCGGCACGCGTGAGCCGCCGCTCCCCAAAAGCCTCGCCTTCAACGCGCTGGCGCTGGCCTATGGGATTTTCGGCTTCGGCTATGTCATCACGGCGACGTTCCTGATTGCAATCGTGCGCGCGACCGATGGCGGTCCGCTTATGGAAGCCTCCGTGTGGGTGGTGACCGGCCTGACGGCTGCGCCCTCGATCTGGCTTTGGGGTCCGGCTGCGAAGAAGTTCGGTCTTTTCCACGCATTTGCCCTGACCGCCATTCTGGAGGCCATCGGTGTTGCCGCGAGCGTGGTTCTGGCACCGCCGCTTGGGCCGCTTGTGGGCGGCGCGCTTCTCGGCATCACCTTCATGGCATTGACCGCATTCGGATTGCAGATAGCCCGCATGCTCGCACCGGCGTCACCGAAACGCGCTCTGGCGCGAATGACCGTCTGCTTCAGCATCGGCCAGATCGTCGGTCCGCTGGTGGCAGGCTTCATGGCGCAGCGCTCCGGTTCGTTTACCTCGGCAAGCCTGGCCGCAGCGCTCTCGCTGGTGGTCGTCGCGGTGCTAGGCATCGTGGCGGGACGCGCTGCCGGAACAAGGGGCTGAAAACCTTACAGGAATTTAACTGGTAAAGGCGCAAGGACCGGCTTCTTATGAGGATAGTTCCTCAGGAGTTGGATGTAATCCGGTGTTTGTGTCGTTCTTTCCCCGCCCGAAACTGTTCTTCTGGTCCGCTCTCGGCTGGTGCCTGCTGGCGATAATCGGTTGGTACGAGGGAGGAGAAAGGCTGGGCGCAACATTCGGCCTGCCGCCGCTGGCGCATGACGCTGCGCCGATCATCGGCGCAAGCGTCTTCTGGTCGGCGCCGTTTCTCTGGTTCTATATCTATTTCGCGGTGGCGGTGTTCGCGTTCTATCTGTTCTGGGCGTGGTTCTCTCCGCATCCGTGGCAGCGCTGGTCGATACTCGGATCGGCGCTGATCCTGTTCACCACCTATTTCGGCGTGCAGGTCAGCGTGGCGGTCAATGCCTGGTATGGGCCGTTCTACGACATGATACAGAAGGCGCTGACAACACCCGGCGCCGTAAGCGCGTCCGATTTCTACTGGGGGCTGGTCACTTTTGCCAAGATTGCTTTTATTAGCGTTACGATCAGCGTTTTGAGCCTCTTCTTCGTCAGCCATTATATCTTCCGATGGCGCACGGCGATGAATGACTATTATGTCAGGTACTGGCCGAAACTGCGTTCCATCGAAGGCGCTGCACAGCGTGTGCAGGAAGATACGATGCGCTTTTCAACGACGCTGGAACAGCTCGGTGTCAATCTGGTGAAAGCTATTCTGACGCTGATCGCCTTTCTGCCGGTCCTGTTCAGCTTTTCCGAGAAAATCACCGAGTTGCCGGTTATCGGCACAATACCACATGCGCTTGTATGGGCGGCTGTTTTCTGGGCTGCCTTCGGGACCGGTCTGCTGGCGCTGGTCGGCATCAAGCTGCCTGGGCTGGAGTTCAACAACCAGCGCGTGGAAGCGGCTTACCGCAAGGAACTCGTCTATGGTGAAGATCATGACGATCGCGCCGGGCCAGTCACAATGGCCGAATTGTTCCGCAACGTCCGGCACAATTATTTCCGGCTCTATTTCCACTATGTCTATTTCAACGTGGCCCGCATTTTCTATCTGCAGGCCGACAATATTTTCGCGACCCTGATCCTCATACCGTCCATCGTGGCTGGAAAGCTGACGCTTGGCCTGATGAACCAGATCATCAATGTATTTTCGCAGGTACAAGAATCGTTCCAGTATCTCGTCAAATCGTGGACGACGATCATCGAGCTGTTGTCGATCTACAAGCGCCTGAGAGCTTTTGAGGCAACTATCCGCGACGAGCCGCTACCCGCGCTGGATCTCGAAAATCTGGAAACACTGCCTTCGGCCTGAAGTCAGGACCTGTTCTGGCCTGCGTGGACCGTCTCCCTGTCGAGACTGTCCAGATAATCGCCATAGGTCGTGCATTTGACATCCGGCTTGGTGCAGACTTCCGTCACCAGCCGTTCCATGGCGCGCCAGTAGGCGCCGTCATTCATCAGCACGAAATGAAAGCCAAGCTGAAGCGGAATGCGCTCGCCCGCATATTGCCTGTCGAAGGCTGCCCGGAAAGCCTTGTAGGCCCGCTCCTCGAACGCCGCCGATTGCAGCACGGCTTCCTTGCCCTTCGAGTGGCGGACATAGAGATTATAGTCCATCGCCACGATGGGACGCTGCGACGGACCTTCCGGGATAAGCGGCAATCCGAACGAGGCGAACCGGCCGGCAATTATCGGCTCTTCCGGGCCGCGGGTGACGGACGACGCCTGATAGCGAAAGCCGTTCGCCTTCAGCGCATCCTGCACCGGCTTCGATGCGGCGAGATAGGGCGCGCGGAAACCGTCAATGCCCTTCAGCGCCAGATCGCGCCAGCCTTCCGGCTCGCCTTCGATGCCGTTATTCTTGTAGGCGTCAGCGGTGATGCGGCGGAATTCCCTGATCTCCTTGTCCCAATCGGCGGTCGACCAGTCGGTGCCGTCAAAATGGCCGCAGCCATGGCTGGCGATCTCGTTTCCTTCCAGATGCGCCTGCCAGATATTGCCAAGGCGGGCGACGACTTCATCGCGGCTGAGCGCGAAGCCGACATTGGACGATCCCGCCCGCTTGCGAGGCGGCTGGTAATCCCGCCGGTTCTGCTTGGTCATCAGGAAGACGCAGGACAGGAAATAGGTGAAATGCGCGTTGTTTTTCTTCGCCAATTCGCGCGAGCGGGTCCACAGCGCATTGTCATGCGCGCCATCGAAGGAGATCAGCACATATTGCGGCTTTGCGGGCGCCGGTTCCGCCTGCGCGGTGCAGGTGGAAAGAGCCAGGGCTGAAAGAAGAACAGGGCGGGGGGACAGAAAGCGCATGGACCACTAAACGAGGGGGGAGGAGGAAGGGTTCCGAAGAATTGTCACAAGAGCGGTTCCTATTTTTAATGAATCATCGGAATCGCTCTAACTATTTGTTTTGTCGCATTTTCCAACGCAAAACCGTTTCACACTTTTGCTGGAAATGCTCTATTCCTTGAATAAGGCTATTGTCGGACCGAAATGCACTTTGTGACACGTGTTTCGGCTTATTTCACAGACGGGTCTTACATATGGCGACAATTCCGACTAAAAGCGCCAGAACATCTATTTCGTAAACCAGTTTCAAGAACGATGGCAGGTCCATGGCAGACGACAGTTTCATTCGCGAGGTAAACGAGGAACTCCGTTCGGAACGGGCAAAGCAGGTCTGGAAGAATTTCGGCCCGGTCGTGATTGGTGCTGCCGTTGCGATCGTTCTGGGAACGGCTGGCTGGGTCGGCTATCAGCACTGGACCGACAGCAAGGCTTCCGCTTCCGGCGACAAGTTTCTGGCCGCGCTTGATCTCGCCTCGGCAGGCAAGAACGATGAGGCGCTTGCTGCGCTCGACGATCTGGAAAAGACCGGCTACGGCTCCTATCCGGTGCTGGCGCGTCTTCGCGCCGCTTCGGTGATCGCCGACAAGGGCGATGCCGCCGGTGCCGTGAAGGCTTTCGATGACGTTGCCGCCGACAACGCAGTACCCGCGCCGCTGCGCGATGTGGCGCGTTTGCGGGCAGGCTATCTGCTGGTCGACAGCGGTTCTTATGACGATGTGGCCAAGCGCGTGGAAACGCTGTCCGTCGACGGCAACCCGATGCGTTCAAGCGCGCGGGAAGCCTTGGGGCTGGCTGCTTGGAAGGCCGAGCGTTTCGATGATGCGGTCAAGCTGTTCCAGCAGATTGCCAATGACAGCCTTGCTCCGGCCAATACCCGCCAGCGTTCCAATACGATGCTCGATCTGATGCGCAGCGCGGGCGTCAAGGTGCCCGACGCGCAAAATACATAAACATTTTGATTTCTGGAGTTATCTTCTCCCATGGGTTTCACAGTCGCCATCGTCGGGCGTCCCAATGTCGGCAAGTCCACGCTGTTCAATCGCCTCGTCGGCCGCAAGCTGGCGCTGGTCGATGACCTGCCGGGCGTCACGCGCGACCGGCGCATCCACGATGCCAAGCTTTACGATCTGAAATTTCAGGTCATCGACACGGCCGGTCTGGAAGAAGCTGCCAATGACAGTCTGGAAGCGCGCATGCGCGCCCAGACCGAGGCCGCCATTCAGGAAGCGGACGTGATCCTGTTCGTCATCGATGCCAAGGCCGGTGTCACGCCGACCGACAGTACCTTTGCCGAAGTGGTGCGCCGTTCCGGCAAGCCGGTCGTGCTGGTGGCCAACAAGGCGGAAGCGCGCGGTGCGCAATCCGGCATGTATGACGCTTTCCAGCTTGGCCTTGGCGAACCGTGCCCGATCTCTGCCGAGCACGGCCAGGGCATGCCCGACCTGCGCGACGCGATTGTCGAGCTTTTGGGCGAAGAGCGCGTCTTTGCCGACGAGAAGGAAGAAGAAGCCGCCGATGAGGTTTTCACGCCGAAGGCTGTCGGCGAACTGATCGGCGACGACATCGAGGACCCGGACGAAGAAGAAATCCCGGCCTATGATGCCACCAAGCCGATGCGCATCGCCATTGTCGGACGCCCGAATGCTGGCAAGTCCACGATGATCAACACGATGCTCGGCGAAGACCGCCTGCTGACCGGACCGGAAGCAGGCATTACGCGTGACTCGATCTCGGTGGATTGGGAATGGCGGGGCCGCAAGATCAAGCTGTTCGACACGGCTGGCCTGCGCCGCAAGTCGCGCGTGCAGGAAAAGCTCGAAAAGCTGTCGGTCGCCGATGGCCTGCGTGCCATCCGGTTTGCGGAAGTCGTGATCATCGTGCTCGACGCGACGATCCCGTTCGAGAAGCAGGATTTGCAGATCGCCGATCTCATCATCCGTGAGGGCCGGGCGCCGATCATCGCATTCAACAAATGGGATTTGATCGAAGACCGCCAGATGGTTCTCGCCGATCTCTACGAAAAGACGGCCCGCCTGCTGCCGCAGGTGCGCGGGCTTCGCGCCGTGCCGATTTCCGGAGAGCGCGGACAGGGCATCGACAAGCTCATGGAGAATGTCGTCAAGACCCACGAAATCTGGAATCGCCGCATTTCGACCGGGCGCCTCAACCGCTGGCTGACGGGTGTCATCGCGCACCAGCCGCCACCGGCAGTTTCGGGTCGCCGCCTGAAGGTGAAATATATGACGCAGGTAAAGACCCGCCCGCCGGGCTTCGTCGTCTCCTGCTCGCGCCCCGATGCGATGCCGCAATCCTATGTGCGCTATCTCATCAACGGCCTGCGCGAAACTTTCGACATGCCGGGCGTGCCGATCAGGCTTTCCTTGCGCACCTCGGACAACCCGTTCGCAGGCCGCGCCAAAAAGAAGAAGTGACAAAAAGCCCGGAGCGATCCGGGCTTATTCTGTTTCCAACGGTGAGGCGTATCATGCTTTCGGCAGCACAAATTCGACACGCCGGTTTTGCGCCCGCCCGTCGGGATTGTCTTTGCCTTTGATTTCGTTGGGCGCGACAGGCTCGCTTTCGCCATGCCCCTCCGGTTTCAACCGCGCGGATTGAACGCCATTGCTGACGAGAAACCCGACCACGGCATCGGCGCGGTTTTTCGACAGTTTATCGTTGTAGCTGTCCGACCCTTTCGAATCCGTATGGCCGACAACGCGAACGGCAGAATCCGGCATGCTTTCCAATATTCTGGCAATATCGGTCAGTGTCGCCTTGGCTTTGCCCGTCAGTTTGGCACTGTCGAAATCGAACAAAATATCACTCGTCACGGAAAGGACGATGCTTTCGTCCGTTTCCCGCATGGTGATATTGCCGCTTTTCTCGACAATTTGTTGCGCAGCGCTGGACAGGCCCCGTGCTTTGCCATCGGTGCTGCCCGATGCTGAAACAAGATCGCGGATCTCCGGTACGAGATCACGGATATAGGCACTGTTATCGGTGCCCGTGTCTTGCGCGGATGCGATGGATGGCAGGCAAAGCGCGGCGAGGCCGAGAACGATGCTGCCCAGGGTAAGACTGGTCATGGCTCGCCCCTATTCGGCGGGAATGGCGAAAGGCCCGAGCGGCTCGACTCCCTTAATATAGAGCGTCACCTTCTGGCCCTTCGGTGGCGCGGGAAAGACGCCGTGCCAGACGCCGACGACCTGGCCCGTGCCGAACAGGGAAACTGAAGCAGGCGCGAGCGGCTTGCCTTCGGAATCCTTCAGCAGAAGATATTTTTTGTCGCCTGCGAGAAGATAATATTCATTCTCGTAGTCTTTGTCCGACAGTTCTCTGTAAAGCGTCGTCGAAACACTCCCGCCTTCCTTGGCATTGATGAAACGGACCTTGACGGTCACCTTGTCGCCATCAGCCACGACACCGCTCACCTCTGCGGTGGCCTGACCGCTGCTGTGATAGCCGCTTGCTATGGGCTGTCCGGTTGTCGCCTGGGCATTGGCAATGTGAGGAAGCGTACTGGCCGAAAGCAGGGCAGCCGCAAGAACGGTACGGGATAGAAGCGCCATGTTTATCGCTTTCATCTGTTGGGGGGGCTTGGAAATAGCGAAACCGGATGGACAACATCTGGCATTGCCAAGGTGGTGAAAACAAATAAGCGGAGCAGTTCACGGATGTGACTGAAAGGTGAACTGCTCATGATGCGTTGCAGAAACCTAGCAGGCAGACGAAAGAGATCGTGTAAACTTTCGAGGCAGCCATTAATATTTGCGTGACCGGGAATTTTTCTCATTCGGGTGGCAATGATTGCAATCGTGATCGCAACCAGTGTTTAATTTCGCACTTTCGGGTTGAGCTTGGCTCTGGCGACTGCTAATCCGCCCGCTCCCCGATTTCCTCCAAAAAAGGTGCAGTAATGACGAAGGCTGACCAGAGCCCATTTGATGGCGTGACTTTGGGCATCGATTTCGGCACGACCAACACGGTTCTTTCCGTTGCCGCGCCGGATGGCACGACTGCCGTTCTGAGTGTGCCGAAGGATGGGGTTGATATTACCGGCTACCGTTCGGTTCTCTGCTTCTGGCAGGATCGAGAAACCGGGGAGCGCACCGTCGAAAGCGGGCCGTGGGCGATGGACGTATTCGTCAATGCGCCGCACTCCACGCGCATGCTGCAATCGTTCAAGACATTCGCGGCCTCGAAATCCTTCACCGACACGCCTGTTTTCGGCAAGCGGTTCAAGTTCGAGGATATCCTGACCACTTTCCTCAACACGGTTGCCGCGCGGCTGGGCGACCGTCTGCCGCCAAAGGGCAATCGCGTGGTTATCGGAAGGCCCGTGATCTTTGCGGGCGCATCGCCCGATGAAGCGCTGGCCATGCAGCGCTATGAAAAGGCGTTTCGGGCGTTCGGCTTCACCGACATTCATTATGTTTATGAGCCTGTCGCCGCTGCCTATTTTTATGCGCAGGAACTGACAGCCGCATCCACTGTTCTGGTGGCCGACTTCGGCGGCGGCACCAGCGACTTTTCCATCGTGCGGTTCGACGTGGGCAGGCAAGGCTTGAGCTTCACGCCGCTCAGCCAGACGGGCGTCGGCATCGCGGGCGATACGTTCGATTACCGTATCATCGACAATGCCGTTTCGCCGCTGCTTGGAAAGGGGACTGAATATCAGTCCTTCGGCAAGAGGCTGACCGTGCCCAACCATTATTATGCAAATTTTGCACGCTGGAACACGCTGTTCCTGATGAACTCTCCGGCCACCATTCGCGATCTGGACGAACTGGCCCGGCAAGCGGTTGACCCGAAGCCGCTCGAACATTTCATCAACCTGATCGAGAACGATTACGGCTACGAAATTTACCGCGCCGTGTCGGACCTCAAGGTGCGCCTTTCAACGCAGCGCATGTCGGAACTGCACTTCAAGGCCGACGATTTTGAAATTCGCACCGACATTACCCGCAATGATTTCGAAAACTGGATCGCGGAGGATGTGCGCCAGATCGAAAACTCGGTGCAGCAGGCGGTCGACAAGGCAGCGCTGGAAACCTCGTCTATCGATCGGGTTTTCCTCACGGGCGGCACGTCTTTCGTGCCGGTCATCCGCACCGTGTTTGAAAGCCGCTTCCCCGATGCCGAGGTGACAAGCTCGAACCAGTTCGATTCCATTGCCAACGGCCTCGCCTTGATCGGGCAGAGCGCGGATATCGAACGCTGGTCGGTCAAGAGTTAGTGCGGTTTCAACGATCCCGTTAAAGCAGGAACCGCTCGAAAAGCATTTGGAAGATCAGGGCAGGATTTCAATCGGCGTCCCGGTCGGAACCCTGGCCCATATGTCACGCATTTCCGCATCGGTGACGGCAATGCAGCCATCAGTCCAGTCCCAGAGCCGGTGTGCCGATGCCAGCCAGCCCCAGCCATTCGGCAGACCATGGATCATGATATTGCCGCCCGGTGCGTGACCGGCTGTCGCTGCGGCCTGCTTGTCGTTTTCGTTCGGATAGGAAATATGCAGGCTCAGATGCGCCATCGAACGCGGGTTGCGCCAGTCGATGACGTAACGCCCTTCCGGTGTCTTTTCATCGCCTTCGCGCTGCTTGTGCCCGCCATCGCCGTTGCTGCCGAGCGATATGCGATAGGTGCCGATTGTCCTGCCGTCGCGAAGCAGGAACATCTGACGACTGGCCTTTTCCACGCGGATCGCATCGGCCTGCTGGTCGGACGGTGCGGCAAGGGGAGGCTCGACGAGGCTGATCCGGGCCATGACCTTCGTATAGCCGAACAGGCCAATAGCGATGAGCGCTACGGCGAAAAGGATTTTCTTGGTCATGCCCCACACTTCGAATAGATCTGTATCCGGTCGCTTCTCACCAATAATTGGGGCCTTCACAAGGCAACTATGATCTGTGGAGCCGTCCCTCCCACTTAGCACTACAGTTGCATTCTTCGTGATGCCGGGCTGCAAAAAGCAATTTGTCTGCGTTCCGGTGCTCACGTACCTTTAAGTACGCTCCGCTCCGGTACTCGAAAATCACTCTTTTCGCCACGGCCTGACGAATTTGCAACTGTAGTGCTAGGAAGCGGTTGCCGTATCCGCGAAACAGGTGGCGATTTCCTTGTTGGCGCCGAGCTTTTCAGCCCATTTGACCAGATCGGGTATCTCGCTTCTTTCAGCCATCCCGCCCCAGACGTCCTTCAGTTTGGGTGACTTGCCGGAAAGGTCGAAAAAGAAATAGCCCGGATCAGCCACCGGAACATCCGCATAGGCGACCGCCCAGTTGCCATATTGCATGAAGCTCTCAATGTTGACGGAAGCCGGTTTGACTTTCTTGCCGAGGCTTTGCGCGATGAGAGACCTGTAGTCCGTTTTCTGTTGCTTGGTCAGTGTCGTCGTCACGCCGTCACAGGCAGATTTGGCGAAGGCACTGCCGGTCGGAAGAGCCATCGCAACAGCAAGCAGAAGCGCCGCACGGGCAGGCGAAAAATATGTGTTCATTCTTTCCCTCAGAAAAATGTCCACTTCATTTAAGCAGCATAACCAATCCGTCGCCGATGCATAAGGGGATTTTGACAGGCGCATTGCCGATGCGGAACAGCGCCGATAAGGTCCGGTCACTAAAATATAAAGGAGTCGGTCTTTTTATGCCAAGTGATGCCAAAGCCGGACGTTTCACCGACGGTCTTCGTCAGAACGCCGAACCATTCTGGTCGCAAGCCGTCGGCCATCGCCTTGTCAGCGAAATTTATGCCGGTACGGTCGCGCCCGATGTCATGACGCGCTATCTGGTGCAGGACCATCGGTTCATCGACTGCTTTTTATCACTGCTGGGCGGAACACTCGTCAATTGTGACCGGATGGAAGCCAAGCTGACTTTAGGCCGCTTCATCGGCATGATCAGCAGCGATGAAAACTCCTATTTCGAGCGCGCTTTTGCAAAACTTGCGGTCTCCGACGCCGAGCGTTTCGATGCGCCTGACGCGGCGCCAACTGCTGCATTCAAGGATCTGATGCTGGAGGCTGCGCGCTCCGGTTCCTATGCGGTCTGCCTGTCAGTGCTGACGGTCGCCGAATGGCTTTATCTCGACTGGGCTGAAAAAGCGCCGAAGCCTTCGCCTGACGATTTCATTTTTTCAGAATGGATCGTGCTGCACGACAATCCATATTTTGTGGAGTTCGTGGGCTTCCTGCGTTCGGAGCTGGACCGGGTCGGCCCGGCGGCGGAAGAACGATGCCGGCAGTTCTTCCGCCGCGCAGTAGAACTGGAAAAGGCATTCTTCGACGCCGCCTATGAGAGCCGCAACTAATCAGTTACTGGCGGCAGGGAAGGGGCAATTGCTGTCTCCTTCCTCGCATTTGAGGTATTTCTTGAGGTCGTTGATGCGCTGTTGCGTAAGGCCGGACAGGCAGATCGAATAGGCCATGCCCGAAATGCTGCCGCCGCCCGCTGTCTGCATGTCGCATTCGGCATCACGAAACGCGATCCAGGCGCGCTGCGACTGAACCAGCTTTTTCTTCAGGTCGGCATCGTCGGCGCGGCGCTGCAAGGTCTTGAACACCTTGTTCAGCTCGGCATCCGACTTTTTGTAGGCTTTGCCATAGCATTCATTGAGTGCGGCTTGCGAACTGGCGTTCTGGCAGTCATCGGCCTGTGCCGTGGCAATGGCCGCAAATGAACTCAACAGGGCGCCAAAAATCCCGATTTTCAACCCGCGCATAAAATTACCCCCAAGGCAGTGATCACAATATCGCAGATAGAGCGGCTGTCGTGAAAGAAAAGATGGCAGCTAGGATGAGGACTTGATCAAATCCTCATCCTCATCCTCATCCTAATCCTCAAAGCGGCTCGATCCCTCACGGTCGCGCTCATAGCCATGCATTGCGGGGAAAGACGGCAGCCAGCTTTCGCGGCGGATGGTCCACAATTCATAGGTCGGCTTGAACTGATCCGGTGCGTTGAGCGAGCCGAGATTGATTTCGATCTCATCGCCGCTGTGTCCGAAAACGGACGACCCGCAGCGCGGGCAAAAATGGCGTCCCGCATAGTCGCGGGTTTCACCCTCGACCGTAACCGCGGTTTCGGGAAATATCGCAGAGGCGTGAAACAGTGCGCCGTGATGCTTGCGGCAGTCGAGGCAATGGCAGATGCCGACCCGGTAGGGCTGTCCCGCTGCTTCGAAGCGAACATTGCCGCACAGGCATCCGCCCATGACCTTTTCCATGATGCACCTCCTCATCGTAGCTGCCCGGTATTCGCAAAGCAGGATTCGCTTAAACCCTGCATTAACCATATTCGTTCATGGTTAACGCGCTGCTGATAATGACTGTATTCGCCAGAGCTGCAAGCGCGTCCTCACCCATCGGACAAGGTTAATACTCCGTTATCGCCGCATCGGTTTAGTCAGTGTGAGTGGAGTGTGCGGTGCGTCTTGTATCTTTACGAGCGCTGTTTGGTCGAAGGAAGGCCGTTGTCGAGCCGGTGTGGCATTACCCTGTCACGGGCTATTGCCCGGAAGAGGGGCGCTATTACGCCGTCCGTGCAAAGCCGCGCCAGACAGTCCATAAGCCGCACCGGCTGGTGCCGCTGGTTCTGGCGGTCATGGCATATCTTTTCAACGCCAATACAATTGCCTTTCAGGACATGGCAAGCCTGGTGCCCTCGGCCGACATGGGAACGCACCGCTGGACCGCCTTTGTCGCCAAGGCGCCGGTCGGCTCCGTCCATCAGGCCGAAATGCCGTTCGTGGATGCAACGACCGTGACGGGCAGCATCGCCGCCAACGGCATCGAAGTACCGGGCATAGGTCGCGTTGCGCTCTCTGGCGGACGCAAGACGGCAAAGCTCGGCACGGACGATCCGAACCCCGACGAAAACCGCATCAATCGTTCCGACAAGACGGGTCGCCTGGTCTCGGTTAAGCCGAAGGCCCCCGCCAAGGCCTTCACTGCCGGCAGCATGTTCGACAAGATCAGCATGATCACGCGTCCGCCGGAAAAGACGGACACGAAGATGGCTTTCTCCAGCAAGCTGGAAGGCAAGGAAATCGGCATCACCATGGCTTTCCATGCGGTGAAGCCGCCAAAGCCGCGTTCTGAAATGCCGACCCAGCTTGCCAAGCTCATTACCAATGACCAGCCGGATGTGCTGGCCCTTGGTTATGCGCCTGCAACGCCGGATTATGGCAAGACCTCGCCTTTCGAAAGCATTTTGAAGCCGCAGCCCGACGAAGGCCGCTTCGTGCCGCCGATCAGCGAACAGGATCATGAATGGGCGGCTACGCCCCTGCCGCCTTCCGCTTTCAGTTCGAGCGAACAGAAATGCCTTGCCGAAGCAGTTTATTATGAAGCGCGCGGCGAAACGGTGAAGGGACAGGTTGCGGTCGCCCAGGTTGTCCTCAACCGCGTGCGCAATCCCGCCTATCCGGGAACGATCTGTGGCGTCGTCTACCAGAATCGCGACTGGCTCAATGCCTGCCAGTTTTCCTTTGCCTGCGACGGCCAGAAGCACCGCGTCACTGAAATGCCGCAATGGCGCATGGCGCAGCAGGTGGCAAAGACGGTCTCGGCTGGCCAGATATGGCTGCCGGAAGTCGGTTCCGCCACCCATTATCACGCGACGTATGTTCGCCCGTTCTGGGCCCCGACCATGAAGAAGGTCACCAAGATCGGTCTTCACGTTTTCTACCGGACCTATGGCGGCGGGTGGAGCTGAGCGCCCATCGCCGGATTTCAACTCACGTTTTTGTTAGCGGACTAAACGGTCGAACAGGCGCATAAGATCGGCTTTCATCTCAAGCCGGGTATGGTGCAACCATCCAAAAACGATTCCGTTTTTTTAGCCAATAATGTGGCCAATCTGGTTCTTTGGTCGGAAAATGAGTCGCACCAATATCTAAGCGCTTGAGATTATTTGATAAAAAACCTTCTGGACCAATGCTTGCACCGCCTTGACTAGCGGACGGCGTGTCAATATGTTGCGCGCAACTTGGAAATGGGATTGAAAACCTCGTATTTCTTGAAAAAAGGAGCTGCCAATGGCGCGCGGGACTGAACCCGGAAAGCCATCCGGTGCGATCAAGAATACGAAGAATGAACCCGGTTCCGGGGAGCTGGATCAGCGTTTGAACCGCCTTGAGGCCGAGCTGGCCAAAAAGGGTGTGCTCAAGCAGCCAGTTTCCGAGGATGAGCGATCGGCGACGGCAAGTTCGGTCGCGCAGGCCATGAAGATTTCCAGCGAGTTCATCGCAGGGGTTCTGGTCGGTGCGCTGATAGGCTGGTTCATCGATCGTGTCGCCGGTACGTCGCCCTGGGGATTGATCGTATTTCTCCTTCTGGGCTTCGGTGCGGGCGTCCTCAACGTGCTTCGTTCCGCTGGATATGTTGCCGAACAGGGCGGCATCAAGTCTAGCGCGGAACAGAACGACAAGAAATAGGGCTTGACGGGCTTCACGGTAAAGTTCGTTCAAGTGTAAGTGAACAAACGGGCCTTCTGGTCCGAGACTGAAACGCCTTTGGGCAGCAAGCTTGCCTTCAGGTAGCAGAGTTGCCTTCGGGCAGGCCAAATTGCCTTCGGGCAGGGAAGACAGACGAGGTTAAGGTGGCGAACGATCCGATCCATCAGTTCCAGGTTTCCCGGTGGATTCCCATCGACGTAGGCGGTGTGGACCTTTCGTTCACGAATGTTTCGGCCTTCATGGTCGCAACCGTCGTGGTCGCATCGGCCTTTCTCTACCTGACGTCTTCGGGCCGTGGCCTGATCCCGACCCGTCTTCAGTCGGTGTCGGAAATGGCTTACGAATTCGTGGCCACCAGCCTGCGGGATTCCGCGGGATCGAAGGGTATGAAATTCTTCCCCTTCGTCTTCTCGCTGTTCATGTTCGTTCTGGTCGCAAACTTCCTCGGCCTTTTCCCGTATTTCTATACGGTTACCAGCCAGATCATCGTGACCTTCGCGCTTGCCGTTCTGGTCATCGGCACGGTCATCGTCTACGGTTTCTTCAAGCATGGTCTCGGCTTCCTCAAGCTGTTCGTGCCGAGCGGCGTTCCCGGCATCATCGTGCCGCTGGTTGTCGCCATTGAAATCATTTCGTTCCTGTCGCGTCCGATCAGCCTGTCGGTACGTCTCTTCGCGAACATGCTGGCCGGCCACATCACGCTCAAGGTTTTTGCGGGCTTCGTCGTCTCGCTGGCAGCCCTCGGCCCCATCGGCATCGGCGGCGCTGTCCTGCCGCTCATCATGACGGTTGCGATCACCGCACTCGAATTCCTCGTAGCCTTCCTGCAAGCCTACGTGTTTACCGTTCTCACCTGCATGTACATCAACGACGCAGTACATCCGGGACACTGAGTTCAAGCCGGCGGGCGACCGCCAGAACTGAAATCCGCGCTTATATTCAATCCAGAAGGAGCTTAACATGGAAGCGGAAGCAGCAAAGTACATCGGCGCCGGTCTCGCCTGTTTCGGTATGGCCGGTACGGCTCTCGGCCTCGGCAAT
Organism: Ochrobactrum sp. PL_is501; assembly: GCF_055816895.1. Classification (NCBI taxonomy): domain Bacteria; kingdom Pseudomonadati; phylum Pseudomonadota; class Alphaproteobacteria; order Hyphomicrobiales; family Brucellaceae; genus Ochrobactrum; species Ochrobactrum sp. PL_is501. Next base: position 161,278 of record NZ_JBVPGR010000036.1, on the reverse strand, counting down.
ATCTTCGGCAACTACCTCTCCGGCGCTCTGCGCAACCCGTCCGCTGCTGACAGCCAGTTCGGCCGTCTGGTGTTCGGTTTCGCCGTTACGGAAGCTCTGGGCATCTTCTCGCTGCTCATCGCGCTTCTGCTCCTCTTCGCCGTCTAATCAACGGTCGCAAGAAACGGGCTGGCCGCGATCTGTATCTCGAATGCAGCGCGGCTGGCTTTTGCATATGACGTCTGAGTAAGGCGCGATCCTTTTCCATCTGGATCGGATTGTGCTGGATTAAAGGGGAAATCTGGATGTTCGTGTCCACGGCGTTTGCCCAAACCGCCACCGAATCGCAACCGGCACCTGCTGCTGGCGAGCACGGCGCAGCCGATGCTGTGCACACCGAGACCGGGGTCGCCAACGATGCCGGACACGGCAGCGGCGTATTCCCGCCGTTTGATTCCACCCATTATGCTTCGCAGCTTCTGTGGCTGGCGATCACGTTCGGGCTTTTCTATCTTTTCATGTCGCGCGTGGTCCTGCCGCGCATTGGCGGCGTGATCGAAACCCGTCGCGACCGCATCGCCCAGGATCTCGAGCAGGCAGCTCGCCTCAAGCAGGATGCCGACAACGCTATTGCTGCCTATGAGCAGGAACTGGCCCAGGCCCGCACCAAGGCTGCTTCGATTGCAGAAGCTGCACGCGAGAAGGGCAAGGGCGAAGCCGACGCGGAACGCGCTTCCGCCGAAGCAGCGCTGGAAGGCAAGCTCAAGGAAGCCGAAGAACGTATCGCCGCGATCAAGGCCAAGGCCATGAACGACGTCGGCAATATTGCCGAGGAAACCACGGCGCAGATCGTTGAACAGCTTCTGGGCACCAAGGCCGACAAGGCATCGGTAACAGCAGCCGTCAAGGCCGCCAACGCCTGAGGAGAGGACAATGGACGCTACATTCTGGGCACTGATTGGCCTCATCATCTTTCTGGCGATCCTCGCCTATCTGAAGGTTCCGGGCATGATCGGCCGGTCGCTCGACGAGCGCGCAGACCGTATCAAGAACGAACTGGAAGAAGCCCGCACGCTTCGCGAAGAAGCCCAGCAGCTGCTGGCTGAATATCATCGCAAGCGCAAGGAAGCCGAAAAGGAAGCAAGCGACATCGTTGCTTCCGCCGAGCGTGAAGCCAAGGCGCTTCTCGAAGACGCCAAGCGCGCGACGGAAGAATATGTTGCACGCCGCAACAAGCTTGCCGAGCAGAAGATCGCAACGGCTGAAGTCGATGCCATCAATGCAGTTCGCGCTTCGGCAGTCGATCTCGCAGTCGCTGCGGCTGGCAAGATCGTTGCTGAAAAGGTCGATGCGAAGGTCGCAGGCAACCTGTTCAAGGATGCGCTGGCGCAGGTCAAGTCGAACCTGAACTGATCACGGCTCGCATAGTTTTCAGAAAAACGCCGCCTCGAAAGGGCGGCGTTTTTGTTTTACGTGCGGAAGTGTTTTTAAAACCGCTCTGGTCCGGGACCAGTTTTCATTCCGCCCAGGCTGCGGAACAGCGCGCGGTACTCTTCCAAGGCGAGATCATCCAATGCTTCCGCTTCCTGTGGTGTGAACCATCGCAGCTCCGTGTGCTCGCGGTCGCGAATGGCAGGCTGACCGTCCCATGCGGTGGAGGTATAGAGATGGAATGACGCAGTCGGATTTACGACCTCTATAGTCGTGAGAAAAGAAAACGAACGCAGCGTCAGTCCAAGTTCTTCCTCGATTTCACGCCGGAGCGCGCTTTCGAAACTCTCTTCTGCTTCCACGTGACCGCCTGGAAAGCTCCACCGGTTCGGATAGACGCGGCGATCAGAGCTGCGGCGCCCCAGTAGAACGCCTTCGGGCCCGATGAGAACTACGTTGACGATATCCGGCATAAGGGCTCCTATGGTCCGAAATGAAGTCAGTGTTCGTTATCGGTCAGTTGCGCAAGCGGCAGCTCTCCCTGTGACTTGACCGTCTGAATAGCGAAATTGCTCCGAATGTCGATGACGCCGGGAAGACGCAGCAGCGTGCCAGACAAGAACCGCTCATAGGCGGCGAGATCGGCCACTACGACCTGTAACAGAAAATCGGATTCCCCGGATACGAGATGACAGGAGAACACTTCAGGCAGAGTTTGCACCGAAGTGCGGAACGCCGTTGCTGTCTCCTCGTGATGGCGCTCCACCCGGATGCCGACGAAGACCGTCAGCCCAAGCCCAACCGCATTGCGATCCAGGGCTGCGTGATAGCCCCGAATGACGCCCGCCTTCTCGAGCATCTTGACGCGGCGCAGGCAGGGAGAGGGCGAAAGACCGACTTTTTCTGCCAGCTGGACATTGGAAAGCCGGGCATCTTCCTGAAGTGCAGTCAATATCTTGCGATCGATGGCGTCTAGTTTGATTTTTGGCATGATCTCGCAACTTCAGTTGATTCATTGGCGGATTATACCAAAACAGTAAGATTTTGCGCCACAAATTGCAAGGACATGCGCTTCCGTTCGTGGATATTATCGAACGTGCAACTGTTTCGCAGTCGGTTTTGGGAACTTTCGCGCCACGGTTAGCTTGGCATGATTTCTACAGGCGATAGCAATGAGCGAGATGTGGTTATACGCGGGGGCATTGGCTGCCGCTTTTCTTATTCCGGGACCGGATATGATCCTGTTGCTCCAGACCGGCGCAGCGCGGGGCAGGGGCCATGCGCTGGCAGTTGCGGCTGGCCTTGCAATCGCGCGCACCTGCCATGTGGCTCTTGCCGCACTCGGTCTGGCGGCGCTTCTGCATGCCTTTCCTGTCGCGTTTCAGTGCGTGCGGATCGTAAGTGCTGGGTATCTGGTCTGGCTTGCTATCGGGATTCTGCGCCATCCCCTGCCGACAGTGGATGCGGTTGGCGGCCTGTGTGAACGGCGGTCCTATCTGGCTTCGGCCCGCAAGGGGCTTCTCACCAATCTGCTCAACCCGAAAGCGCTGCTTTTCTGTTCCGTCCTGCTGCCGCAGTTCGTTCACCCCGCAAATGGCAGCATCGCGCTGCAATTTGCGGTTCTTGGCGGCATCATGACGACGGTCGGCTTGTTGTTCGACACGCTTTATGCCTTTACAGGCTCCTCGCTCGGAACCCTGTTCAAACGTTATCCCGCTATACAGTCGGTCCAGCGCTGGGGTTTTGCAGCGCTGCTGTTCGGCTTTGCCGCCAAGCTGGCGACGGTTTAAACGCCGAAGCGATCCTTGATGGGGGCGAAAGTGTAACGGTGGATGCCGGGTACGGGGCCAGCAGTCTCGATGGCCGCCCGGTGCCTTTCGGTGGCATAGCCCGCATGAATTTCCAACCCGTAGGGTGGATGCGCCGCACCGGCCCTGATCATCATGCGGTCCCGCGTGACCTTGGCGACGATGGAAGCCGCAGCGATCGAAATGGAGCGCTGATCCCCTTTGACGAGAGCAGAACCCGGGCAAAGAAGTCCCGGCGGAACATCGCGGCCATCGATCAGCGCGTGGCAGGGCCGCAGCGTCAGGCCGATGGATGCGCGCCGCATCGCTTCAAGCGCTGCCTTCCGGATATCGCTTCCGTCGATGCTGCGTGCGCTGAGGCTTGCAATCGAAACCGTTATGGCCTTCGCCAGAATGACGTCGTAGAGCGCCTCGCGTTTTGCAGCCGTAAGCCGCTTGGAATCGTCCAGCCCGTCCGGGAGATTGTCGATATCGAGCACGACGGCAGCGGCAACCACCGGGCCAGCCAGGGGGCCGCGTCCGGCCTCATCTATGCCGACGATATGTTTCAATCCACGTGCAAGCAGCCTTTTCTCTTCCGAGAAGTCAGGCGCGATCGGGATATCAAAGAGGAGCGGAGAATCAGAAGCCGAGCGTTTCATTTGGCGGCAATGCTCGCATTGCTTCCGATTCTCCGCAAGGGCCCTGCTCGAGGATGGTGGCGTGAAAGCAGGCAGCCCCTCCGTCTGAAGGACAATCAGACGGAAATTCAACAGGCAACTGGCAGGCTGTGCAGGATTGGCACCGCTCCAACTATTTGTTTCATCGCATCATCCAACGCAAAACCGGCGCACACTTTTGCTGAAAATGCTCTAGAACAGCGAAAGCTGCTTGCCTCCCTTTTCGACCGGCTCGAACAGATCGGTACGTAATTGAAGGCGGCGTGCATTGAAGCCGAGCTTGCGCGCGGTGATTTCGAAACGGCGACCGATCTGCCATGCATAGGGGCCAGTGCCGCGCATGCGCTTGCCCCATTCGGCATCGTAATCCTTGCCGTCCCGCATGGAACGCACCAGCGACATGACGTGCCGGTAGCGATCCGGATAATTGCGCAGCAGCCAGTCCTTGAACAAGGGCGCGACTTCCAGCGGCAGGCGCAGCAGGACATAGCCTGCCTCGCGCGCGCCTTGCGCATAGGCGGCATCCAGAATGCGCTCGATCTCGTGATCGTTGATGCCGGGAATGACCGGCCCCATCATGACGGAGGCTGGAATGCCCGCATCGGCGAGTTTGCGGATGGCCTGAAGGCGCAGTGTCGGCGTCGAGGCGCGCGGTTCCATCGTGCGCGACAGATGAGCATCGAGCGTCGTGACCGACAAGGCGACCTTGGCCAGCCCTTTCTCCGCCATGCGGCTCAAAATATCGATGTCGCGCACGACGAGCGCGGACTTCGTCACGATGCCGACCGGATGATTGGCCGCCTCCAGCACTTCAAGAATTTCGCGCATGATGCGCCATTTCTTCTCGACCGGCTGATAGGGATCGGTATTGGTGCCGATGGCGATTGTCTTCGGCTGATAGCTGGGCTTGGCCAGCTCGCGCTCCAGAAGACGTGGGGCATCCGGCTTCGCAAACAGGCGGGATTCGAAATCGAGACCGGCAGAAAGCCCCATGTAACTATGCGTCGGCCGGGCAAAGCAATAGATGCAGCCATGCTCGCAGCCGCGATAGGGATTGATCGAGCGATCGAAACTGATGTCGGGTGAATCATTGCGGGTGATGATCGTCCGCGGCTTTTCGATCTGCACATCGGTCTTGAACGGCGGCAATTCCTCAAGCGTGGTCCAGCCGTCATCGAAGTCGTGGCGTGTGGTCGGCTCGAAACGCCCGGTCGGATTAATGCCCGCGCCGCGCCCACGCCGCCGGGCGTGATCGATGCGCAAGCCGGCCTCGCCGATCACCGCATTGGCGTGATCCGCGCGCCCGCTACCGAAGGCAGCCCTGTCGGCCTGCTTGATGATATCTGCCTGCTGGATCACTTCCATCTTCGTCTCCCTGAATGGAAACATCTGGCCTTGTACAATCACGGCGACAGCGAACCCTCAGGTCCGGCAACTCTTCCGTTGCGCGTGCTGTGCCGCCATGCGACTCTGTTCTGATGAATCTATTCCTATAATAAGAATTAGAACAAAGCAAGAACATAAAAGTGTCAGCTTTCCGGTCACACGTTCTTGATATATGAAGCGCTCATGTTATCCGTCGTCATCGAGACCCTGAATTCTGAACGAGCGTTGGCTCACACGCTTTCGGCACTGGTGCCGGCTGTTGTGGAAGGTTTGCTGCGTCGCGTGACGGTAATCGACAGGGGATCGTCGGATGAAACCGCTCTGGTCGCGCTGGGTGCGGGCTGTGCGTTCCATTCCGAAATGGATATTGAGGCGGCGCTCGATGAAATCCGCACGCCATGGGTGCTGCTGCTGAGGCCCGGCGCTATCCCGCAGGAAGGCTGGGAGGAGGCGCTGCGTCGCCATATGGAAAATGGCGGCGGGGCCGCGCGCTTTTCATTGCCGGAAGATAGCGGTTTGGGGACGGTCCGCAAAATCTTCGGCCACAAGGCGACGCTCGATGCCGGACTTCTGGTGCGCCTGGATGTGGTAAAGCCGCTCCTGCTCGATGGCGTGGCGTTCGATCAGCTTCCGCAGCGTTTGAAGCCCATCCGGCTCAAGCATTCCATCCTGCCGCCCGACGAAGACTGAACAAGCAAAAGGGGAAGCTCGAAGCTCCGCTTTTCAACCGACATGCGGGTTTTCAGGACGGGACGCTTTGGGTCGCGATTACGAACCAATCGGGTCTTTCGGCTGAGAGATGTCCAGCGGCCCGTTCGGTGGCAGCAATGTCCTCGTAGATCGCATAGCAGGTGGCGCCTGAACCCGACATTTGTGCGTAAAGCGATCCGCTCTCGCGAAGCAGGTCGAGCTTGGCGCCGATCCGCGGTGCAAGTTTCAATGCCGGGGACAGGAGATCATTGCGGGTTGTTTGCAGATAAGCGCAAAGAGAGCCGATATCCGGGTGCGAGCCAAGTGCCAGCGCCGGATGATCGCGCTTTTCAAGCGCGCGAAAAACATCTGGCGTTGCAACGGCAGTCCCGTCATTGACGAGCAGCATGGGCAAGGCGGGGAAGCCGCTGACCGGGGTTAGCTCTTCACCGATTCCGCGGGCGGCAAGCGGCCTCCCCTTCGATGCGCCATGCAGACACATGGGCAGGTCCGCGCCGAGGGCGAGCCCGATTGAGGCAAGCCGCTCGAAACCGAGACCGAGCCTCCACACCTCATCGAGTGCGAGCAGGGTTGCGGCTGCGTCGCTCGATCCGCCGCCGATGCCTGAAGCAATCGGAAGGTTCTTTTCCAGATGGATCGCGACAGGCGGCGAAATCCGCTGTGTCTCGCCGCGCAGCGCCTCGCGGGCCTTGAGAATCAGATTGCCGCCGTCGAGCGGTATGCCCTTTGCGAAAGGACCGCTGACCGTAAAGCTGTCCTCTTCCGCAATTTCGACCCGAATAATATCGCCATAGCGCGCAAAGACCACCAGCATGTCGAGCAGATGATAGCCATCGTCACGACGCCCCGTGACATGCAGCGCGAGATTGATCTTGGCGGGAGCCAGACGCGTCACCGCACGCGGAGAACCGGCATCGGCATGTGTTTCGGTTTTCGGGAACATGTTCATTTCTGCTGGTGGACCGGAACACGAGTGACGGCGATCGCACCGCTTCGCCGGCAATTGTTCGTGGCGGAAAGGTCAGTCCTTCTTGACGTAATATTCGCCGGTCTTGGGGTCTTGCACCAATGTGCCGTGAGCCCGGTTCTGCGCTTCCTTTTCCGCCTGACGCACGCGCTGCGACACGCGCGCGGCTTCACGCTTGAACGAGCGGTAGCCGTACCAGGCGGCGGCGATGATCAGCAGCAGAAATATGAGCTGGGGCATGGCCTCAAGTCCTTAAGGTTGCGCATCGGATTGCCGGGTCGCGAAGGCCGAAACGCCGTATATTCATGGAGGGGCGGGAAGCGGCCCGCCCCGCTTTTTGACACCATATCATGGTGAAACGAAGGAATTCAAAGCATTGGTGGGAAAATCGGCGGTGTTTTTCGCAAGCACGTTATTTTTCCCATTATTATTCAAAGCCCGTAACGTGCCCAAAGCGCTTTTTCCTCTGCTACCGAAAGCAGGCCGTCGCCCAGATGCGCGGCGATGGAAGCCGGTTCAAGATTGCCAAGCGCCATATCCACGCCGGGAACCTTGCGTCCCAAAAGGCCGCGCTTCTGTTCAGCCAGCTTCAGCTTGACCTTGTCGCCATAGGTTTTGCGCAGGAAGCTGCGCATGTCGCCAAGCCCGTCGATCAGGCCAAGCTGTTGCGCCTTGATGCCGGTCCAGAACAGCCCGGTAAACAGGTCTTTGTCGTCTGCAAGCTTGGTTCCGCGCCGTTCCTTCACCATGTCGATGAAGGTTTCGTGGATTTCGAGTTGCAGCGATTTCAGCCGCTCGATGTCAGCCTTCTTCTCTGGCTGGAACGGATCGAGCGTCACCTTGTTGGAGCCAGCCGTATAGACGCGGCGCTCAACGCCGATCTTCTTCAACAGTTCAGGGAAACCGAACGAGGCCGACACAACGCCGATAGAGCCAACGATGGACGATGGATCGGCGATGATCTCATCTCCCGCCAGCGCGATCATGTACCCGCCCGAGGCGGCGACGTCTTCGACGAAGATGAAGACCTTTTTCTGATGTTCAGCGGCGAGATCGCGGATGCGCCGGTAGATCAGCCGGGATTGCACGGGCGAACCGCCGGGCGAGTTGAGCGAAATGGCAACGGCAGGCGCTTCCTTGTCGGTGAACGCCTTTTCAAGAACCGCTGCCGCCGACGCCAGTGAGAGCATCGGCCGGAAGGCAGAGCCACCGGACATGATCGCGCCATGCAGTCGCACGACTGGTATCTCGATGGAAACCGGGCGGAAGCGGCGTGGAACAAGACGCGTCAATAAACCGGGCAAGGCGAACTCCTGAACTGAAATCTCTCAGCCGCAATGTAGGGAGCAATATGGGAAACACAAAGAAAACCGCCCGGAAATTTGTTTCCGGGCGGCGGTATTTGTTTCGTCAGGCGTTTTTCGGCTTCGTGACCAGCCGCAGCAGAATATAGCCGCAAATCGCCGACAGGCCTGAACCGGCGAGCACGCCGATCTTGGTTTCGGCCTGCATGAGTTCGGACGGGAAGGAGAGGAGGCCGATGAAGATGCTCATCGTGAAGCCGATCCCGCACAGGACCGCTACGCCGTAAAGCTGCACCCATGTCGCGCCGAGCGGCTTTTGGGCAAGGCCCGTCTTGATGGCGAGCCAGGCTGCGCCGAAAACGCCAAGCTGCTTGCCGATGAAGAGGCCGAGCATGATGCCAAGCGTGAGTGTGTCCCGCATCACCGAGGCGTCGAGACCTGCGAACGATATGCCCGCATTGGCGAAGCCGAAAACAGGCACGATGAAGAATGCGACAGGCTTGGCCAGCGCATGTTCCAGCACATGCAGGGGCGAGGTCATATCGTCGGGCTTGCCGGGCGCGGGTTTCAGCGGAATCATCAGCGCCGTCACCACGCCTGCGACCGTTGCATGAACGCCGGAATTCAGCACGAAGAACCACAGTGCTGCCCCGCCGACCAGATAAGGCAGCAGCTTCATCACGCCCATGCGGTTCATGGCGAACAGAACCAGAGCGGCGGCGAAAGCCGCGCCAAGATAGGGCAGGGAGATTTCAGCCGTGTAGAAAATGGCGATAATCACGACCGCCGCAAGATCGTCCAGAATGGCAAGTGTCGCCAGAAACACCTTGAGGCTGGAGGGAACCCGCGATCCCAGCAGCGACAGCACGCCAAGCGCAAAGGCGATGTCGGTTGCGGAGGGCACGGCCCAGCCGCGCACCTTGGCGGGATCGTGCCAGTTGAGCGCGGTAAAGATGATGGCTGGCAGGATGACGCCGCCAGCGGCGGCAATGCCGGGCAACATGCGGTTTGGCCAGCTTGCCAGCTGTCCGTCGAGAAACTCGCGTTTGATTTCCAGGCCTACGAGCAGGAAGAACACCGCCATCAAGGCGTCGTTGATCCAGTGAGAAAGGCTGAGCGGTCCGATATAGAGGTGCAACGCTTCGAAATAGACGTGCGAGAACGGAGAGTTCGCCACGATGAGCGCGAGTGCTGCCGCCGCCATGAGGCTTATGCCGCCTGCGGATTCACTATCGAGGAAGCGCCGCATGATCGATACGGGGCGGCTATTGTCTGGGCTGTGGTTCATGGGTTCCCGTTGCCTGTTCTTATCTGTTTGTTGTCTGCGCGTTTTCGGAAAAGGGCGGCGGGGAGCCGCAGAACGAAAATTGCGGTTTAGGAATATTGGCTCGAATATAGGGTTTCAATCAAAATCACCTGCCTTGATGGAAATAGGCAAGTTCTGGGTCGTTGGAACTTATGAAATGCTGCCGTGTTATCCGATCCGGGAGGAGACCGCGATGGCGCTCACAGCAATTTTTGCCCAGCTCACCTGTTCCGATCTTGAACGCAGCACGGAATGGTTTGCGACGATCTTCGACCGCAACCCCGATGCACGGCCGATGGACGGGCTGGCGGAATGGCATCATGGGCCAAGCGCGGGGTTCCAGCTTTATCTGAACCCGGCCGATGCGGGGCACGGTACGCTGACGCTGATCGTCGGCGATGTGCGGGCCGAACATGCGCGGCTTTCATTCGATGGGATTCGCCCCGGAAATATCGAAGCCGCCGACTATATGATGATTCTGAAATTGCGCGACCCCGACCGCAATCTGGTCGTGCTGGCCCAGCCGAGAAGTCAGAGCGCATCCCGAAAAGTGTGAAACGCTTGCTCTAAATGAGGGCATCAAGCCCGTTATTGATGCCGTCGGCGCGCGGCGTGAAACCATGCCCCTCGCCGCCATGGAGAATGAGCGCCGGCATCAGGGAAAGACCCGCGCGGCTCCCGCGTGTGCCTGTCGCGACGATGCGGATTGCCGCCGCGTCTGGCCGTGGCTGGACGGGGACGATCTTCACGCCGCCAAACCGTCCTGAAAGTGCTTCGAGAATGGCAGAAATGGAACCGGGGCGGGCGATGATGGCAATGCCGCCGCCGGGTTTCACGATGGCTGCCGCGGTGCGCACCCATTGGTCGAACATGCCTTCGGGCATGACATGCGCTTCCGCCTTCAATGGATCGGGGGTGCTGCGATCCCGCGCTTCGTTGAAGGGCGGGTTCATGATGGCGAAATCGAAGCTGTTGTCGGCAAGTCCGGCGGCGATGCGCGCCTTGCCTTTGAGCGATACGTCGGCTTCGATCACGCTGATGCGCCCTGCCAGAGCGGCATTCAGTGGATGGTTGATGCTCTTGCGGGCAAAACCGGCCATGAAACCGGAACGCTCGACGAGGGTGATCGCGGCTCCGGGGCAGCGGGAGGCGACGGCAAGCCCGGCAGCGCCCGCACCGCTGCCAAGATCGGCCACGCGCCCGGCGAAACCGTTTGGAACAGCGCTTGCCAGAATCATCGCATCCACGCCGGAGCGATGGCCTTTCAATGCGGGCTGGACGAGATGAAATGCCCCACGATGAAACACATCCAGCGTTTCTGCGGCCTCATTTTCAGTTTCCGAACCTGTTTCCGAATTCATTGATCGCGCAGTTCGTGTTCCATCTCGGCATCAATCAGAATTTGCCGCGCTTCCTCAAGCTGCTCCTCGCTGACCAGAAGCCGGCGCGGTAGCACGCCCAAAGAGCCTTCGATGATGCTCATATTCGTGTCGGCAATGAAATAAGCGATCCCGGCCTCTTTCATCAAGGCCTCGGCAAAGGACAGCAGAACGGAATCATTCGTGCGCATAAGTTCGATCATTTGAACAGTTTGTAGCGAATGCACCGCATTGACAACAGCTTCCTTCAATGGTGAACAGGCGTTGGAATAGTAACGCTTTGAGGGCGCTTTGGGGGCAGTTGCGTCTTGAGCAATCCGGGCAGCTTTAATAGTGTGGCCGGGCAGCTAGGAGAAATGGCATTGGGTGTGGTTCTGAATCTGGACGGTAAAAAGAAACAGGAAGGATCGGTTCAGCCGCTTGTCGATCTGACAAAGGCCGATATGGCGCGGGTGAACCAGATGATCCTTTCCCGCGCCGGATCCGATGTCGAAATGATACCGGAAGTCGCCAATCATCTGATTTCCTCGGGCGGCAAGCGCCTGCGCCCCATGATGACGCTCGCGGCAGCGCGCATGTTCGGCTACGAGGGCGACGGCCATGTGCGTCTCGCGACGGCCGTGGAATTCATGCACACCGCCACGCTTCTGCACGATGATGTGGTCGATGAAAGCGATTTGCGCCGCGGCAAAAGCACGGCGCGCATGATCTGGGGCAATCAGGCGAGCGTTCTCGTCGGCGATTTCCTGCTGGGGCAGGCCTTCAAGATGATGGTCGATGTCGGTTCGCTTGATGCGCTTGACGTTCTGGCAACCTCGGCTTCGGTGATTGCCGAAGGCGAAGTGATGCAGCTTGCCGCCGCCAAGAACATGGAAACCACCGAAGACGAATATCTGGCGGTCATCAAGGCCAAGACTGCGGCGCTGTTCTCGGCGGCGGGTGAAGTTGGCCCCATCATCGCAGGCGCGCGGGAGGCGGATCGCGCAGCCTTGCGCGACTACGGCCTCAATCTCGGCCTTGCCTTCCAGCTTGTCGATGATGCGCTGGATTATGGCGGCTCGGCGGTCGATCTGGGCAAGAATACCGGCGATGATTTCCGCGAAGGCAAGATCACCCTTCCGGTGATTCTCAGCTATCGCCGCGGCACCGACGACGAGCGCGCGTTCTGGAAGAACGCGATCGAAGACGGCGCCAGTGACGACGCCTCGCTCGAAAAAGCCATCGGCCTGATGACGAAGCACGGCGCGATTGCCGACACGGTGCAGCGCGCGCGGCATTTCGGCGAAATTGCTCGCGATGCTTTGGCGCCCCTGAAAGCAACGCCCCAGAAGGATGCGCTGATCGAAGTCATCGATTTCTGCATCAGCCGCGTGAACTGACCGGCAGTTATTGCGACACTCCGGCCAGCGCCGATACTCAGGAAAAGCATTCTCACGGATGCTTTTCTTGCCCCGCCATCCCAAAAAGGCCATGCTTGGGGTGCCTTTTCCGGCAAAGAGACAGCCTGCACGGCTCTTGGGGGTTTACTTGCCGGTATCTGTCACAGGGATTTGAGAAGAGGATAGGGCTTTATGCGGCAAGGATCGAAATACCGCCCGCTTTATGGTTTGCTGCTCTCGCTTCTGGCGGGAATAGCGATCCCGACAAGCGGTGCTTTGGCCAAGGCGACAACCGATCCCGTACCGCCTCCTGTTCGCGCCGGGTCGTTCGCCGGGGCCTATCTTGCCGGACGCACTGCCGAATCCGATAATAATCTCGCCGCTGCCGTCGATTTTTATCGACAGGCCATGGCATTCGATCCGAATAATGCGCAGATCAAACAGGATTTGCTGCTGGTTCTGCTGACGGAAGGCCGTTTCAAGGACGCCCTGCCGCTGGCGGAAGAATTGAAGAACATCCCGGACATCGAGCGTTTTTCGCGGGTGGCGCTGGCCATCGACGCCATGAACCGCAAGCAATATCGCAAGGTCGGGCCGCTTCTGATGCTGTCGATGCAATCCGATATGGATCGCCTTGCGACCGGCTTCATGAATGCATGGGTGAAGGTCGGGCAGGGCAACCCCAAACAGGCGCTCGCCGACATTCAGAAGATGCAGGGGCCGGAATGGTACGGCTTGTTCCGCACCTATAATTCCGCGCTGATTGCCGATCTTGCTGGTCAGAAGCAGGAAGCGCGTGATTTCTACCAGCAGGCCGTCGATGACAGGCCGGGCGGAAGCGCTGCACCTGACACTTATGAACGCATCGTGATGGCCTATGCCTCCTTCAAGCTCCGTCAGGGCGACAAGGAAGGCGCGATCAAGACGCTGAAAGATGCCGAGGAACTTCTCAACGGCCGCATGACGATCACCGAAATGCGCGAAAAGATCGAGGCAGGCGAAAAATACGGACGCCTGATCAAGACCGCTCAGGAAGGTGCCGCCGAAGCGCTCTATACGCTTGGGACCGCGATCAACCGCAGCGGCGCGGAAGCTTTTGCAAAGCTATATCTGCAGATGTCGCTGCCGCTGCGCCCCGACAATGATGCGACGCTTTATCAGCTGGGCGATATTTCCGCGAAATTGCGTCAGCCGGAAAAGGCCATCGAATATTATGGCCGCGTACCGGAGAAATCGCCTTACCGCCGCGATGCCGAAATGCAGCGCGCGCTCAATCTGGCCGAAAACAGCCAGTCGGCGGAAGCCATCAAGCAGCTCAAAATTCTTCTCGACCGCGACAAGACGGACATGCGCACCTATCTGGCGCTCGGCGGCGTCTATGCGCAGGACAAGAATTTCGCCGATGCGGCGAAGATCTACGATGCTGCTGTCGAGCAGATAAAGACGCCGGAGCGCAAGGACTGGCCGGTCTTTTATCAGCGCGGCATAGCCTATGAACGCCTGAAGGAATGGGACAAGGCAGAACCCAATTTCCGCAAGGCGCTGGAGCTTTATCCCGACCAGCCGCAGGTGCTGAACTATCTTGGTTATTCCTGGGTGGATCGCGGCGAGAATCTCGATGAAGCGCTGGGCATGATCAAGAAGGCGGTCGAACTGCGCCCGCAGGACGGTTATATCGTCGACTCGCTCGGCTGGGCCTATTACATGCTTGGCCGCTATCCGGAAGCGGTGATCGAACTGGAAAAGGCGGTCAAGCTTCGTCCGGAAGACCCGACGATCAACGACCATATGGGCGACGCCTATTGGCGCGTCGGCCGTCTTCTCGAAGCGACGTTCCAGTGGAACCATGCCATTGCAGGCAAGCCGGAGCCTGAAGAGCTGACCAAGATCGAGGAAAAGCTCAAGAAAGGCTTGCCGGATATTCCGGGGAAATCTTCCGCCGATGCGGCAAAGCCTGTTGAGCAAAAGCCGGAAGCACCCGCTCCATCGCCTGCGCCTGCCGGACCTTCCGGCACGACTCCTGAAAAGCCGACAACGGATTAACGGCTTCGGGCTGCCGGTTTCAGGGTGGTGTGACACCGAAACCGGCAGCCTGTGCTTGACCCTGCCGTGCTGACAAATTAGACCGGGCCATCATTTCAATTACGAGGCCCGACCCCGTGTCCAGTACGTTGCCAGCACATATGCATCCCACCCGTTCCTTTCAGGGTTTGATCCTGACGCTCCATAACTATTGGGCTGAGCGAGGTTGCGCCATTCTGCAGCCATACGACATGGAAGTGGGCGCGGGTACGTTGCACCCGGCGACGACGTTGCGTGCGCTCGGACCGCGCCCGTGGAATGTTGCCTATGTGCAGCCGTCGCGCCGCCCGAAGGATGGCCGCTACGGCGAAAATCCGAACCGTCTCCAGCACTATTACCAGTATCAGGTTCTTCTGAAGCCAAGCCCGCCCAATTTGCAGGAACTCTATCTCGGTTCGCTGAAGGCCATCGGCATCGACATGAACCTCCACGACGTGCGCTTTGTCGAGGACGACTGGGAAAACCCGACGACGGGTTCGTGGGGCCTCGGCTGGGAATGCTGGTGCGACGGCATGGAAGTGTCGCAGTTCACCTATTTCCAGCAGGTCTGCGGCATCGAATGCTCGCCGGTTTCGGGCGAACTGACCTATGGTCTCGAACGCCTCGCCATGTATGTGCAGGGCGTGGACAATGTCTACGACCTCAACTTCAATGGTCTCGAAGGCGACGAGAAGGTCACCTATGGCGACGTGTTCCTGCAAGCCGAGCAGGAATATTCCCGCTACAATTTCGAGATGGCCAATACCGAAATGCTGCATCAGCACTTCATCGATGCGGAGCGCGAATGCGAAGCCGTTCTGAAAGCTGGCAGCACTGGTGAAAATTCTCTCCATAAATGCGTTTTCCCGGCCTACGACCAGTGCATCAAGGCGTCCCACGTCTTCAACCTGATGGATGCGCGTGGCGTGATTTCGGTCACTGAACGCCAGAGCTACATCTTGCGTGTGCGAAATCTTGCGCGTCAGTGCGGCGAGGCGTTTCTGTTGACGGATGCCGGTGGTTTCAATTTCAAGCGTGAGGGCGAGTGATATGCCTGATTTGTTGCTCGAACTCTTTTCCGAGGAAATTCCAGCCCGCATGCAGCGCAAGGCCGCAGGCGATCTGAAAAAGATGATCACCGATGGTCTGGTCGATGCTGGCCTGACCTATGAAGCCGCAACCGCGTACTGGACGCCGCGCCGTCTGGCGCTCGACATTCGCGGTCTCACCGTGCGTTCCAAGGACGTGCATGAGGATATCAAGGGCCCGTCGGTCACAGCCCCGGAACAGGCAATTCAGGGTTTTCTGCGCAAGGCAGGCTTGACGGATGTATCGCAGGCGCATGTGCACTCCGATCCGAAGAAGGGTGATTTCTACGTCGCTCATCTGACGAAGCCCGGCCGCGCGGCAGAAGAAATCATCGCCGAACTGGTGCCGCAGACGATCCGCAACTTCCCATGGCCGAAATCCATGCGCTGGGGCGCTGCTTCGGCGAAGCCCGGTTCGCTCCGTTGGGTGCGCCCGCTGCAATCGATCCTCTGCACCTTCGGCCCTGAAACCGAGGAAACGCAGATCATCGATTTTGATGTCGACGGCATCAAGTCGGATAACGTCACCTATGGTCATCGTTTCCTGAGCGACGGTCAGGCAATCAAGGTGCGCCGTTTCGAGGATTATGTCGAAAAGCTCGAAAAGGCTTTCGTGGTGCTCGACGCCGAGCGCCGCAAGGAAATCATTTCGCAGGACGCGCATAATCTCGCCTTCGCTTCCGGTCTTGAATTGGTTGAGGACGATGGGCTTCTGGAAGAAGTGTCGGGTCTCGTTGAATGGCCAGTCGTGCTGATGGGCGAGTTCGAGGAGGAATTTCTGGCCATTCCGCCGGAAGTCATCCGCCTCACCATCCGCGCCAATCAGAAGTGCTTCGTCACCCGCAAGCAGGGCGAGGCGGAAGCGCTTTCCAACAAGTTCATTCTGGTGTCCAACATCGCGGCCCGCGATGGCGGTACGGAAATCGCCTACGGCAACGGCAAGGTGGTGCGCGCGCGCCTGTCGGATGCGCTCTATTTCTGGCACACCGATCAGCATGATCTGCCCGACCTCGACAAGCTGGCCGCTTCGGCGCAGAAGTTCGGTCTCGATCTGAAGAAGCCGCTTGATCAGCGCATGGCGCGTCTGGATGCGCTGAATGTGACCTTCCACGCCAAGCTTGGCACGCAAGGCGAGCGCGTCGAGCGCATTCGCGAACTGGCCGCGCAGATTGCGCCGCTGGTCGGTGCCGATCCGAAGCTTGCCACCCGTGCCGCTGTTCTGGCCAAGGCCGATCTTCAGACGGAAGTTGTGGGCGAGTTCCCCGAGCTACAGGGCGCCATGGGCCGCAAATATGCGTTGCTTCAGGGCGAAGACGAAGCCGTCGCCGCAGCGCTTGAGGAACATTACAAGCCGCAAGGCCCGTCGGACGTGGCGCCGAAGAACCCGGTTTCGGTTGCTGTGGCTCTGGCCGACAAGCTCGACACGCTGGTCGGGTTCTGGGCGATTGACGAAAAGCCCACCGGCTCGAAAGACCCTTATGCGCTGCGTCGTGCGGCTTTGGGCGTGATCCGTCTGCTGTTGTCGCAGGAATGGAAATTCTCGCTGCTGCCGCTCTTCCGTTCGGCCTTTGCTGCGTTGAAAGAAGGTCAGGTCCAGCGCAAGCTGCGCGAGTTTGAAGCCAAACTTGCTGCGGAAAACTCCGGCGATGTTGACGGCGAGCAGGATGTGGACAACGCATTGGCCAGCTATGAAAAGCAGGCTCGCGCCGAGGCGGAAGCATCGTCCGAGCTGGTGCTGGCCGATCTCCTCTCCTTCCTCCATGATCGTTTCAAGGTGCATCTGAAGGAAGAGGGCGCACGTTACGACGCCATCGACGCCGTGCTGACGCCGGAAGCCGACAATCTGCTGCTGGTCGCGCGCCGTCTGGAAGCGTTGATCGTCTTCATCAACGAGGAAGACGGCAAAAACCTTCTGGCTGGCACCAAGCGCGCCGCCAATATTCTTGCAGCCGAGGAAAAGAAAGGCACCAAGGTCGCTGACCGCGTCGATGCAGCTTTGCTGCGTGAAGCGGAAGAGAAGGCATTGTTCGAAGCTGTTACTTTGGCGTCAACCGAGGCAGAAGCTGCCATCGCCCGCGAGGATTTCAACGGCGCGATGCTGGCACTCGCAAAGCTGCGCGGTCCTGTCGATACGTTCTTCGAAAAGGTGCTGGTCAATGACGAAGACGAGAATGTCCGCGCCAATCGCTTGGCATTGCTCGACCTGATCCGTACGGCCACTGGCAAGGTGGCTGATTTCTCGAAAATCGCCGGCTGATAACTCAGCCCAAGCGACATCTTTCCCTCATTCAGAGGAGCCTCCCTGAGCTTGTCGAAGGGAGGCATCTCGAAGGGCTGAGGGAAAATGCACAACGCCGCCTCCCCAAGATGAGGAGCGAGGCGGCGACGTCATTTTGCTTATTTTAAACCGGGTCTGAGTTCGAGGGAGCCGAGGTCGGTTTCGCCGGATGCCACGGCCCAGGCATCGCCGACGACACGCACTGGCTTGGCGGGGTCAAAATCCTCCGCTGGCGTGGCGGCGGGTTCAAGCAGGTCGTCCGGGACAGGCTGGCCTTGCATGCGCGCCATATAGGCGCGGGCGCGCTTGCGGCGGGCTTCGATTGCCTTCTGTGCGTCGAGTTCCGCAGCCTTCTTCTCCGCGCAAGGGCCGCAGACCGGCAGGCCGTTGGCGCCAATCTTGTCATAGCCGATATAATCGATGGAGCCGACCTGATAGGTTGTTGGCGCGCTTTCATTTCCGTTTGCGAAAGCAATTGCGGGCAGTCCGATGGCCGTCAGCGAAATAGCGATAAATCGCGATAACATTATTCACCTCACGCATGAATAAAATCACCATGCCCGGAAAAACCTAACAAAACGCAATTTTTCATGCGTAATTGTGATCGTCTTGCCGTGATTGTGTCTCCAGCAGCTCTGAGCTTGCTTGCGCAGGGGCTTGAGCTTGTGTAGGCAGAACGGGCTTAACTTGGGACGCCCGAGAGGCGGAAAACCAGTGTCCGATATAGTCAAATTCGATGATGAGGCAGTCCAGCGCGCAGTGGAGGTGCTGCGGCGCGGCGGTCTCGTCGCCATTCCGACCGAAACCGTTTATGGCCTCGCCGCCGACGCTTCGAACGGCGAGGGTGTGGCCGGAATCTTCGCAGCCAAGGGACGCCCGCAATTCAATCCCCTGATCGCCCATGTAAGCGGCATCGCCATGGCCGAGCGCTATGTCACTTTCGACGTCCTGTCGCGCAGGCTCGCGGAAATATTCTGGCCCGGCCCTCTGACTATCGTTCTGCCGCTGAAAGACAAACAGGATACGGATCGCCCCATCCATCCGCTTGTGACGGCGGGACTGCAAACGCTGGCTATCCGTATGCCGCTTGGCCGTGTGTGCGATATTATCGGGGAGCTGGATAGTCCGGTGGCGGCACCGAGCGCCAACACGTCCGGCCGCATCAGCCCGACAAGCGCCAATGCTGTCGCGGTCGATCTCGGCGACAAGCTTGATCTGATCCTCGATGCCGGTCCATGCGGCGTCGGCGTCGAATCCACCATCGTCAAGGTTGACGGCGATAGGGTGCATCTTCTGCGTCCGGGCGGGCTGGCCGCGGAAGAAATCGAGGCTGTCATCGGTGAAAAGCTGGTGCGCGCCGACCACACTTCCGCAATTCAGGCGCCGGGCATGATGGCCTCGCATTATGCGCCTGACGCGGCAATGCGGCTCAATGTCGGTTCGGTGAAGCCGGGTGAGGCGCTGCTTGCCTTTGGCCCGCAGCGCGTGGCCGGTGCAGAAAGCGCCGCAACGATCATGAACCTGAGTGTAGGTGGCAATCTGTGTGAAGCAGCGGCCAATCTGTTCGATTTCATGCGCAGGCTTGATGCAACGGGTGTCACCACCATCGCTGTCGAACCAATCCCTTTTGACGGTCTCGGCGAGGCCATCAACGACCGTTTGAAACGCGCGGCGGCCCCGCGCTAATCCTCCCTTTGAATTCAAGAGACAGACTATGCTGGACACCGCTCTGATCGAACGCTTCTCCGCCATCGTGGGTGAAAAGAACGCGCTGACCGCGCCGGAAGACCTCGCCGCTTATCTCGTTGAGCAGCGCGATCTTTATCATGGCCGCACGCCGCTCGTTCTTCGCCCCGGTTCGACGGAAGAAGTTGCGGCGATCATGAAGCTTGCCACCGAAACCATGACGCCTGTGGTGCCGCAAGGCGGCAATACGGGCCTCGTCGGCGGACAGCAACCCGATGAAAGCGGTACGGCCATCATTCTGTCGCTGGGCCGCATGAACCGCATCCGCAATCTCGATACGGTCGGCAATCTGGTGACGCTCGAAGCTGGCGTGATCCTGAAAAACCTTCAGGATGCCGTTGAAAAGGCCGGTCGCCTGTTTCCGCTGTCGCTGGGTGCCGAAGGCTCTTGCCAGATTGGCGGCAATCTTGGTTCGAACGCGGGCGGCACGGCTGTGCTAGCCTATGGCAATATGCGCGAGCTTTGCCTTGGGCTTGAAGTCGTGCTGCCGACCGGCGAGGTTCTCAACGATCTTCGTTATGTAAAGAAGGACAATACCGGCTACGACCTGAAAGACCTGTTTGTCGGCTCGGAAGGCACGCTTGGCGTCATCACGGCAGCGGTGCTGAAAATCTTCCCGCAGCCGAAGGGCAAGGGCGTGGCCTATGCGGGCCTGCGCAACCCGGAAGATGTGCTGCGCCTGTTCCAGCTTGCGACCGAACATGCAGGTCCGTCGCTGACCGGCTTCGAACTGATGCCGCGCGTTGGCGTGGAGTTCACCGTGCGCCATGTCGATGGCGTGCGCGATCCGCTCGAAAGCCCGCATGACTGGTATGTGCTGATCGACATTTCCTCCTCCCGCTCGGAAGAGGATGCGCGCACGACGCTGGAAACGATCCTTACCGAAGCATTCGAGAACGATATTATTCAGGATGCCGCCATCGGCGAAAGCGTGGCTCAGGCGCAATCCTTCTGGAAGATGCGCGAGGAAATGTCCTGGGCGCAGAAGCCGGAGGGCGGCTCGATCAAGCACGATATTTCCGTGCCGGTCGCTTCCATCCCTGCCTTCATCCATGAAGCCAATGCCGCGACGCTGGAAATGATCCCCGGTGCACGCGTCGTCTGCTTCGGCCATATCGGTGACGGCAACCTGCATTATAACGTTTCGCAGCCGGTGGGCGCCGACAAGGAAGCCTTCCTTGCACGCTGGCACGAATTGAACCATCGTATCCACACGATCGTTGCGAGCTATGGCGGCTCAATCTCGGCGGAACACGGCATTGGCCAGTTGAAGCGCGAGGAACTGGCCTTCTTCAAGCAGGATATTGCGCTCGACCTGATGCGCCGCATCAAGGCGGCCTTCGACCCGGCGGGCATCATGAACCCCGGCAAGGTTCTGTAAAAGCCGCAATATTACGGAAACAAGACGGGCGGTGTTTACCGTCCGTTTGTTTTAGTAAACGCTTCTTCAGAAGAATTTCCGAATTCTTACCCCTGGTTGCATTCTGCTAACCAAAGGAAAAGGCAGGGAAAAGTTAACCCAACTCATTAAGCTCATAGGTAAGGATCAGCGCCTATTCTCCATCTCAACAAAGAGCAAAAGCTCGACAAGGGAAGTTGGAATAACCGGCTCCCGAGACAAAAGAGACAGAGAGACAGAGGCGTCGAAAATGATGAGCAAGGGACTGAAGCCCGATTGGGCAGGACGGGAATTGCGGCTCGATCCGTTTCACTTTCCGCAGGTCGTGACCTATGCAACCCACGACGGGCGCACCGATGTAACCTTCACCATCAACGAGCGCGGCGCGGTGATCCGGCAGGTTCTGCCGTCAAGCGGCCTGCCCATGTCCATCGCTCTTCCGGCCAACGCATTTGTCGGCGTTGCCGCTCGCGCGGTGGAAGATGAGTTTGGCGAAATCACGGTGACGCTGGAACTGATGCATGAAGATCCGCAGCTTTCCGTTCCCCTGCTTGTCGCACATGATCTGACTGATGTTGCCGCCGACTGGCGCGCCTGGGCCGCAAGCTTCAACCTGCCGATGATGCTGGTCGAGGAAGATGGCGTTGCCCGCCCGCTTTACAAAAGCACCGGCGCGGTCCGCAGCGGCGAGCCGCAGGCTCGCCGTCAGGGGCAGGAGCCGCGCCGCCGCCGTCCGCGTTTTCTCGCCCGCCGCAAGACCGGTACGCTTGGCGTTCGTCTGGTGATCTCGGGCAAGGAAATCATTGCGCGGAACTGATCTTTGGAATTGAATAAGCCACTCGGTTAGAATGGCTTATTACTAGATTTGGCTGACCTCCAAAAAGCCCCCGAATGTCTTGGGGCGCATCCCGAAAAGTGGAAACCGGTTTTCGGAAAAAGATGCGCCCGGAAAAAGACGTTCGGGTTTATTTTTTGCGGCTGAGGAATGCCATGACAGCCTCGCGGGCTTCATCCGAAGTGAGCCGTTCGGCGAAATGCCTGGCTTCACGCGCAATGCGTTCGGAAACTTTTTCAGCGGGCATGCGCATCAGCGCGCGGGCAATCTGCATGGCCTGCGGCGGTTTGGAGGCGATTTCTTCCGCTGCCTTCATCACTTCCGTTTCCAGTGCATCGTCGGCAACGACCTGATAGACGATACCGGCTTCCCGTGCAGCTTCGGCGCTAAAACCGTGGCCAAGCGCCAAGAGAGCGAATGCCTTCTGATGTCCCATCAGCGGTGGAGCCAGCAGGCTGGAAGCCGCTTCCGGTACAAGGCCGAGATCGACAAACGGCGTGCGGAACAGGGCGCGCGACGTTGCAAATGTCAGATCGCAATGCAGGTGGATCGTAGTACCGATGCCGATAGCCAGCCCGTCGACGCCGGAAACGATAGGCTTCTTCGCGCTGGAAAGAGCACCCAGAAAATCCAGAATGTCGTTGCCGAGATCGCCGCCCGATGCCGCGACCATGAAATCCTGCATGTCGTTGCCGGATGAGAACGCCCCCGGAACGCCGAGAAACGCATGTACACGCACCGCGTCATCGGCGTCGCCATCCTTGAGCGCCTTTGCCATGGTGGCATACATAGCGCGCGTGATGGCATTCTTCTTGTCGGCCCGATTGAGCCGGATGATCTGGATCGCGCCATTGCGCTCGATCAGGATATGTTCGCTCATGCTTACGCCTCCAGCGCGGATTTGGCGGCGGCAAGGCTGGCGGCGCCGGTGATGACGGTGTCCTTCAGCGAGGACACTTCGGCAAGCATGTTTTCCGCGAAGAAGCGGCTCAGAACCGCACGTCCGCTATCGTCACCGGCAAGCGCTGCACGCGCGAGATAGGCGCCGCCTGAAACGAGCGACAAGAGGCGCTGGTAAGGCGTGGCTCCGGCAAGGGCAGCCTCAAGCTGTCCTTCCGCCACAGCCTTTTGCAGCCATTCGGTGGCCTCGCGGGCTTGCGCGATTGCCTCGGAAAGACGCGCGCCGGTTTCGCCCAGTTCCGGGCGATTGGATGCGCTGGCCTTGTCGGCATCTGCCTGCAATTCTGCGAGAAAGCCCTTGATGTGCTCGCCTTGCCCAAGCGGCAGCTTGCGCATCACCAGGTCGATGGCCTGAATGCCGTTGGTGCCTTCATAGATTGGGGTAATACGGGCGTCGCGCAGCAATTGTGCCGCACCCGTCTCTTCGATGAAGCCCATGCCGCCATGAATCTGAACGCCCAGCGAAGCGACATCCACGCCTGCATCGGTCGCAAAACTCTTGGCGAGCGGCGTCAGCAGCCCGGCGCGGTCCGACCAGAACTGCTGGTCTGCGCCGTCCGTCGCATGGCTCATGTCGATGGCATGCGCACAGGAATAGGTAATGGAGCGGGCAATCTGCGTCAGCGCCTTCATGGTCAGCAACATGCGCTGAACATCCGGGTGCTCGATGATCGGGCTCATGCCGCCTTTGGGGTCTGCGCCGATGGCACGGCCCTGTTTGCGCTCCTTGGCATAGGCAAGCGCCTGCTGATAGGCGGCTTCGGCCACGCCGACGCCCTGAATGCCGACCAGAAGGCGGGCATTGTTCATCATGGTGAACATGCAGGTCAGCCCGCGATTTTCCTCGCCGATCAGGTAGCCGACCGCGCCCTGTTCCTCGCCCTTCACGAAACCGTCGCCATAGATCATGGTGCAGGTCGGAGAGGCGTGGATGCCCATCTTGTGCTCAAGGCCGGAGCAGAACAGATCGTTGCGGCGGCCAAGCGACCCGTCCTCGTTGACGAGAAACTTCGGCACGAGGAAAAGCGAAATACCCTTTGTGCCAGCCGGGGCATCGGGCAGGCGCGCCAGCACCAGATGCACGATATTGTCGGTCAGGTCATGTTCGCCATAAGTGATGAAAATCTTCTGGCCGAAGATGCGGTAGGTGCCGTCACCGGCACGTTCCGCACGGGTGCGAAGGACACCAAGGTCGGAACCTGCGTGCGGTTCGGTGAGGTTCATGGTGCCCATCCACTCGCCGCTGATGAGCTTTTCGAGATAGATGTCCTTCAGTTCCTTGGAGGCGTGCTTCTCAACCGCTTCGACCGCGCCCATGGTCAGCGTCGGAGCAATGGCAAAGGCCAGCGTGCCGGAGTTCCACATTTCGCTGACTGCCACCGACATCATTGTCGGCAGGCCCTGGCCGCCATAGTCCGGCGTGCCGGTCAGCGAGTTCCAGCCGCCTGCGATCCAGTCGCGGTAAAGCTCCTTCCAGCCCGGCGCGGTGGTGACGACGCCGTCCTTGACGGTCGCGCCATGCTTGTCGCCGGTGATGCGCAGAGGCTCGACGCGCTCTGAGGCAAACTTGCCGGCTTCATCCAGAATGGCTTCCGCCAGATCGGCGGAAAATTCAGGGAAACGGTTGTCATCAAGAGCTTTTTCCAGCCCTGCAACCTTCATCAGCGTATGGGAAATTTCAGAAACCGGCGCGCGATACATCTTTCCTCCAAATATGATTTGCTAGTGGATTGAATTTGACGTTTGCATCCCGACTGACCCACAGGTTGTTTCAAACGTCAAATTCGAAAAATCCACTAGATACATGAAGTTACTAGTGGTCTTTTTGATTCCAACATTTGCTCGGCGCTTGAACCGAGGGATGCAAATGTTGGAATCAGACCACTAGCTTCTCCTCAGAAGCCCCCTGCATCGGCGCTGTTCGCATTCCGGCAGGCGCCAAAACGGCTATCCGACATAAGAGCTATCGGCTTATTACGTAAACGTCAATGTTTTCGATACACGTCATCGTGATGGGATGGCGGGCGGCCATCCACAGGCAAAAAGCCCTCAGCCGCAAGGGCGAGGGCGCTTAAAAAAAGAGGATTATTGCGGGGTGATGAGGCCGATCGGCGATGTCAGGACTGTTTCTCACGCTCGACAGCACGCCAGCCGATATCGGAGCGATAGAAGCCTTCCGGCCAGTCGACGCGTTTCACGGCTTCATAGGCTTTGGCCTGCGCTTCGGCGACCGTATCGGCGATTGCCGTGACGTTCAGCACGCGACCACCATTGGCAATGATGTTGCCGTCCTTCTCCGCCGTGCCTGCGTGGAATACCTTGACGCCATCCATGCCTTCGAGCTTGTCGAGGCCACGGATCACGCTGCCCTTTTTCACATTGGAAGGATAGCCTTCCGCAGCCATCACCACCGTCAGCGCCGGCCGGTCTTTCCAGTTGAGCGAGACTTCATCAAGCTTGCCGTCCACGGCAGCATTGATGAGTGCCAGCAGGTCGCTATCCAGGCGCATCATCAGCACCTGGCATTCCGGATCACCGAAACGGGTGTTGTATTCGATCAGTTTCGGGCCGTCCTTGCCGATCATAAGGCCGAGGAACAGGATGCCGGAGAACGGCGCGCCGATTTCGGCCATGCCGCGCATCGTTGGCTCGATCAGTTCGCGCATGGTGCGTTCGACGATTTCCGGCGTCATCACCGGAGCGGGGGCATAGGCACCCATGCCGCCGGTATTCGGGCCGGTATCGCCATCGCCGACGCGCTTGTGATCCTGCGCCGAGCCGAGCGGCAAAGCGGTCTTGCCATCGCAGATACAGAAGAAGCTTGCTTCTTCGCCGTCCAGAAATTCCTCGACCACCACTTCTGCACCGGCAGAGCCGAACGCGCCTTCGAAGCAGGCATCGACCGCATCGAGGGCTTCATCGAGTGTCATCGCCACGACCACGCCCTTGCCTGCGGCAAGCCCGTCGGCCTTGACGACGATGGGTGCACCCTGCTGGCGGATATAGGCCTTGGCCTTGGGCGCATTGTTGAAGCGACCATAGGCGCCTGTTGGAATATCGAAGCGCGCGCAGAGATCCTTGGTAAAACCTTTCGAGCCTTCAAGCTGTGCCGCAGCCTTGGAGGGGCCGAACACGCGGATACCCTCAGCGCGCATTTCATCGGAGAGGCCAGCCACGAGCGGCGCTTCCGGCCCGACCACCACGAGGTCGATCTTCTTGTCCTTGGTGAAGGCGATCAGCGCCTTGTGGTCATCGACGCTGATGTCGACCAGCTCGGCGACCGTCGCAATACCCGGATTGCCGGGTGCGCAATAGAGCTTTTCGAGCAGGGGAGAGGCGGCAAGTTTCCATGCAAGAGCGTGCTCGCGTCCACCGGAACCGATCAACAGAACTTTCATGCCTTGCTCCCTGTGCTTGAGGTAAGTAAACACTTAACTAACCCGGCTCTGTATTGCCCATCGCACACGCGGGCAAGGGCAGGCTCGCGTTTTTTGCAGAAAAAGCGGGTAGAGTCGTTCAGTTTCGAGAAAGCAGGCGGTCATGCAGCAACCACAGGCGAATTCCGATATCCAGTCGCGCATGGCGCGTGGGCGGGTGAAGGATGCTCCGTCCGGCCATTGGGTTTATCACGTCCTGCCGCACTGGCTGTGGCCTTATGCGCAGCTTGCCCGCTGGGACCGTCCCATCGGCTGGCAGCTTCTGCTCTGGCCATGCTGGTGGTCGGCCGCGCTCGTGGCGGGCGCAGGCGCAAAACCCGGCGATGGAGCATGGGCCGTCATGCCTTCTATCTGGCATCTGTTTCTGTTTCTGGTCGGCGCCATCGCCATGCGCGGTTCTGGCTGCACCTATAACGATCTTGTCGATCAGGATATTGATGACAAGGTGGACCGCACGCGCTCGCGTCCGCTGCCATCGGGGCAGGTCACACGCAGTCAGGCCAAGCTGTTTCTGGTCTTGCAGGCGCTGGTAGGCCTCGTGGTGGTGCTGCAATTCAACTGGTTTTCCATCGGCCTTGGCATTTTCTCGCTTCTGATCGTCGCCGCCTATCCCTTCATGAAGCGAATTACCGACTGGCCGCAATTCGTGCTTGGTCTCGCTTTCTCATGGGGCGCGCTCATGGGCTGGGCCGCGGTGGAAGGCTCGCTCGCGCTTCCGCCGGTGCTGCTCTATTGTGGCGCTATCCTGTGGACGATCGGCTATGACACGATCTATGCACATCAGGACAAGGAAGATGACGCGCTGGTGGGCGTGCGCTCCACGGCGCGCCTGTTCGGCAAGCACACCAAGACGGCGTTGATGGTCCTCTATGGCGGGGCTATCGGCTTCTTCGCGGCAGCTTTCGCCGTGGCTGAGGTGCCGATGCCAGCGCTTGCCGGATTGCTCGCCGCAGGCGTGCATCTCTATCGCCAGATCATCGTGCTCGATATCGACAATCCCGACCAGTGCCTGAAACTGTTCAAATCCAACAATATCGTGGGCTGGCTGATCTTCCTCGGGCTTGTTGTCGGAAGCCTGTGGGTAGCGGTCAAGCCGCTGGTATAAATAAGAAGGCCACCGGAAACGGTGGCCTTGCTTTGTCGGATCAGGGATAGAGCCTGTCCTTGTTCCAGTCGCCCTCCGGCGTCGGCCGCGTGAAAAGCACGCGGTCATGCAGGCGGAAGGCCCGGTCATGCCAGAATTCAATCGAGACCGGGCGGATACGGAAACCCGACCAGTAGGGCGGGCGAGGAATATCGCCTATGGCATATTTGGCGGTATATTCCGCGACTGCCTTTTCCAGCGCGAACCGGCTTTCCAGCGGACGTGACTGTTTGGATGCCCATGCACCGATGCGGCTGCCGCGCGGGCGCGAGGCGTAATAGGCATCGGCTTCGGCGTCGCTGACTTTCTCCACCACGCCGCGCACGCGTACCTGACGCCGCAGCGTCTTCCAATGGAAGCACATCGCGGCCTTTTCCGCCGACAGGATTTCCTTGCCCTTGGTGCTTTCATAATTGGTGTAGAAGACGAAGCCCTGCTCGTCAAAATCCTTCAGCAGCACCATGCGCACATTGGGCAGGCCGTCGGGGTCAACCGTCGCCAGCGCGACCGCATTCGGATCGTTCGGTTCGCTCTGTTTGGCATCGGCCAGCCAGTCGGCAAAGAGCTTGAACGGCTGGGAGGATTCGGTGAAGTCATCGCTTGCGTTTGTCATTTTGGATTTTCAACAGCCTGTCGGAAATTTGTGGGGCATCCTGCCAAAGAATCCCCGCAGTCGGAGTCTAAGGGGAGCTTCTTCGATAACCGCCGTTTTGTCCATCGCTTTGCCGGGATGTGTCGTCGCAGGGCCTGCATGGCTTTACTTGACACACAACTTCTTGTAGGGCGCCCGGTCAAGGTAGGGGCTATGCCAGAACTCGATTTCCTGACGCTCTATATAGTCATATTTTTAAATTCACTGACGGTCTGTATAATCTGGACCGCTATCGCCTTCTCTTATCGGAAGTTCAGGCCGGCCCGGATATGGCTTCTTTCGACGGCACTTCTGCTTGTCGGAGGCTTCGTTCTTTCGCTGCAGGGCAATGAGGGGGCGTTCTGGCCTGCTGTCATCGGCAACACCATCATCATCTACGGATTTTGTCTGGCCTACATCGGCGCGCGCCATTTCTACGGTCAGAGAGGCGGCTGGCGGATGGCAATAGGAATATCGCTCGCAAGTTTCGCCGTCATGGCCGCGTTTCATGCAAGCTGGCAGGGGCGCAACATCGCCTATGCGGTGGGCCAGTCGGCGCCCATGGCGATGACGGTGTTTTACCTGGCGCGGCAAAAGAGCCTCGGTCTCGGCGGCCGTATCGCCATCGTCGCTTTTTTGCTTGGCATCATCGGGCATGCGATCGAGACATCGCTGAACATCGCCGCATGGGCGGGAGAATTCGACCAGTCGCTTTATTTTGCTATTGAGAGTTATGCGCTCGTCTGCGTGATCTATAGCGGCATGATCTGGAATTTCGGTTTTATCGTCATGGCGATGAATCGCCTGCACGGCGATATGGCAAAGGTCGCCGAGACCGATGAATTGACCGGACTCCCGAACCGCCGCCATTTCATGAAAAGGCTGGCGAGGGCGGAACTCGCATTCAGCGAAGACGGGGCGGCTTATACCGTCATGCTGATCGATATCGACAATTTCAAGCAATGGAACGACACATATGGCCATGCGCTGGGCGATCAGGCCCTCGTGCATTTTGCCGATATTGGAGTCGATGTCCTCAATCGGCGCGGCGTGCTGGCACGCTTTGGAGGCGATGAATTTTCGATTCTGCTGCCTGGAATGCATGAACAGGAAGCGACGGAAATCGCACGGGAAATCGTCGGGGCTATCAACCATACGCCGCTTGTTTTCAATGGCCGGAAACTCATCTTGACGGTGAGCGTCGGCATTGCGAGCGAGGAACCGGGTAACGAAACGAGTGATCTCGACGTTTTTGCGCGGGCCGATCTGGCGCTTTACAAGGTTAAGCAGGCAGGCCGAAACGGCTATGCCACCCGCACGACGACGGTGAATGTCCCAGATTCTCCTTTTTCTGAAAGGCAGCTGGTCCCTGGGTGAGCGGTGGCTGCCCAAAGAAAATGGATAGCCGGGAACAACCTTTGACGGCTGAATAATTTGCGGGAGTGGCCGTTGTGCTCCGATTCCGATTTGTTTACCTTTCCGGCACACCGCTTGTTAACTCAAGCTCACTCATAATCTCTGCATCTTAAGCGTGTAGAAATAAGGGAATAGCGTTGGCCGTTGAGACGCTTCGCAACAAATATAATCTCTGGAGCCTCGGCTGCGGCGCGAATGTGCTGCGCAAGGCTGCGATCGGCATATGCCTTTTTTCGCTTGCCGGTTGCGCCATGGGTGGCGTGAGCATTGAAAAAGCCGTCCCTGATTCTTCAACGATCACCGGTTCCGTGAAGCATGCACAGCCAGTCGAAACCGATACCGGCAAGCTTTCCGACCAATCCGCGATAAAGAACGTGGTTTCTGCGCTTAATTTTACGGAATGGGGCAAGAAGCCCGTACCGTGGGCCAATCCCGATACGGGTAGCCAGGGCACGATCACGACAATTGCCGAAAACAGCAAGAACAATCAGCTCTGCCGCGAGTTCGAAACCTCGCGCGAAGCTTTTGACGGCGTTTCCATCTATCGCGGCGAAACCTGCATGCAGCGCGGCGGTCAATGGACCGTGACTTCGTTCGCCCCGATCTGAAAAGAAAAGCCTGACCTGACTGGAACTTTTCCAGACAGATGCGCATATTATGGGCAACGAGTCTTACTCATCTCACAGTCATTTTCCTGAAAGAGGAACTATATGCGCGATCCCTATAGCGTGCTGGGCGTCGCCAAAACGGCGAAGCCCGATGAAATAAAATCGGCTTTTCGCAAGCTGGCCAAAAAGCACCATCCGGATCAGAACAAGGACGATCCGAAGGCGCAGGAGCGCTTCGCAGAACTGAATCAAGCCTACGAAATTTTGGGTGACAAGGACAAGCGCGGGCAATTCGATCGCGGCGAGATCGACGCCGAGGGCAAGCCCGCTTTCCAGGGCTTCACAGGCGGACAGGGCTTCGGCGGCGCACATGGCGACCCGTTCGCCGGTTTCCGGCAGGGCGGCGGCAACAGCCATTTTGAATTTCGTTCCGGCCCCGGCGGCTTTCAGCAGGGCGGTGGCTTCGGCGGCGCAGAAGATATCCTGAACGATCTTTTTGGTGGCGCTTTCGGCGGCGGGGGCAGGGCAGGCGGCGCAAGGCAGCGTGGCCCATCCAAGGGGGCAGACCTTTCCGCCTCCATCGATATTACGCTGGAACAGGCCGCAGGCGCGGAGAAGGTCGAAGCGATTTTCCCGAACGGCAAGCACCTCAAGATCAAACTGCCGAAATATGTCGAAGACGGCCAGACCATTCGCCTGAAAGGGCAGGGCGAGACCTTGATGGGCGGAACGGCAGGCGATGCGCTGGTCACTATCCAATTCAAGGCGCATCCGCGGTTTCGCCTGGAAGGCCGTGACGTGCATGTAGACCTGCCGGTCGAGCTTGCAGATGCGGTGCTTGGCGGCAGGCAGGAGGTTGAAACGCTCGACGGGCGGATTGCGGTGAAAATACCGGCATGGTCAAGTTCCGATCGCGTGCTGCGCCTGAAGGAAAAAGGTCTTCCGCTGAAAGCTGGCGGGCGCGGCGATCTTTATGTTCACGTACGGATCATGCTGCCGGAGGGCGGCGACACGGAACTGGAAGAATTCCTGCAAAAACGCAAACAAGCCTGAACAGGTCTTCAATCGTTTGAAGCCGGGTGTTGTCTCTTTGCGGCAGTAAAGTGACAATGCCCGGCTTTTTCACTGCAATTGCTTGAAGGAGAGCCGAGGCTGTGCGATAGGGCAACAAGTTAATTGTTTTCAATGAGGACCCCTAATGACCGCACAGTCAGGTTTGTTGCAGGGCAAGCGTGGATTGATTCTGGGCGTCGCCAACAACCGCTCCATCGCATGGGGTATTGCCAAGGCCGCTCGCGATGCAGGCGCAGAGCTCGCATTCACCTATCAGGGCGATGCATTGAAGAAGCGTGTCGAGCCTCTGGCTGAAGAGCTTGGCGCTTTCGTTGCCGGACATTGCGATGTGGCGGATGCCGCCAGCATCGATGCTGTTTTCGAGACGCTTGAAAAGAAGTGGGGCAAGCTCGATTTCGTCGTGCACGCCATCGGTTTTTCCGACAAGGACGAGCTGACGGGGCGCTATGTCGATACTTCGGAAGCGAATTTCACCAACACGATGCTGATTTCGGTCTATTCGCTGACGGCGATTTCGCGCCGCGCGGAAAAGCTGATGGCTGACGGCGGCTCGATCCTGACACTGACCTATTATGGCGCCGAAAAGGTCATGCCGAACTACAATGTCATGGGTGTCGCCAAGGCTGCCCTTGAGGCCAGCGTGAAATATCTGGCCGTTGATCTTGGACCGCAGAACATTCGCGTCAATGCGATTTCGGCAGGCCCGATCAAGACGCTCGCCGCCTCCGGCATCGGCGATTTCCGCTATATCCTCAAGTGGAACGAGTACAACGCGCCGCTGCGCCGTACCGTCACCATCGAGGAAGTGGGCGATGTCGGCCTTTATTTCCTTTCCGACCTGTCCCGTTCGGTGACCGGTGAAGTCCATCACGCGGATAGCGGTTATCATGTCATCGGCATGAAAGCGGTCGACGCGCCGGATATTTCGGTCGTGAAAGACTGAAGCAGCGAATATCAAATCCCGAAAAGCTGACCGGCTTTTCGGGATTTTTCTTTCCCGATGCGGGAAAGCTATGCATACAACGACTGACGGCATATTGGGGTAGAGCTGTGGCTCGGGAAATCATCTACTTTTCGCGTCACGGCGAGACGGACTGGAATGTTTCGCAGCGCATTCAGGGACAGCTCGACATCGATATCAATGCCCATGGCCGCACTCAGGCGGATCGCAATGGCGATATGCTGAAATCGCTGATCGGTGACGGCGCGGGCTTCGACTTCGTGGCAAGCCCTCTGCGTCGAACCCGCGAAACGATGGAGCGCATCCGCCTGCGCATGGGGCTCGACCCTTATGATTACCGCACAGACCCGCAGCTGATGGAAGTCAATTTCGGCGATTGGCAAGGCTTCATGATGGAAGACATTGCCAAGGAACGCGAAGATCTCCTCGAAGCGCGCGCCCGCGACAAGTGGAATTTTGTGCCGCCGGGCGCAACCGCTGAAAGCTATATGAGCCTCTCGCGCCGTATCGGGCGCTGGGTGGAAGCTGTGGAATGGCCTACCGTCTGTGTGACGCATGGCGGCTGCATTCGCACGCTGTTTTACCTTTACGGCGATATGGATGGCCACGCCGCCGCTAATCTATCCATCCCGCAGGACAAGCTTCTGAAGTTCGAAAACGGCAAGCTTGAGTGGATTTGAGACACGAGCAGTCGACGACTGAACCGATCAAATATTGAAAGCCACATTTCGGGGGGGGGGGGATGATGCTCGGTTCTAAAGGTCTTACGTTCAAATTTCAGCAGGTCGATGTCTTCGCGTCCCGGCCGTTGGGCGGGAATCCGCTGGCTGTCGTTGTCGATGCAGATAGTTTGGACGACACCCAAATGGCTGCGTTTGCAAACTGGACCAATCTGAGCGAGACTACTTTTCTGCTAAAGCCGACAAAAATCGGGGCAGACTATCGCGTCCGGATTTTCACCCCGTCGCGTGAGTTACCTTTTGCGGGACACCCGACTTTAGGGAGCTGTCATGTCTGGCTCGCTTCGAATGGGAGAGCCGATGGTGGGGAGGTCGTGCAGGAATGCGAGGCCGGATTGATCCGCATACGCAGGAACGGCGACATGCTTTCCTTTGCCGCCCCCGAGCTCATCAGAAGCGATGCCCTTGAACCGCAATTGCTGCAACGTATCGCAGGAGCCTTGCATATCAGCATGGACACTATTGTTGATGCGCGGTGGCTCGACAACGGTCCGGGCTGGCTGGCTGTCCTTCTGAAAAGCAGGGAGGACGTTTTAGCCCTTCGTCCAGATTTCGCGGCAATTTCTGGCCTGCGGGTTGGTGTCGTCGCACCATGGAGACAGGCCGAGGACGATTCCGCTGCCGATTTTGAAGTCCGGGCTTTTACAGCGGCTGGCTTTGAAGATCCGGTTACAGGAAGTCTAAACGCGGGCATAGCCCAGTGGTTGATCGGCAGTGGTATAGCGGACGAATCCTATGTTGCCAGCCAAGGCACTGTCCTTGGGCGGGCAGGGCGCATTCACGTCCGGCGCGAAGTCGATGGCATTTGGATTGGCGGCAATGTCGTTACATGTGTTGACGGGCACGTGACCCTTTAACCGATCATTCAACGCGCGCGAATTAGCCCGTCAAGGTCTGCTTACGGCGCTTCCTGAATATCGGTGATGAAGCGCGTGCTGTCGACCATATCATAAATGATAAGGACCTTCATGCCCTTGTTGATCGCGCTATAATCGAACTCGCCAGGCAGCTTGTATGTCTGGCCGTCATCCAGCGTAATGGTTTCGCTGTCCTTGTTGATACCGGTGATCTTGCCTTCGGCATCGTCCGCCATCGCTACCGTGGAGAAAAGCGAAGCAACGATGAGGATTAATCCGACCAGATAATGCATGACTTCCGTTCCTTTGGTTGTGCCTCGGATTGGGTTGTCGCCTGACCGATTCGACACGATTGTCGCTATTTGGTGTTTTGGCGCGTCGCGCCGGATATCCCACAATGTAACGTGCTGAATGTGTCAAAAAAAATGCCGGATATCGATCTTCAGAAGGAAATTTTACGTCGCCGGAGAGCTTGATTTGACCGGCGTCAAAAAGCCCAATAAAACCGGCCCGTAAAGTAGCTGCTCTCTCCTTGGCCTGCTCCGGACAAGGACAATTTATTCAGGCGTCGCGCATGTCTCACAATAGTTTCGGCCATCTGTTCCGCGTAACCACCTGGGGCGAAAGTCACGGTCTGGCGCTCGGTTGCGTTGTTGACGGCTGCCCGCCCGGCATCACGTTCACGGAAGCTGAAATTCAGGCCTATCTCGACAAGCGCAAGCCCGGCCAGTCCAAATATACCACGCAGCGCCGCGAACCCGATCAGGTGCGCGTGCTTTCCGGCGTTCTTCTGGGCGATGACGGCGTGACCATGACGGCCACCGGCACGCCGATTTCGATGATGATCGAGAATACCGATCAGCGCTCCAAGGATTATGGCGAGATTGCTCGCCAGTACCGTCCCGGCCATGCCGATTACACCTATGACGTCAAATATGGCATTCGCGACTATCGCGGCGGCGGGCGTTCGTCGGCGCGTGAAACCGCAGCCCGTGTTGCAGCTGGCGCCATAGCGCGCAAGATCGTGCCGGGGCTGGAAGTCAAGGGCGCGCTGGTTGCCATGGGCGTGCACGGCATCGACCGCCGTCGCTGGAACTGGTCCGAAGTGGACAACAATCCTTTCTTCTCGCCGGATGCGGGTTCGGTCGAATTGTTCGCGGACTATCTCGATGGCATTCGCAAAAGCGGATCGTCGGTCGGTGCGGTCATCGAGATTGTTGCTGAAGGCGTGCCTGCTGGCATTGGCGCGCCGATCTATGGCAAGCTTGATCAGGACATTGCCAGCCTGCTGATGTCGATCAACGCCGTGAAGGGCGTCGAAATCGGCAATGGTTTCGAGGCGGCGCGTCTCACCGGCGAAGAAAATGCTGACGAAATGCGCATGGGCAATGACGGCAAGCCGTTGTTCCTGTCCAATCATGCAGGCGGCATTCTGGGTGGCATCGCAACCGGCGCGCCGGTTGTGGCGCGTTTCGCGGTCAAGCCGACCTCGTCGATTCTGACCCCGCGCCGCTCTGTCGATAAGGACGGCCAGGAAGTGGATGTGATGACCAAGGGCCGTCATGATCCATGCGTGGGCATTCGCGCCGTGCCAATCGGCGAGGCGATGGTGGCTTGCGCGATTGCCGATCATTATCTGCGTCATCGCGGCCAGACTGGCCGCGTCTGATTCATTTGGGGCCAGACTGGCCATAATCTAACCGGCGATTGGGCCAGTCGGTTGTCTGACATATAGAGGTCGAAATGAGCTATAATCAGAAACAGGTCGTTGATGCGCTTCGTGCATTCGAACGCGGCGAAATCGTTGTAGTCATGGATGATGACGGGCGCGAGAACGAAGGCGACCTGATTGTCGCCGCCGTGCATTGCACGCCGGAAAAGATGGCCTTCATCGTTCGTCATACGTCCGGTATCGTCTGCACGCCGATGACACGCGAGGAAGCCAAGCGGCTCAACCTCGCACCCATGGTTGCTGAAAACGAATCTGCCCACACGACAGCGTTCACTGTTACGGTCGATTACCGCCATGGCACCACGACCGGCATTTCGGCGGAAGACCGCACGCTGACCGTTCGCAATCTGGCCAATCCCAATGCAGGCGCTTCGGATTTCGTGCGTCCCGGCCATATTTTCCCGCTGGTTGCCCGCGAAGGCGGCGTTCTGATGCGGTCCGGCCATACGGAAGCCGCTGTCGACCTCTGCAAGCTCGCAAATCTCCCGCCGATCGGCGTGATCTGCGAGCTGGTCAACGATGACGGTTCCGTCATGCGCGGCCCCGACGTAAAGGCTTTTGCCGAAAAACACGCTCTGCATCGGGTCACGGTTGCCGACCTCATCGCCTATCGCCAGCGCAAGGAAACGCTGGTCAAGCGCGTTGGCGATGCACTCGTAAGCACCTGTGCGGGAAGCGCCCACGCCTACACATATGAACTGCCATGGGAACCGATGCAGCACGTGGCCGTCGTATTCGGCGACATTCGTGACGGTGAGGAAGTGCCGGTTCGCCTGCACCGCGAGGATGTGCTGAACGACGTTTTCGGCAAAGGCAGCAGCAATCTTGACGCCATCATGGAAAAGATGGGCAAGGAAGGTCGCGGCGTACTGGTCTATCTGCGCGAAGGCTCTGTCGGCGTGCGTTCCGATCATCACGATACCCGCGCTCGCGATGCGATCCAGGGCGAGCATGAAAGCCACGCCGAAGCGGTTGCCCGCGAGGAAGAGTGGCGTCAGATCGGTCTTGGCGCACAGATATTGAAGGATCTCGGCATCACGTCGATTGTGCTTCTGGCGTCGCGCGAGCGCCACTATGTCGGTCTTGAAGGCTTCGGCATTCACATCGCCCGCACGGAAATCATCTAACCGCGTTTCAGACAGATCAGGCGCATGGCCGTCATGGTCATGTGCCGGTGAGATGCTATAGTGAAACTATGACGACACGGCTTTACTGGCATCCGATCTATCTGGAACATTTGACACCGCCCGGCCATCCCGAGCGTCCGGATCGCATCCGGGCGCTGATGAGTGAATTGGAGGGGCCGGATTTCTATCGGCTCGACCGGGTTGAAGCACCGCGCGCCGACGAGACGGCTGTACTTCTTGCGCATCCGGAAGAACATCTGGAAGCGATACGCGCCGGAATACCCGAGCCTTCTCTGGACGAGGAAGCACCGGCGCCCGTGGTGCGGCTCGACGGGGACACTTATGTCAGCCCGAAAAGTCTGGAAGCCGCGCTGACGGCAATCGGTGCGGCCACGGCTGCGGTTGATGATGTATTTTCGGGTGCTGCAAATAATGTGTTCGTTGCGGCTCGCCCGCCGGGACATCATGCCGAACGTTCCACAGCAATGGGTTTTTGCCTTTTCAACAATGTTGCGATTGCTGCCCGCCATGCACAGCGCCGCCACAGTGCCGAGCGCGTCGCCATCGTCGATTGGGACGTGCATCACGGAAACGGAACGCAGGATATTTTCAAGGACGATCCAAGCGTCCTGTTCTGCTCGACGCATCAGTTTCCTTTATATCCCGGCACGGGTGCGAAGGATGAAACCGGCGTCGGCAATATCTTCAATGCGCCGCTTTCCCCCGATACGGGAAGTCGCGAATTTCGCGAGGCATTTAATAGTCGTGTATTGCCTGCCTTGGACAATTTCCGGCCAGATTTGATCCTTATTTCGGCGGGCTTCGATGCTCATTTTCGTGATCCGCTGGCCGAGCTTAATCTTGACGAAGCGGATTTTGATTGGGCGACGGGCAAACTCATGGAGCGGGCAGAAAGGTTCTGCGATCACCGGCTAGTGAGTGTGCTCGAAGGTGGATATGATCTAGAGGGCTTGTCGCAGTCCGCGTCTACGCATATTACGCGGCTGTTGAAAGGATGAATCATGGTAACCGAACCGTCCAACGCCGACATTGCGGTAATGAGCTTCGAGGATGCGCTGAAGCAGCTTGAGAAGATCGTCGACGATCTGGAGCGGGGCGACGTGCCGCTGGAGGAATCCATTCGCATCTATGAGCGCGGCGAAGCCCTGAAGAAGCATTGCGACACGCTTCTGAAATCCGCCGAGGACAAGGTGGAGAAAATCCGCATTGGCCGTGATGGGCAGCCGGTCGGAACGGAACCGCTGGACCCTGAGTAATATCGGCCAGAGTGTTTCCGGTCAGAAGAGCGTTTTGAGCTGGGTGATGTAAGGTGCTAAAACGCCGCTCAGCATGTAGGGGCCAAGTCCCCAGGCAAGCGTCCATCCTGCAGCGCCGACAATATTGGTGGCCAGAAAATGCAGCGGGTTCATTTTCATTGAACCCGCAACAATGCCGTTAAGCTGTCGCAGCAGCACGACGAAGCGCGCCGTTGCGACCACATAAATTCCCTTGCTGTCGAAGAGTTTTTCAAACTGCTCCAGACGTTCCGGCGTGAGTTTGACGAGATGGCCGTATCGCAAGATCAGTCGGCGTCCACCAAAACGCCCGATCAGATAGCCTGTGCAATCACCTAGCACCGCGCCAACAAAAACCGCGAGAAGCACAGCTTCGATGTTCAGCGTTCCGTGCAGCGCAAGCAGCGAGCTTGCTATGAGGGCGCTTTCGCCGGGCAAGGGGGCGCCGAATGATTCAAAATATACGATAAAGAAAAGCGCCAGCGCGCCATATGCGGCAATATAAGGTTCCAGAAAGCTCATTGATTTGCAGGTCTTTCGGCAAACGCCGATCTGATCCCAGTCAGATCGAAACACGATAAAAGGCCCCGGACGAGCCGGAGCCTGAAATCTGTATCTATCACATCAACCGATGGAACGCTTGCCGGTAATTGCGTGGTACACCCACAACACGATTATTGAGCCGACTATCGCAATAACAAGGCTGATCGGATCGAACGCGCCGGTGACGCCACGTCCAAAAAGCTGAGACGAAATCACACCGCCGACGATGGCGCCGACAATGCCGAGAGCAATATCCAGGAAAAGGCCCTGGCCGCTTTTATTGACAATCTTGCTGCCGATGAAGCCGGCAATCAAGCCTAGTATTATCCAGCTTATAACAGACATCTAATATCTCCCGATGCGTAAATACACTTTTGCATCACGCACTTAGGAAATTTTCACACTGCTACAAAATTTGCAAGGTATAATGCTTGTCAAAATGGGAAACCCATTTACCTTTATCTTACCGAATGCACCGTTGGCATCGGATAACAGGGAGTATCGTGTGATGGGAAGTTATGACGACAACTCGGGCAATTCGCCTATTCCTGGCGGAAGCCTGGCGAAGCCGGTTCTGATTGCGCTCGGCGCCCTGCTGATCGGCAAGATGTTGAAGGGCCATGGCGACGATACGGCGGCTGCTCCGGCGCAGCCTGTGCCGGTGCCGGATCAATCCCAGGCAGGCGGCGGGCTGCTCGGCGGCATCCTTGGCGGGCTTGGTGGTCTGCTCGGTGGTGCGGCTGCCGGCAATGCTTCTGCGGCTCCCTCCGCGCCGGGACCTCTCGGCGGCGGACTTGGCGGTCTTCTCGATCAACTCAAGCAGGCTGGTCTCGGCGACAAGGTGGATTCGTGGGTTGGTCAGGGTTCCAACCATCCAATCGAGCCAGGGCAGCTTGGCGATGCGCTCGGCCAGAAAACGCTCAGTGAAATCGCGGCGCATGCCGGCATCGATCAGCAGGAGCTTCTGGACCAGCTCTCGCAGGTGCTGCCGGGCTTGGTGGACAAGCTGACGACGAACGGACAGGTTCCCGACACCAGTGCGCTTTCCAAGCTGTTGCAAGGGCGCTGACAGGATTTTGCATGGAGACTGAACCGCACCGCTCGCCGGTGCGGTTTTGTTTTGAATGCGCTTTCGATAAACTGCAATCAGCTCTTATATAAGCTCTACAGATTAATGGCTGGAGTCGCGTTTCATGAGTTTCTTTCCGTGTCCTGATCCGGTTCTTGGCGACAAGACCTCGGTAGATAGCATCGAAACGCTGGTCATCCCG
The DNA here is from genome assembly GCF_055816895.1 of Ochrobactrum sp. PL_is501. Lineage (NCBI taxonomy): Bacteria > Pseudomonadati > Pseudomonadota > Alphaproteobacteria > Hyphomicrobiales > Brucellaceae > Ochrobactrum > Ochrobactrum sp. PL_is501. The sequence continues at coordinate 121,766 of NZ_JBVPGR010000036.1, read as the reverse complement.
CGTACAAGCGACATTGGCGGGCTGGAAGTGCGGCGCGCTTTGCCAACGGTGCGTCGCCGTCTGGTGGGGCCGTTCATTTTCTTCGATCGCATGGGGCCGGCTGTTCTGCGCGATGGCGATGCGCTGGATGTGCGCCCGCATCCGCATATTGGCCTTTCCACGGTGACCTATCTTTTTGACGGGCATATCCGGCATAGGGATAGTCTCGGCACTGAAATGGTCATCCGTCCTGGTGATGTGAACCTGATGACGGCAGGCCGGGGCATTGTGCATTCGGAACGGTCGCCGGAAGAGGAACGCAACGGACCGTTGTCGATTTCCGGTATTCAGACATGGCTCGCGCTTCCTGACGCACTGGAAGAAATCAACCCGGAATTTTTTCATACCAATGCTCCCGATCTGCCGGTGATGGAGGACCGTGATTTTTCCGGCCGCCTGATCATGGGGGCCATGCTGGGGCTGAAGTCTCCGGTGATCCAGCACGCCGATACGCTCTATGCAGATATTCGAATTGAGCCGAACGGACGTTTCCCGATCCCGCCCGTGGCTGAAGAACGTGCTATCTATACGTTGCAGGGCAATGTCGGCATTGGCGGAGAAGTGTTCCCGCCTGATCGCTTGCTGGCCTTTCGCCCCGGCGACGATATCGTAGTGCAGGCCGGACCGGAGGGAGCGCATATCATGCTTTTTGGCGGTGCGGCCCTTGGCTCGAAGCGCTATGTATGGTGGAATTTCGTATCCTCTTCACGGGAGAGGATTGAGCAGGCCAAGGAAGAATGGCGAACCGGGCGTTTTGATATTGTGCCCGGTGACGAAAAGGATTTCATACCTTTGCCTGAATGAAATGAATTGAGTTGGGACACGATGTCTCCCTGCTTGATCCCGTCGCGTAGCTGCTATACCGACAACAAGGCCGAACCAGAAACAGGTTGTTTTAATGTCCCGACCCCTGACCCCATTGCTCGACAAGGCGCCGACCCCGGATCGCCTGCGTGCATTGCCGGAATCCGACTTGCCGCAGCTCGCGCAGGAATTGCGCGCGGAGTTGATCGACGTGGTTTCGACCACTGGCGGGCATCTGGGCGCGGGATTGGGTGTGGTGGAACTGACCGTGGCATTGCACCATGTCTTCGATACCCCGCACGACCGCATCATCTGGGACGTTGGCCATCAGGCCTATCCGCACAAGATTTTGACCGGGCGTCGCGACCGCATCCGCACATTGCGCCAGACCGGCGGCCTTTCTGGTTTCACCAAGCGCACTGAAAGCGAATATGATCCTTTCGGGGCGGCGCATTCTTCGACATCGATTTCGGCTGGCCTCGGCATGGCCGTCGCATCCGATCTTTCGGGCGAAAAGCGCAATGTGATTGCGGTCATCGGCGATGGTTCCATGTCGGCAGGCATGGCCTATGAAGCGATGAACAATGCCGGTGCGCTGGATGCGCGCCTTATTGTCATTCTTAACGATAATGACATGTCGATTGCGCCGCCGACCGGCGCAATGAGTGCTTATCTGGCGCGTCTCGTCTCCGGCAAGACTTACCGCAGCGTCCGCGAAGCCGCCAAGCAGGTCGCCAAAAAACTGCCGAAGTTCCTTCAGGACAAGGCCCGCAAGTCGGAAGAATATGCGCGTGCCTTTTTCACTGGCGGCACGCTGTTTGAAGAGCTTGGCTTCTATTATGTCGGCCCCATTGACGGGCATAATCTGGATCACCTGTTGCCGATCCTGAAAAATGTGCGCGACACGCAGGAAGGCCCGGTACTGATCCACGTGGTCACGCAAAAGGGCAAGGGTTATGCGCCTGCGGAAGCTGCCGCCGACAAATATCACGGCGTCAATAAATTCGACGTCATAACCGGTCAGCAGTCGAAGCCGCCCGCAAATGCGCCGAGCTATACCAAGATTTTCGGCACCAGCCTTATTGAAGAAGCTCGCCACGACGACAGAATAGTGGCGATCACCGCCGCCATGCCGTCGGGCACCGGGCTTGATCTTTTTGGCGAGGTGTTCCCGCAGCGCACATTCGATGTCGGCATTGCCGAGCAACATGCGGTGACTTTCGCCGCCGGTCTCGCAAGTGAAGGTTTCAAGCCGTTCTGTGCGATCTACTCCACCTTCCTGCAACGCGGTTACGATCAGGTCGTGCACGACGTTTCGATCCAGAACCTGCCGGTGCGCTTCCCTATCGATCGCGCCGGTCTGGTTGGGGCCGATGGCCCGACCCATGCAGGCTCGTTCGATACAGGATTCCTTGCCGCTCTCCCCGGTTTCGTGGTGATGGCCGCTTCCGACGAGGCCGAACTGCGCCATATGGTGCGCACGGCCGCTGAATATGACGAAGGTCCGATTTCCTTCCGCTATCCGCGCGGCGATGGTGTCGGTGTCGATCTGCCTGAACGCGGGCAACTGCTTCAAATCGGCAAGGGGCGCATCGTGCGCGAGGGCACGAAGGTCGCGCTCCTCTCCTTCGGAACGCGCTTGCAGGAATGTCTTGCCGCCGCCGATGAGCTGGGCGCTGCCGGTCTTTCGACCACGGTTGCTGATGCACGTTTTGCCAAGCCGCTCGATCATGATCTGATCCGCCGTCTGGCGCGTGAGCATGAAGTGCTGGTGATGGTGGAAGAGGGTGCGGTTGGCGGTTTTGGCAGCCACGTGCTGCAATTCCTCGCCACGGACGGACTTCTGGATCGTGGCCTCAAAGTGCGCGCGCTGGCCTTGCCGGACAGCTATCAGGATCACGGCAAGCCGGACGCCATGTATGCCGAGGCCGGTCTCGACCGGACGGGCATCGTACATGCGGTGTTTGCCGCTCTTGGCCGCGACCAACTGACTACCTCCCACCGTGCCTGAACCGGGTGGCGATAAGAACCTGCGGCTCGACCAGTTGCTGGTGGAGCTTGGGCTGTTTGCAACGCGCTCGCGGGCGCGGGATGCAATCCAGCGCGGCACGGTCAAGGTGGACGGCAAGCCCGTCACCAAGCCGGGCCAGACGGTTCCGCGCACGGCGAAGATCGCCGTTGATGATCCGGCAAGCGCCTATGTTTCTCGTGCTGCCCTGAAACTAATCGCGGCGCTCGACCATTTCGACGTCGATGTGAAAGGGCGCACAGCGCTCGACATTGGCGCTTCGACAGGCGGCTTCACGCAGGTGCTTCTGGAGCGGGGTGCAAGCCATGTTCTGGCTATCGATGTCGGCCATGACCAGTTGCATGAATCCCTGCGCGCCGACCCTCGTGTAACCAACAAGGAAGGGCTCAATGCTCGCGGGCTTGAGCTCTCCCATCTGGATGGGCGCGAAATCGATTGCGTGGTTTCGGATGTCAGTTTCATCTCGCTCAAACTGGCCTTGCCCCCGGCATTGGCCTTGGCGCAAAAAGATGCTATCTGCGCGCTTCTCGTAAAGCCGCAATTTGAAGCGGGGCGCGAGGCCATCGGCAAGGGCGGCATTCTGCGCGATCCGAAAGATGGCGAACGCATTGCGGAAGAACTGAAATCGTGGCTGGAGACGCAGGCAGGTTGGCGTGCGCTCGGCCTCTGCCCATCGCCTATCGAAGGCGGAGATGGCAATCGTGAATATCTCCTGGCAGGAAAGAAAGACCGATGACGACCCAGATTACAATCCGCTCGATTGGTGCGGGCGGCGATGGCGTCGCCAACCTTCCAGACGGCCAGATTTATGTGCCTTTCACGCTGCCGGGCGAGGTGGCCAATGTCGCGCGTGACAAGAACCGAGCGACGGTTATGGCTCTTCTGGAAACATCGCCTGAGCGTCAGGCGCCCGCCTGCCAGCATTTCGAGGATTGCGGTGGCTGCGCCTTGCAACACTGGCAGGATGAACCCTATCGTCTGTGGAAGCGCGAACTGGTCGTCTCCGCGCTGAAGGGCAGGGGGATTGATGCGGAAGTTGCGCCTCTGGTCGCTTGCCAGCCGCGTACGCGCCGCCGCGCTGTTTTTGCGGCACGCAAGACGGAGAAGGGCGTCCTGCTTGGCTTCAACCGTCACTTGAGCCACGAAATCATCGACATCGTTGAATGTGCGGTAACTGTTCCCGAGATCATTGCGCGGCTTGACGATTTGCGTGAAGTTGGTGCTTTGATCGCGCCTGGCTCCAAGCCCTTCAAGCTGGCGGTGACGTTGACTGCATCCGGTCTTGATCTCGCGGCGAGCGGCTGCGGCAAGCTGAGCGACGATCAACGGCGCGCGCTGACCGCTCTTGTCATGAAAAAGGGCTTTGCGCGTCTTTCGCATGAAGGCGAAATCATCGTTGAGCCGAAAAAGCCGCTCATTCACTTCGGTAAGGTGCCGGTGCCGGTGCCGCCCGGCTGCTTCTTGCAGGCAACGACCGATGCGGAAGAAGCAATGGTGCAGCTGGTGCTGGATCATTTCGGCAAAGCCAAGCGTGTCGCGGACCTGTTCTGCGGCGTCGGCACATTTGCGCTGCGGATTGCGGAAAAGAGCGCGGTTCATGCGGTCGAGAACGACGCGCTGGCGCTTGCGGCTCTTGATCGAGGCGTGCGCCATGTGCAGGGCTTGAAGCCCGTCTCGGTTGAGCGGCGCGATCTGTTCCGCCGGCCACTGATGCCGAAGGAACTGCTGACCTACAATGCCGTGGTTTTCGATCCTCCGCGGGCAGGCGCAGAAGAGCAGGCGCTTGAACTGGCAAAATCCAAGGTGGAAAAGGTTGTCGCGGTTTCGTGCAATCCGGTGACGCTGGCTCGCGACCTCGCCATTCTGACAAAAGGCGGTTATCGCGTCACGCGTGTCACGCCGATTGACCAGTTCCTCTGGTCGCCGCATGTTGAAGCCGTGGCGACACTGGTGAAGAAGTAAATCGATAAATGCCGGGCTCGATCACCCGGCATTTTCATTTCTGTCGGCAGGATCAGTTGGCCAGTCCGTCGAAATTCGTCAGAATGGTGGTCCAGCCTTTGATATGGCCGTCGCGGGCTTCAGGGCTGCGGAACTTGACCTGTTTCAGCGTAATGTCGGTGGTATTTGGATCTACTTCCTTGAGGTCTATCGTCACCACGCTGTCGTCCAGCGAGTGGGGCGAATTCCACGTGAACGCCAGGCGTGAATGTGGGTCGATTTCCAGATAAGTGCCCGAATGGGGCACGTCGCGATCGACCATGTGCATGACGATGGAAAAGCGTCCGCCTTTCACCGCATCCGTGCTGACATCGGAAGGTCCGGTGCTGTCACTTGATGCGCGCATGAATTTCGCCAGCGTTTCAGGCGACAGCCATGCGTTGAATACCTTCTCCCGTGGGGCCGCAATCCTGCGATTGACTGTCAGTTCGAGCTCACTCATTTTCATGTTCCTTAGAAACGAGTACATCTTCCAGCGCCGTGAGGCGCAGTTCCCAGACAGACTTCAGTTCCGCAAACCATGCCTCCACTTCCCGCACGGGCTCCAGCTCGGCGGCAATGAAATGCTCGCGTCCTAAAGTCTTGCGGGTGACCAGCCCTGCCTCCTCCAGCACCTTGATGTGTTTGGAGACCGAGTTGAGCGACATGTCGAAATGAGCGGCGAGCGCAGTCACCCTTGACGCGCCCTCCTGTACGAGAAGCGTCAAGATGTGCCGTCGGGTAACGTCCCCCACGGCCTTGAGAATATGCGACAAAGCATCATCGTTCATTATTCACCCGTGAGGTTGAATATACTGCATTGCGAAAGATAGTCAACCATATGGTTGAATATTTGCACGGCGCTCGACGGGAAGCAAGCGAATGGCATTGAAGTTCCGGAAAGAATGGTTTTCCTGCCGGGTAAAATCTCCAGGGTTTTCTCAGGATTTTGAGGAAAGGGCGGCATCAACCGCCGCCTCGGCATGCAATCGTGTCGTGTCGAAAACCGGCACAGGGCTATCTTGCTGGCCGATGAGCAGCATGATTTCGGTGCAGCCGAGAATGATGGCGTCCGCCCCGCGCCCAACCAGACGATGGATGACAGCGCGGTATTTTTCGCGTGACGCATCGCGCACTTCGCCAATCACCAGCTCCTGATAGATGATGTCGTGCACGGTCTTGCGGTCGGCATCGTCGGGCGTTAGCACCTCAAGCCCATGTTTGGCCGCGAGGCGGCCCTTATAGAAATCCTGTTCCATCGTGAAGGCGGTGCCGAGGAGCCCGACTTTTGAAAGGCCTGCTGCCTTGATCTTTTCCGCCGTGGGGTCGGCAATATGCAAGAGCGGGATAGATGTGGTGTTTTCGATGTCCGCAGCCATCTTGTGCATGGTGTTGGTGCAGATCAGGATAAAATCCGCGCCGCCCCGTTCAAGGTTCTGCGCGGCCTCGATCATGAGTGTGGTCAGCTCATCCCATCGGCCTTCATGCTGGAGGCCCTCGATTTCACCGAAATCCATGGACCACATGATGCTCTTGGCGGAGTGCGTTCCGCCAAGCCGTGCGCGGATTTCCTGATTGATGATCCGATAATATTCCTGCGAGCTTTCCCAGCTCATTCCGCCTATCAGACCGATGGTCTTCATCAACCTCTCCCGGATAAGATTAAGGGCGGATCGCTCCGCCCCTGCCGTATGCTCATGTGTTCTGGTGAAAGCCGCCGCGATCACATCTTCTCGATGATCTTCTGGTCGCCTTCATGCGCCTTGCCATTGGCGGCGATGATGGCGGGAACGATGTCTTCCGCTTTGTCGATCACCAATGGCTTCACCTGATGCGCGGTATGCAGGAAGCCTTCCGCCGCCATATGCTCAAGCAGTGAGAGCATAGGCTGCCAGAAATTGTTGATGTTTGCGAAAACCATTGGCTTACGATGCTTGCCGAGCTGCGCCCAGGTCATCATTTCCACGATTTCTTCAACCGTGCCGATGCCGCCCGGCAGCGTGACAAACGCATCCGATTTCTGGAACATGAGGTGCTTGCGCTCATGCATGTCGCCGACGACGATGAGCTCGGTCAGCTGTTGGGCCTTTTCGAGGCTCGCTTCCTTGTCGAGCAGGAAGGTCGGGATGATGCCGGTAACCTCGCCGCCAGCTTCCATCACGCCTTGCGCAACCGCGCCCATGATGCCGCGCGTGCCGCCGCCATAAACAAGGCGCAGGCCGTGTTCGGCAATGGAGCGGCCAAGCGTAACGCCCGCTTCACGATAGATGGGATTCAGGCCCGTAGAAGAGCCGCAATAAACACAGATGGATCGAATCTCAGACATGATTTCTTGTGCGCTTTTGGCCTTTCAGCGTCAAGCGCTTGCGATTTCAATTAGCGGAGAGATTTTGGTCACGGGCCAGTCCTGTTGGACATTTGTGGCGATTGTTATATCTCAATCAGTATGTGTTCCAGATCGAGAAGTGGATTGGATATGAAGAACTGGGTTGTGTTTCTCGGGCTTACCTTTGCCGCCTCATCCGCATCAGCGGGCGAGATCAATATCAAGCTGCCGGACGACACCGAAGTGACGACCAACTCCGTTCTCTACAAATGCGGCGAGAATAATGTGTCGGTAACCTACTACAATGCCGGTGATATTTCGCTTGCCGAACTGGAGCTGGAAGACGAAACCGTCATCGCCTCCAACGTCCTCTCCGGCTCTGGGGCCAAATATGCCGGCGGCGTTTATATCTGGTGGACCAAGGGCGAAACGGCCGATCTTTATAACCTTATGGACGATCCGGACCAGTCGAAGCCGACAAACTGTGTAGAACAATAACCCTGCTAATAAAAAGCCTCGTACCTTTTGCCGTTTCGGTGCAGATTTCTTGTGGGGGGAAGCCAAAAGCTATAAACCCGTCATTATAGTCTCTGGCGTGGGTTTCGAAACGAAATGCAAAAGAACAGGTTAGGATTGCTCGGTATCGGGCTCGTCGCAATTGTTGTCGGGCTCGGCCTCTATTGGAATGCAACACGATCCCGCGTTGAGGTGCCGCAATCCAATGTTGCTGCGCCAGTGTCAGGCGATGTGCCAACGCAGCCTCAAGCAACGCCATCGGAGACCAAAGCGCCAGAGGCGACCAACCCTGCGCCCGATGATGCGAAGCCGAAAGCCGCGCAATCCGAAGAGCCTGCCAAACAGGCTGATGCCGCTCCCGCAGAACAGCCGAACAAGACGCCGGTTTTCGATCTTCTTCGCGTCGAGCCTGACGGTTCGGTCGTGATCGCCGGCAAGGCGCTTCCCAATGCCGATGTCGAGGTTGTGGCAGGGGCAAACGTTGTCGGAAAGGCGAAGGCCGGAGCCAATGGCGATTTCGCCGTTGTGCTGGATGAACCCTTGAAAGCGGGCGATCACCAGCTTGTCTTGCGCTCGACCGGCGCGGACAACAATGTTGCCACTTCCGCGCAAACCGCCATCGTATCGGTACCAGAAACCAAATCGGGACAAGTGCTGGCGCTGGTCGAGGAGCCGGGTCAGGCAAGTCGCCTGATCACAAAGCCGGAAACGGCAGCGAAACCGCAGGAAAATACGGAAGCTGCTTCCGAAGCTCCGGCCAAGGATGGCAAGCCGGAATCCAAGCCTGTGCAGGATTTGCCGATTGCCATTGAAGCAGTGGAGATCGAAGGCCAATCCGTGTTCGTGGCGGGTAAGGCCAAGGGCGGTAATCGCGTGATCGTTCACGCCAACGATACGTTGCTCGGCGCAAGCCCCATTTCACCTGATGGCCGTTTTCTGGTGCAGAGCAAGCAGCCCCTCAGTGTCGGCGATTATATCATTCGCGCTGACCTGCTTGACAATGCCAATCGGGTTTTAGCGACAGCTCGCGTGCCGTTCCGCCGCGAAGCCGGTGAAAATATTTCAGCCATTGCCTCCGATACGGACGGCCAGGCAACCACGCCTTCGGGCGTGCATGGCGAAGCTGCGGCCCCGCTCCAGAAAGTTGAAGGTTCTGTCATCATCCGGCGCGGAGACAATCTCTGGACGATCTCCAAGCGCACCTATGGCAAAGGCACACGATACACGACAATCTATCTTGCCAATCGCGACCAGATCCGCAATCCGGACCTGATCTGGCCGGGGCAGGTGTTCAATATGCCGAAGGAACCTTTGGGTGAGGACGAGGTCAAGCGCCAGCTGGAAGAGCACAGGAACTGATGAGCATTTTCGCAACCGAACTGCACTTTCCTGTAAGGGATGGCGCATTTCGGTCGGGTGCACCAGTCACGATAGTGTGTTCCCATTTGCTGGCCTTTTCTGGAATGAACGTCTCCAAATCTTGAACTGCAGGGCATAATCGTATATCGTCGATAGACGATGAAGATAGTTCTGGACAAAAACTTGGCCGAAGCAGCCCCCGATGTGGCGCAGCTCGGCATTGATGATGAAGCGGCGGCGCGCATTTGCGCCGCGCTGGGGCATCCTGTCCGTATTCGCATTATCCGCCAGCTGATGATGGAGGAGGCTTGCTGCTGCAAGGATATTGTCGGCAAGCTCGACCTCGCTCAATCGACGGTTTCCCAGCACCTCAAGGTTCTCGTGCAGGCGGGTCTGGTCGACTACCGGCCCGAGCGCCAAACCTCTCGTTACAGCATCAACTGGCCGCAACTGGCCGCGATTCGCGCGCATCTTGCCACTTTCTCCGGTGACTGCTGCGTCAGCTCTGTTTGATTGAAAGACCCTGATATGAGTTCCCCCAAAACGGTTTCCGCCGACTCCGGCGAGACGTTCAAGACACTGCGAAATCTCTGGCCCTATATGTGGCCTTCCGACAGGCCGGACCTTCGCATGCGCGTCGTCTGGGCCACGTTCTATCTGGTGATTTCCAAGATCGTGCTGATCCTCGTCCCCTATTTCTTCAAATGGGTGACGAACGCCTTGACCGGCCAGCTGAACCCGCCGGATTATCTTCCGCTGTTTCTGGTTGGTGCGGTGATGCTGGTGTTGGCCTATAACGGCGCCAAGATCGTACAAGCCGGTCTCAACCAGCTTCGCGACGCATTGTTTGCGAGTGTCGGCCAATATGCGGTGCGTCAGCTTGCCTATAAGACCTTCGTGCATATGCATCAGCTGTCCTTGCGGTTCCATCTGGAACGGCGCACAGGCGGGCTTTCGCGCGTCATCGAGCGCGGCACCAAGGGCATCGAAACCATCGTTCGTTTCACGATCCTCAACACACTGCCCACCATTCTGGAATTTGCGCTGACGGCGGTGATTTTCGCCTTCGCCTACGGCATCTCATACCTTCTCGTGGTGGCTGCAACCGTCTGGCTCTATACTTGGTTCACGATCAAGGCGAGTGACTGGCGCATCAATATTCGCCGCGAAATGAACAATTCCGATACGGACGCCAACACCAAGGCGATCGACTCGCTGCTCAATTTCGAAACGGTCAAATATTTCGGCAACGAGAAAATGGAAGCCCAGCGCTTCGATGCTTCGATGGCGCGTTATGAAAAGGCGGCAACCCAGACCTGGACCTCGCTCGGCTGGCTGAACTTCGGTCAGGCCGTCATCTTTGGTGTCGGCATGGCGGTTGTCATGGTCATGTCGGCGCTGGAAGTGCGGGCCGGGACGCAATCCATCGGCGATTTCGTTTTCATCAATGCCTTGCTGATGCAGTTGTCCATTCCGCTCAACTTCATCGGCTTTATCTATCGTGAAATCCGTCAGGGCCTGACCGATATCGAGCAGATGTTCGACCTTCTCGATGTAAAGCAGGAAGTCGTCGACAAATCCAATGCGCCGGCATTGAAAATCGAACACGGCGCAATTCGTTTCGACGACGTGCATTTCGCCTATGACGCGAACCGTCCGATCCTCAAAGGCATCAGTTTTGAAGTTCCGGCAGGGAAGACAGTGGCGATTGTCGGACCGTCGGGTGCGGGTAAATCGACCATCTCGCGGCTCCTGTTCCGCTTCTATGATGTCCAGTCCGGGTCGGTCTCCGTCGACGGGCAGGATGTCCGCGATGTTACGCAGGAAAGCCTGCGCAAGGTCATCGGCATGGTGCCGCAGGACACCGTCCTGTTCAACGATACGATAGCCTATAATATTCGTTATGGCCGTCCCGATGCCACCACCGAAGAAGTGGAAAAGGCAGCCGAACTGGCGCAGATTTCGGGCTTCATCAAGCATCTGCCGGAAGGCTATCAGTCCATGGTCGGCGAACGCGGCCTCAAGCTTTCTGGCGGAGAGAAACAGCGTGTTGCCATTGCCCGCACGATCCTGAAGGCTCCGCCGATCCTCATCCTCGATGAGGCTACCTCCGCACTCGATACGGCAACCGAGCAGGAAATCCAGTCGGCACTCGACATTGTCAGCCGGGGCCGGACCACGCTGGTCATCGCGCATCGCCTGTCGACGGTGATCGGCGCGGATGAGATCATCGTCCTGAAAGACGGCCTGATCGCCGAAAGAGGCACGCACCGCATGCTGCTCAAGCACAAGGGGCTTTATGCTTCCATGTGGGCTCGCCAGCGCGAGGCCGATGAGGCGGAAGAGCGTCTGCGCCAGGTGCGGCAAAGCGACGAACTGGGCGTCGTTTCGCGCGGTGTTCCGGCGGCGGAATAGCGGGTTCGCGGGTGGTTAATTATATTAGGGCATGATCACGTGCCCTAACAGCCGTGAATAATTTGCGAAATGGATTTTGATTCCGGATAGGATGAGGTAAATAACGGCCAAACTCAAAGGAAGAGCGATGAGCCTTACTGACACTATCCGCAATACTTTCGTGCCGATCCACCGGGAAGGCTATCCGTTTATCGCGGGCTTTTTCGTTGTTTCGCTCATTCTCGGCTGGCTCTGGGACCCGCTGTTCTGGATCGGCATGGTGCTGACCGTCTGGTGCATCTATTTCTATCGTGATCCCGAGCGCGTGACGCCGATGGACGATGATCTGGTCATCAGCCCAGCCGACGGAAAGGTTTCTTTCGTCGGTCTGGCTGTCCCGCCCGCCGAACTTGACCTCGGTGCCGAACCACGCATGCGCGTGTCGGTCTTCATGAATGTGTTTTCGGTCCACATCAACCGCTCGCCGGTGCGCGGCAAGATCGAGAAGGTCGTGCATCGTCCGGGCAAGTTCCTCAACGCAGAACTGGACAAAGCCAGCACCGAAAACGAACGCAACAGCGTCCTGATCGAAAGCCCGCACGGCAAGATCGGCGTTGTCCAGATTGCAGGTCTTGTTGCCCGACGCATTGTCTGCTGGTCCAATGAGGATGATGAATTGTCCGTGGGCGAGCGGTTCGGCCTGATCCGCTTCGGATCGCGCGTCGATGTCTATCTTCCGGCAGAAGCGACCGTTCGCGTCGCTGTTGGCCAGACGGCTGTGGCCGGTGAAACCGCGCTGGCCGATTACGGCAGCGTGCGCGGTGAGCCTGTGGTGCGGATCGGCTGAGCCGATGGAAACACCTTTTCCGCCTTTTGAGCCCAATGGCCGCGTGGATTCATCGCGCGGCCCGAAGCTGTCGCAGATACCCCTGCGTATCGTCGTTCCCAATGTCATAACGGTTCTGGCTATCTGCGCCGGCCTTACCGGCATCCGTCTGGCCTTCGAGAACCGTTTCGAGCTTGCCGTTATGATGGTGCTCGTCGCAGCTTTTCTGGACGGCATCGACGGACGGGTCGCGCGCATGATGAAGGGATCGTCGAAGTTCGGCGCCCAGATGGATTCATTGGCCGATATCGTCAATTTCGGCGTGGCGCCTGCCTTGGTGCTCTATGCCTTCATGCTTGATCAGGCGCGCTCTTTCGGCTGGATCGCGGCACTTCTCTACGCCATTGCCTGCTGCCTGCGGCTGGCGCGTTTCAATGTCATGCTGGAAGACCCGAACCGTCCCGCATGGCAAAGCAACTATTTCATCGGCGTGCCTGCGCCCGCCGGTGCGATGCTCGTCCTGCTGCCGGTCTATCTTGGCTTTCTCGGCCTCACCCCGACACGCGCGCTTGCTTTCGGGGTCGCGGTCTATACCGTGGCCATTGCGTTCCTGTTGGTAAGCCGCCTGCCGGTTTATAATGGCAAATCGGCTGGCAGCCTTGTCCGGCGCGATATCGTCATGCCGCTGATCCTGTTTGTGGTGGTGTACGTCGCGTTCCTGATGAGCTTCACCTGGCAGACATTGAGCATCACGGCGCTCGCCTATCTTGCGTTTCTTCCGTTCAGTCTGGCAGCCTGGAACCGGCGCGAAGCCGCCGACCGCAAGTCTGAGGAAAAGGCAAGCACCGAAGAGGATGTGCCGTCAGACGACAACTGATGGCAAGGCCTGCTTGATGAAATTGACGCGCTCCTGGACCGATACTTTCGGCAGGAGCGCGATTTCATATCCGAGCCGCCTGTAGGTTTTGTCCATCGCATCGAAAGTACGTTCGGCTTCCTCGAAATCCTGTTTGCGCTCTGCATCCTGCCCGAAGATTTCCGCCCATGGCGGCGCCAGGAACACGGTTCTGTTATATCTGACCTGGAGGGCAGCTTCTTCCATGTGTTGTGAAACCGGCAGGTCGCACACCGTCAGATAGCCGATCACGTCGGGAACACCGCGATCGAAGAAAACCGTACCCGACTGTTGCTCCGCCATCGCGTGCGAGCGCATCTCCCAGCAAAGCATCAACTCGGCAAAAAGCGTGCGATCCTTCCAGGGCAGGGCATTGCCGCTGATAGCGACCTGATCCTGAATAATGGCGCGTCCAGCTTCAACGGTACGGGCGAAGCCATCCTTTTCGAGCGCATCGATCAGCGTACTTTTACCGGATCCCGGCCCGCCGCTGATGATGATGAAACGTTCGTGATTTCTGGTCATAGATCCTCCAATAGCAAAGGGCACGCGTGCCAAGATGGTTCGCGTGTGACGAAGGGGGGCTGGAAGTGGGGGGAATTGTCCGCTGAAAGAAGCGCCGCCAGGCGGCAAGAAGCGGAAGATATTGCAATAAATAGAACCGGCCTCGCTTGCAGGCAAGGCCGGAAGAAAGAAATCAGCTCGGCAGATGATAGTCGAGGAAGCGGTCCTGTCGGACGTCGAAAAGTTTGCCGCTAACTTCGAGTTTCGGATCGGCAAGCTTGACGATCTTTTCTGCAACCGATTGCGGCGTCGGCAGTGTTTCCGGATCTTCGCCCGGCATGGCCTGCGCGCGCATTGCCGTACGGGTGGCACCCGGATTGACGGAGTTGATCTTGAGCTTCATCTGCTTCGTCTCTTCAGCCCAGCTGCGTGCCATGACTTCGACAGCAGCTTTCGAGGCAGCATAAGGCCCCCAGAAGGCGCGGCAGGTATGCGCCACGCCGGAAGAAAGCAGAATGGCGCGCCCTGCATCGGAAGCGCGCAGCAGCGGATCGGTGGACCGGATGAGGCGCCACACACTGGTGACGTTGACGTTCATGACTTTCTCGAAAGTCTTGGCTTCGACATGGCCGATGGGCGATATCGTGCCGAGAACGCCCGCATTGGCGACCATGATATCGAGCTTGCCCCAGCGCTCATGAATGGAGCCACCGAGGCGATCGATCGCTTCCATGTCGGTAATGTCGAGAGGCACCAGCGTTGCACTGCCGCCGAGTTTGCGAATGTCGTCGTCCAGCTCTTCCAGTCCGCCGACCGTGCGCGCAACCGCAATCACATGCGCGCCGCGTTTTGCCAGTTCAAGCGAAAGAAAATAGCCGATACCGCGCGATGCGCCTGTTACCAGTGCAATGCGGCCCGTAAGGTCGATGCTCATCTAGTCCCCATATGTCATTCAAACACAAGAAACAGGCGGCCTTTTGGGCCGCCTGCGTGAAAGGATTGGGCGATCAGCCGTTGCTGGCGAGGAGAGACAGCGTATGGACGTTGCTCTCGCCTTCCTGATCGAGAAGACGGGTTGGATATTCGCCCGTAAAGTAGTGATCGGTAAAGGCCGGTGCTTTCGGATCACGTGGCTTTCCGCCCACAGCCTTGTACAGACCGTCGATGGAAAGGAAGGCCAGAGAATCCGCGCCGATATAGCGGCACATGGATTCGAGGTCTTCATGCTGGTTTGCCAGCAGCTTATCGGCATGGGGGGTGTCGATACCGTAGAAATCCGGGTGGTAAATCATGGGACTTGCCACGCGAATATGTACTTCCTTTGCGCCTGCATCGCGGATCATTTGCACGATCTTGACGGAAGTGGTGCCGCGCACGATGGAATCATCCACCAGCACCACGCGCTTGCCTTCAATCATGGCGCGGTTGGCCGAATGTTTCAGCTTCACGCCCAGCGCGCGAATTTGCTGCGTCGGCTCGATGAAGGTGCGGCCTACATAATGGTTACGGATGATGCCATATTCGAACGGAATGCCGCTTGCCTGCGCGAAGCCGAGAGCGGCAGGCGTGCCGCCATCGGGCACCGGCACAACGACATCGGCCTCGATACCGGCTTCCTTGGCAAGCTCCATGCCCATGTTCTTGCGCGCAACATAGACGCTGCGACCGCCGACGACCGAGTCAGGGCGGGCGAAATAGACATATTCGAACAGGCAGAGCCGTTCTGGCTGCGGATTTTCAGCCTTGATGGATTCGGTCGTGATGGAGCCGTCTTTCTGGATCTCGCAGATAATCACTTCGCCGTTTTCGACGTCGCGAATATATTTCGCTCCAATAATGTCGAGGGCGCAGGTTTCCGAGCAGAAGATTGGTTTCCCGTCCAGTTCGCCCATGACGAGCGGGCGGATGCCGATTGGATCGCGCGCGGCGATCAGCTTGGTGCGGGTCAGCGCCAGCATGGCATAGCCGCCTTCAACCTGCCGGATGGCATCGACGAAACGGTCGGACGAGGATGAGTGGCGCGAGCGGGCAATCATATGCAGCACGACTTCCGTGTCGGATGTCGCCTGAAAGATCGCGCCGGAAGCGATCAGCTGCTTGCGGAGCGTGAGGCCGTTGGTGAAGTTGCCGTTGTGAGCGATGGCGATGCCGCCAACTTCCAGTTCCGCGAACAATGGCTGCACATTGCGCAGGATGGTCTCGCCGGTGGTGGAATAACGCACATGGCCGATGGCGCGGTCGCCTGGCAGACGGTGCAGCGTCGCCGCATCGGTGAAATGGTCGCCGACGAGGCCCATATGACGCTCGGAATGAAAACGGCGGTTGTGATAGGAAACGATGCCGGCGGCTTCCTGTCCGCGATGCTGAAGGGCATGCAGGCCCAACGCGGTCAACGCGGCTGCGTCTTCATGGCCAAGAATGCCAAATACGCCGCACTCTTCATGCAGGGTGTCTTCATCCAGCATAAAGGAGGCATTTTCAGAAGAATGGCTGGTCATTGCCGCAAGGCCTTTCGATTGCAGAGGCAACTAAAGCGCCTCTCTATCACAAGATGGCTTTTTGTTAAAAGCGAAGAGTTCGCCGCTGCGTCGATATAGTCTCATGAATATCAGTATCGCACGATGCTCGCGAATAATCTCGCAAATTCCCGCCTGAAATATGATCGCGGAACTGAAATGACAATGTTTGAGCGTCAACTTGGCTATTTTGGTTGCAGAATCAGAAAAGCCGCCAGCGTGGCTGACGGCTTCCCGATAATCGAAAACGGCTTATTGCTGCGCAGGCGTATCGTCCGGAACCGGCGCTTCTTCCTGCTCACCCGAAGCGGGAGCATTCTGCTGCGGCTTGAATTTCTGCAGAGCTGACTCGGGATCTTTAGGCAGGAGACCCATAAGTTGTTCGCCTAGTGAGTCCAACATTGGCTTCGATTTTGCATTGGTAATCCAGCTAGGTTGGTTGTCTGGTACTGCCCATGTAAACAGCAGCATCGCAACCACGACGAGAAGAACCCCGCGAGCAGCGCCGAAGAGGAAACCGAGTGTGCGGTCAAGGGCGCCGATACGGCTATCGATGATGAAATCGGCAATTTTCATTGTAATCAGAGAGACAACAATCAGCACTACAAGGAAAACTGCGGCCATAGCTGCAATCATGGCGATTGTGTCATTGCTGATATACGGCTTTACGTAAGGCAGTACCGGTTTGTAAAACAGGAATGCCGCAGCTGCAGCTGCCGCCCACGACACCAGCGACAGCACTTCGCGGGAGAACCCGCGAACCATCGCCAGAACGGCTGAAACCAGCGTTATCCCGAGTAGAATTCCATCAAGCATGGTTATCGGCATTCTGGCCTGTCCTCAGTTATTTTGCGCAATCATTTCAGTGCGCAGGGCAGTCAAAGATGCTGGAGCTTATCACCGGAAGGTTGACAGATTCTTCCAGTCATAAAACTCCAGATTTATTGCTTCTTTCCGGAACCTGAAGCCGCAATACGCGCCACAAGATCGGGCAGAGCCGAAGTTTCCATGAGGCGGAAGCTGCGATCTTTCCAGAGTTCGCCGCTGCCGCCGGGCACTTCTGCCTGCCGGAAGCCGAGTTTCTCCGCTTCCTTGAGCCTCTGTACCGCATGCGTTACCGCACGAACAGCACCGGAAAGGCTGATTTCGCCGAAATAAACACAATCTGGCGGAAGGGCAATACCGGCCATGGATGAAACCAGTGCGGCAGCCACAGCTATATCCGCAGCAGGCTCGCTGATGCGATAACCGCCTGCAACATTCAGATAGACATCGTGCTGGCCGAAACGAACGCCGCAATGCGATTCGAGAACGGCAAGGATCATGGCAAGTCGCCCGCCATCCCAGCCGACGACCGCGCGACGCGGCGTGCCGAGCGAGGAGGGCGCGACAAGCGCCTGGATTTCCACCAGCACTGGGCGCGTGCCCTCCATGCCGGCGAAGACGGCGGCGCCGGGAGCCTTGGCATTGCGCTCGCCGAGAAAAAGCTCAGACGGATTGGACACTTCGCGCAAGCCGCCATCCGACATTTCGAAAACGCCGATTTCGTCGGTCGGGCCGAAGCGGTTCTTCACCGTTCGCAGAATGCGGTAATGGTGACCGCCTTCGCCCTCGAAATAAAGAACGCCGTCAACCATGTGCTCGACCACGCGGGGACCGGCGATCTGGCCCTCCTTGGTCACATGGCCGACCAGCACAACCGCTGCGCCTGTCTGCTTGGCATAGCGGATCAGCGCCTGTGCCGACGAGCGTACCTGTGTGACCGTGCCGGGCGCGGAATCCGCCATGTCGGTCCACAGCGTCTGGATGGAATCAATGATGACGAGATCGGGCCGTTTGGCGTCTGAAATAGTGGCGATAATGTCTTCGACATTGGTCTCAGCGGCAAGCTCCACCGCCGACGAGGCCACGCCCAGACGCTGGGCGCGCAAGCGGATCTGTGCGACCGCTTCTTCACCTGAAACATAGACAATGCGATGACCGCGATTGGAAAGGGCAGCGGCAGCCTGTGTCAAAAGCGTGGATTTGCCGATACCGGGATCGCCGCCGATCAGAAGCGCAGAACCGCGCACGAAACCGCCGCCGGTAACGCGGTCAAGCTCGCTGATGCCGGAAATGATGCGCGGCGCGTCCTCTATATCGCCGGAAAGCGAGGTGAGGGCGACAGCGCGCCCCTTGCGCTTCGACAGCATGGCGCCCGGTCCGGAGCCGATGCCGCTATTCGTGCCTTCCTCAACGAGCGTGTTCCACTCGCCGCAGGAATCGCACTTGCCCGCCCAGCGCGAATGGACCGTGCCGCAATTCTGGCAGATGAACTGAACACGCGCCTTGGCCATCAGACGCGCTCCATCGCGAATGTGAGTTTATTCATATTGTTCCGGAAGATAGGAACCCTCGGCCAAATCTGCAAATCGCGTGAATTCAGACTGGAAGGCGAGTTTGACGGTGCCGGTAGGCCCGTGACGCTGCTTGGCGATAATGACGTCAGCAGTGCCGCGCACTTTTTCAAAATGCTGCTTCCATTCTTCATATTTCGGATCGAATTCGTCGCGCGGCTCTAGATTCTTGACGTAATATTCCTCGCGGAACACGAACAGCACCACGTCGGCGTCCTGTTCGATGGAGCCCGATTCACGAAGGTCGGAAAGCTGCGGGCGCTTGTCGTCGCGGCTTTCCACCTGACGAGAGAGCTGTGAAAGGGCAATGATCGGAACGTTCAGTTCCTTGCCGAGCGCCTTGAGACCGGTGGTGATTTCCGTGATTTCCTGCACGCGGTTTTGCGCCGAAGCTTTCGACGAGCCGGTCATCAGCTGCACATAGTCGATCACCAGAACGTCGAGGCCGCGCTGGCGCTTGAGGCGGCGCGCGCGTGCTGCAAGCTGGGCGATGGAGATGCCACCGGTCTGGTCGATATAGAGCGGGATTTTCTGCATCACCTGCGAACAGGCGACGAGCTTTTCAAAGTCGGTCTCGGTGATGTCGCCGCGGCGGATTTTCGAAGACGAAACTTCCGTTTGCTCGGAAATGATACGGGTGGCGAGCTGTTCCGCCGACATTTCGAGCGAGAAGAAACCGACGACGCCGCCATTCACGGCCTTCATCGACCCATCGGCCTGCTGTTCGCCTTCATAGGCATTGGCGATGTTGAAGGCGATATTGGTGGCAAGCGAGGTTTTGCCCATGCCCGGACGACCGGCAAGAATGATCAAGTCGGAGGGCTGTAAACCGCCCATCTTGCCATCGAGCGTGTGGATGCCGGTCGAAATGCCGGAAAGATGCCCATCGCGCATGAAAGCGGCGTTGGCCATGTCCACGGCGGTTGTCACCGCGTCCTTGAAGGGCAGGAAACCGCCGTCATATCGGCCCGTTTCGGCCAGTTCGAACAGGCGGCGTTCGGCGTCCTCGATCTGTTCCTGCGGCGCCATGTCGACAGGCGCATCATAGGCAACATTCACCATGTCTTCGCCGATGCCGATCAGCGCACGCCGGGTCGCCAGATCGTAAATGGCGCGGCCGTAATCTTCGGCGTTGATGATGGTGACGGCTTCAGTTGCGAGACGGGTCACATATTGGAAAATCGTGAGATCGCCCACCTTGCCTTCAGTGGGCAGGAAGGTCTTCATCGTCACTGGATTGGCCATCTTGCCGACACGGATAAGATCGGTAGTGATCTCATAGATGCGGCGATGCAGCGGCTCGAAGAAATGGGTGGGCTTGAGGAAGTCCGATACCCGGTAAAACGCATCGTTATTGATCAGAATGGCGCCGAGCAGCGCCTGTTCCGCTTCAATATTGTGGGGTGCTTCACGATAGAGCGCGTCTTTCTGCTCCCGCGCGTCGTCGAGTTTACGTACCGCCGCTTCCGCCATGATTCCAATTCCTGTCCCTGATGCAACCAGCTAACCCTCAAGCGATGCCAAACGCAACGACGCTTCGGGTGATTCCTGCTGGAAGAGACAAGCTATACCATGATTCACACTGATCCACAGTTGGGATCGTCGTTTGGTCAGCCCGCTATTGACGCGGACTGACATATCGAATCGGCGGAATTAAATTGAGGCGTTCATGCTTTTTTTGACTGCCCGCACCTCGCTATTGGCCCCTTTCGGTGCGCTGTCGAGGCGTTTGAGGCGCTTCTCCTCGGCCTCGATATAGTTGCGGGTTAGTGGAACGGATTCCTGCCTGTGCGCGATCTGGATGTGGAACACCATCATGTTCTGCCAGCGGAACGCGCTTTCCGATGCAGCAAGATAAAATTCCCACATGCGGCAGAAGCGCTCGTCATAAAGTGCCTTTGCCTTGTCGCGATTGGCCATGAATGCCTCTCGCCACGCCTTCAGCGTTTCCGCGTAGTGCAGCCGCAGGATTTCTATGTCGGTGGCGTAAAGTCCGGCCTTCTCGATATGCGGCAGAACCTCTGAAAGTGCGGGGATATAACCGCCGGGGAAGATGTATTTGCGGATGAACGGATTGGTCGCTCCCGGCCCATCGGCACGTCCGATGGCGTGCAGCAGAAAAACACCATCCGGCTTCATCAGCCGCGCTACATGCTGAAAGTATTCGGCGAAATGCCCGACACCGACATGCTCGAACATGCCGACCGAAACAAGCCTGTCAAACTTGTCGTCGATATTGCGATAATCGGTGAGCTCGAACTTCGCCCTGTCTGCCAATCCCTCATCTTTCGCGCGCTGGTTGGCGATAGCATGCTGCTCTTCGGATAAGGTTACGCCCGTGACATTGGCCTTGAGATGGCGGGCGAGATAAAGCCCCATGCCGCCCCAGCCGCAGCCGATATCGAGCACCTTGTCCCCTTCCTTCACCAGCATCTTGGCGGCGATGTGGCGTTTCTTGGCGAGCTGCGCCTCGGCCAGCGTGGCGTTTGGCGGATCGAAATAGGCGCAGGAATATTGCTTGTCGGGATCGAGAAACAAGTCATAGAGCTCGCCGGACAGGTCATAATGACTTTTGATATTGCTCGATGAACGTGAAATCGTGTTCATCTGCTGGAAACGGCGGAAGAGCACGCGCAGTTTTCCCGCAGCTTTCATCCATGGCTCGGTTGCCGCCGTCGGTCCGGTATTTTCAAACACCACCTGAAGCAGCGTATAGATATCGCCTTCCAGAAAGTCGATCTCGCCATCCATGAAACATTCGGCGAGCTTCAGTTCCGGGTCGAGCGCAACGGCGCGCTCGGCATGCTTGGTCTTGAACTGTACATGAACCGGCGCGCCGGTCTTGTCGCCATACTGAAATCGCGACCCTTCGGAATCGGTGACAGTCAGATCACCGGTTTTAATCATATGCGAAAGAACAGTACGCAACATTCCATACATCGGCCCCATCTCCTCTCCAGGATTGAAGCGAGTGCACGTCCATGCGTTTGCATGGCAGGCGGCGGTGCATGGTATCAGAGCCGCTCTGTCATCAGATTTCAGGCAATATCCCAGTCGGTCAATCGGCCTTGGGAGTCGTGCCCAAGCAACGCAGACGTTTCCGTCGGCACCCTCTGCAATCCAACACTAATGAACAGAATAGGGAGTTTTATCGATCTGAAAAGAGAAAATGCCCGACGGAGGCCGCCGGGCATGATCATATAAAGTTTACCACGATGGGAATGCGAGCCATCGGGCAGGCCATTCCCACGGATAATAGGTGGCTAATTAAGCCTGATCTTCAGCTTCGTCTTCGTCGTCGAAAACTTCTTCCGACAGAGGCTGTTCTTCGATGCCGTAGATGGCTTCGATCGAGGTCAGGTCTTCACCCTTTGCCTGACGTTCGGCTTCTTCGGTCGAACGGGCGATGTTGACCGTAACCTGAACCTGAACTTCCGGGTGCAGCGAAATCGAGACTTCGTGCAGGCCGATCGTCTTGATCGGGTGGTTCAGTTCAACCTGGTTGCGGTGCAGGGTGAAGCCATTGGCGGTGATGATCTCGGCAATGTCACGGGTCGAAACGGAACCGTAGAGCTGGCCGGTTTCACCAGCCGAACGCACGACGATGAAGCTTTCGCCATTGAGCTTTTCAGCAACGGCGCTGGCTTCGTTCTTGCGTTCCAGGTTCTGGGCTTCGAGCTGAGCGCGCTGGCCTTCGAACTTCTTCTTGTTGGCTTCGTTGGCACGAAGAGCCTTGCCCTGCGGCAGCAGGAAGTTGCGGGCATAGCCGTCCTTGACCTTGACGGTTTCGCCCATCTGGCCGAGGCGGCCAATACGTTCCAGAAGAATGACTTCCATTGGAGTTTCCTTTCGAGTTTCTATTGGGTTTACTGACTGTCGGTGCCAGGCATTTTCGAAACCGGCGCGCCGCGCGAAGTGTCGAAAAGTCCAAGAACCATGAAGACGAAAAGCAGGAATGCGAAAAGTATGATCGCAAAGTAGGCAAGCCACAGCGCCACCGGACGCCAAATCTTGCCGCGTGTGCGAAAATGCATGATGGCAAGACCTGATATCATGAAGCCTGCGCTAAGAGCACCAGCGACGACGGTTGCAATCAACCCGGCGCCGCCGGGAAGAAATGCGACCGCAAGAGCGACCGCGAAGACAAGCAAAGCCGGACGCGGCATACGCAGCGTCGCAGGCCAGTCGTCACGCGGACGGCGCTGCCGACCCGACATGGAGATCAGGCGCTGCGCCAGATAAAGATTGCCGACGAGAATAGCGAGGCACGTTGCCGGCTGGATTGCAGGCAAGGCGACCATCAGCAGCGCGGTCACATTGTCCCGAATGTCCTCGCTGGCCGTGAACTGGGGATCGGCTTCGGCAACCCGGTCAATGAGCGTGCTTGCAAGTTCGCGCGCCATGTCCGGGCCGAAGCCGAGAATTGCGCCGATAACGACGAAGCTGAGCGCCACCATAAGGGCGAGCCGGAACACGATGTCCGACAGCGGATACCAGACGAGAATATCCTTTGGGCCGCCGACTTCTTCCGCTGGCCGCGCGAGGCCGGACAGATAAGCGCCGATTGCTGCTGGAATGAAGCTCGTCAATGCCATCAAGAGGGCTGCGAGCGGGACGGCGACAACGCCGACCGCAACCGTGGCGGTGGCAGCGGCAACGATACCGGCGCTCGACCCCCAGCCAAGGGCAACGACGAAGATGGGAAGCGGTGTCAGGAAATAGAGAACCATGGCCATGGCAGCGGCCATCGCGCCACCTTGAACGATGACGCCGGACGACATCAAGGCCGAGGCAAGCCCCGCCAATATGCCGATACCGATAATGGCTCCATTGAATTTCATCAGTTTCGCTGTCCTGCTCCGGTCCGGCCGGTCCTGCAGTTAGAGACGATCGACAAGTGTCGTCTCAACTTGGGTTTTTGGTACGTCCGCCACGCCCATCGCAACGGAGGAAACGGGAGGAGGCGAACCACCTCCCGAATTTAGTTCTTACTTCACAACGTAAGGCAGCAGGCCGAGGAAACGAGCACGCTTGATCGCCTTGGCGAGTTCACGCTGCTTCTTCTGGCTGACAGCCGTAATACGGGAAGGAACGATCTTGCCGCGTTCGGAAATGTAACGCTGCAGAAGCTTGATGTCCTTATAGTCGATCTTCGGTGCGTTTGCGCCGGAGAACGGGCACGTCTTGCGACGGCGATGGAAAGGACGACGGGTCGGGATCTGATTGATATCAACCATGATTATGCTCCTTCACCAGCTTCGTTGTCACGCGGGCGGCGTGGGCCGCGATCACCGCGGTCGCCTCTGTCACCGCGGTCGAAACCGCCTTCACGGCGACGCGGACGATCATCACCATCGCGTTCGCGACGGTCGTCGCGACGGGTGAGCATGGCCGACTGGCCTTCTTCGTGTTCTTCAACGCGAACGGTGAGGAAACGAAGAACGTCTTCGTTGATGCGCATCTGGCGTTCCATTTCGGCAACGGCTGCAGCCGGAGCGTCAATGTTTACGAGCGTGTAATACGCCTTGCGATTCTTCTTGATGCGGTAGGTGAGGGGACGCAGACCCCAGCTTTCGACCTTACCGACCTTGCCGCCATTAGCTTCGAGGACACCCTTGAACTGTTCGACGAGAGCGTCGACCTGCTGCTGGGAAATGTCCTGGCGGGCAAGAAGCACATGTTCATAAAGAGCCATTGGCTTTGCCTTTCTTCTGTTACAACATGCTGACACCAGCGGCTAAGCCTCTGCGACTTCTCTTGATCCGGTAAACCGGAGAAGAAAGGACGCGCAAACTTGAGACGGTCGAGAGCGGAGACACGGGAGGCAGAAGCGCTTATGACTTCCACGGACAAAAGTGCAATTACTTGCACCGTTTGACCGGCCCTCCGTTCAGCCCCCAGCTGGTGCCGAGCAATGAACGGGCGGCTATTACGTGTTTTTCCCCGGCTTTGCAAGGCGCAAACGGCACAAAAACCGGGAAATACTTGACTTTGCTGCCCGCGCTGGGGCACATCGCGCCAAATTGCGCAATTGGAGCGCATCCCGAAAAGTGTGAAACGGTTTTCGGATAGGATGCGCGTTATAATAAAAAATTAGAGCGCCGTTCTGATTCAGTCAGATCGAAACGCGCTCTAATTGCAAAGATGAAAGAGGCTTTCATGGCGGTAGCATTCACTTTTCCAGGGCAGGGCAGCCAGGCTGTGGGCATGGGCAAGGCTCTGGCAGAGCAGTTTGCAGAAGCGCGCGCCGTCTTTGATG
Organism: Ochrobactrum sp. PL_is501; assembly: GCF_055816895.1. NCBI lineage: Bacteria > Pseudomonadati > Pseudomonadota > Alphaproteobacteria > Hyphomicrobiales > Brucellaceae > Ochrobactrum > Ochrobactrum sp. PL_is501. The sequence goes on along the minus strand of NZ_JBVPGR010000036.1, from coordinate 96,923 downwards.
AAGTGGACGCGGCGCTTGGCGAAAAGCTTTCCGCTACCATGTTCGAAGGGCCGGAAGATGTGCTGACCCTGACCGCCAATGCCCAACCCGCGCTGATGGCCGTCTCGATGGCCGTGTTGCGTGTCATGGAAGCGCGCGGCTTTTCGCTGAAGGATAAGGTTTCCTACGTCGCCGGGCACTCGCTTGGCGAATATTCAGCACTTTGCGCGGCCGGGACATTCTCGCTTGCCGATACGGCACGTCTCCTGCGCATTCGCGGCAATGCGATGCAGAAGGCTGTTCCTGTCGGTGAAGGCGCGATGGCTGCAATCATCGGTCTCGAACACGGCGATGTGGAAGCTGTCTGCGCGGAAGCAAAAGCCTCCGGCTCGGTCCAGATCGCCAATGACAATGGCGGCGGCCAGCTGGTGATTTCCGGCTCCAAGGCTGCAGTCGAATTGGCTGCAAAACTGGCGTCTGAAAAGGGCGCAAAGCGCGCAATCACGCTGCCGGTGTCCGCGCCCTTCCATTCGACTTTGATGGCGCCTGCTGCTGACGCCATGCGCGAAGCGCTCGCCTCGGTCGAAAAGCACAATCCGATTGTGCCGCTTATCGCCAATGTACGCGCAGCGCCGGTCACTGATGCCAATGAGATTGCTGATCTGCTGGTCGAGCAGGTTACGGGCCAGGTGCGCTGGCGCGAAACGGTGGAATGGTTCGCAGCCAATGGCGTGACCTCGCTTTATGAAGTAGGTTCGGGCAAGGTTCTGACTGGTCTGGTGCGCCGCATCTCGAAAGATGTGTCCGGTGCAGCCGTTGGTTCAGCGGAAGAAATCGAAGCGGCGCTCGCCGCCCTCAACGCTTAAAAGGGACTTCGCATGTTTGATCTGACTGGCCGCAAGGCTCTGGTAACCGGCGCAACCGGCGGTCTTGGTGAAGCGATTGCCCGCGCACTTCATGCGCAGGGCGCAATCGTCGGCCTGCACGGCACGCGTGAGGAAAAGCTGAAAGAGCTTGCCGCTGAACTTGGCGAGCGCACCTTTATCTTTCCGGCTAATCTTTCCGACCGCGAAGCTGTAAAGGCTCTCGGCCAGAAGGCCGAAGAGGAAATGGGCGGCGTCGACATTCTGGTCAATAATGCCGGCATTACCCGTGATGGTCTTTTCGTGCGGATGAGCGACGAGGACTGGGATGCTGTTCTTAACGTCAACCTGACGTCCGTCTTTAACCTGACGCGTGAACTGACCCATCCGATGATGCGTCGCCGCAATGGCCGCATCATCAACATTACGTCCATCGTCGGCGTCACCGGCAATCCCGGTCAGGCGAATTACTGTGCATCGAAGGCCGGTCTTATCGGCTTTTCCAAGTCGCTGGCACAGGAAATCGCCAGCCGCAATGTTACAGTGAACTGCATCGCTCCCGGCTTCATCGAATCGGCCATGACCGACAAGCTGAATGAAAAGCAGAAGGATGCGATCATGAGCAATATCCCCATGAAGCGCATGGGCGTTGGCGGTGATATTGCGGCTGCGGTTGTCTATCTGGCAAGCGATGAGGCGGCCTATGTGACCGGCCAGACCTTGCACGTCAACGGCGGCATGGCCATGATCTAACCCTCCTTCTCCCCTCAATTATGGTATAAAATGCCTTAATACGGGGGGTGGAGAAGGAAAAGGCGCTTTGCCTTGCTCAAGAAGCATGGTAATGCGCCCATCGAGAATTGCGGCATTCTGAGTAGAAGCGCTGCGATCCTGTTCCGAAAGGAATATCCACAGGATGACTGTCCGGGCGGCTTCGCTCGAAACTTGGCAGACATCTTATAACTTGATTACAATCCTGCATGCCGCTAACCAAGGCAGAGCAACAAACACACAGGTCGAGGTTCCGACATGAGCGATACCGCAGAGCGCGTCAAGAAAATCGTTGTTGAACATCTGGGCGTAGATGCCGACAAGGTCACGGAAGGCGCAAGCTTCATCGATGACCTCGGCGCAGACAGCCTCGACACGGTCGAGCTGGTCATGGCTTTCGAAGAAGAATTCGGCGTTGAAATTCCTGACGACGCTGCCGAAACGATCCTTACGGTCGGCGACGCTGTGAAGTTCATCGACAAGGCTTCTGCCTAATCTGAACTTGAGCATTGGGCTGGGGTTCTCGCGAATCCCGGCCCTGCTTGTCTTTGGTCGTGCCTTTCGTCTTCGCGATCGGGACGCATATGAATGAAGGCCGTTCAATGGCCTGATCTGCCCGAACGTTGGTCGAGATCGCGTTCAATGTGGCAGGCTCCGTTTTAACAATTGGAGCATCATCCCTTCCAGTCAGGCCCGGACATCTGTTCTGCCGGTTAAAGCCTGCGGGGCGCGGTGCTCGTGACATAACAGAGTTTTAAGGGGTGGATATGAGGCGTGTCGTCATCACCGGTCTTGGTCTGGTGTCGCCGCTTGCCAGCGGTGTCGAAGAGACCTGGAAGCGTCTTATTGCCGGTGAAAGCGGTGCTCGCCGCATCACGGAATTTGAAGTTGATGATCTGGCCTGCCAGATTGCCTGCCGCATTCCGGTTGGCGATGGCACCAATGGCACCTTCAATGCCGACCTCCATATGGAGCCGAAGGAACAGCGCAAGGTTGATCCCTTCATCGTCTATGCCGTCGGCGCTGCCGATCAGGCACTGGACGATGCTGACTGGCATCCCGAAAGCGATGAAGACCAGGTTCGCACTGGCGTTCTGATCGGCTCCGGCATCGGCGGCATCGAAGGCATTGTCGAAGCGGGCTACACGCTGCGCGACAAGGGTCCGCGACGCATCTCGCCATTCTTTATTCCCGGCCGTCTGATCAATCTTGCTTCCGGTCATGTTTCCATCAAGCACAATCTGCGCGGTCCAAACCACGCCGTCGTCACCGCCTGCTCGACCGGCGCGCACGCCATTGGCGATGCTGCCCGCCTGATCGCTTTCGGCGATGCGGATGTGATGGTCGCTGGCGGTACGGAATCTCCCGTAAGCCGTATTTCGCTTGCAGGTTTCGCTGCCTGCAAGGCGCTTTCCTCCAAGCGCAACGACGACCCGACCGCTGCATCCCGTCCATATGACGAAGACCGTGACGGCTTTGTCATGGGTGAAGGTGCTGGCGTCGTGGTTCTCGAGGAACTCGAACACGCATTGGCGCGCGGCGCGAAGATCTATGCCGAAGTCATCGGTTATGGCCTTTCCGGCGACGCCTATCACATCACCGCGCCAAGCGAGAACGGCGAGGGCGCGCAGCGCTGCATGGAAATGGCCATCAAGCGCGCCGGAATTACGCCGGACCAGATCGATTACATCAATGCGCATGGCACTTCGACCATGGCCGATACGATTGAACTGGGCGCTGTCGAGCGCGTGGTTGGTGACGCCGCATCGAAGGTTTCGATGTCGTCGACCAAATCGTCCATCGGTCATCTGCTGGGTGCCGCTGGTGCTGCCGAAGCAATTTTCTCGACACTTGCCATCCGCGACAACATTGCGCCTGCGACGCTCAATCTGGACAATCCGGCGGTCTCCACGAAGATCGATCTGGTTCCGCATAAGGCCCGTGAACGCAAGATCGATGTGGCCCTGTCGAACTCCTTTGGGTTCGGCGGAACCAACGCTTCGCTGATCCTGCGCCGATATTCCTGAGCGATATCGCCGTATTAAAATCTCAGATTTAAAAAACGCGGGGATTTCTCCGCGTTTTTGCCAAAATATAACCGGATGCGATGTTTAAAATCGCGAACAGCGGTTAGTGTAGTCGCAACTCCGAAGAGTTTTACCCGCTCTGAGGAAATCAAGTGCATAGCCGTTCTGGGCGGGCATTCGACGGGGATGTCGGAAGGCTGCGCCAAATTAGACAGACGGAGCTTTTCGTATAGTTTGGTTTAACTATTCAGAGCTCTGGACCGAGGTGATTGAGTGAATTCAGAGGCACCATCCGGAACACCGCCCGCGGACGAGCAGCCAACGGGCGCAACGCAGGAAACGAACGCGACTTCAAAGCCGTTCGTGCCCAAGTCCGCGTCTGAAGCGCTGCGCCCGGAGCCGGGAACGCCGCCGCCGCGCAAGCGTTCGCGCCATGCGCGCAGCCAGATCGTGGTTTTCATGAATTTCATGCTGTCGCTGGTCGTGCTGGTTCTGCTCGGCGCGTCTGCCCTGTTCTATTTCGGCAAGATGCAGTTTGACGCTCCCGGCCCGCTCGCGGCTGAAACGACATTTCTCGTCAAGCGCGGCGCTGGTATCGCTGAAGTTTCCAACAGCCTGGAAAACCGCGAGATCGTCAGCGATGCGCGCATCTTCCGCTATGGTATGCGCACGCTCGGGCATGAAAATGATCTGAAAGCGGGCGAATACGCTATCCCCGCCGGTGCGACGATGCGCGACGTGATGAATATTCTCATCAGTGGCAAGTCCATCATGTATCCGCTGACCATTCCCGAAGGTCTGACGGTGAAGCAGATATTCGACCGTATTTCGGTTGATCCGATTCTTGTTGGCGACATGCCGAAGGACATGCCGCCGGAAGGTTCGCTCTTCACCGATACGCTGAATTTCACGCGCGGCACGACGCGTTCGGAAATCATCGAACGTATGGTTGCCTCCCAGAAGAAGCTGGTGGATGAAGCTTGGGCGAAGCGTAATCCTGACCTGCCGGTCAAGGATAAGAACGAATTTGTGACGCTGGCCTCCATCGTGGAAAAGGAAACCGGCATCGCCTCCGAGCGCCCTCACGTAGCCTCCGTCTTTGTGAACCGCTTGAAGAAGGGCATGCGTATCCAGTCCGATCCGACCATCATCTATGGGCTGTTCGGCGGGGCTGGCAAGCCTTCTGACCGCCCCATCTTCAAGTCGGACATCGAGAAGCCTACGCCTTACAACACCTATGTGATCAACGGTCTGCCGCCGACGCCGATTGCCAATCCGGGCAAAGCCGCGCTGGAAGCTGTGGCCAACCCGCTGGATACGGCAGACCTTTACTTCGTCGCTGACGGAACAGGTGGCCATGTGTTCTCCAAGACGCTGCAGGAACACAATGCCAATGTTCGTAAATGGCGCTCTGTGGAACAGCAGAGGAATAATGGCAGCGTTCCAAATCAGAGCGCCGGACAGTAGAGAGGCCTCTGGTGAGTTTGTTTTAACCGGAGCCGGCGGCAAATGTCGGCTTCGGTTTGGTTTTTGAGTAAATCCGCATCACTGCGGACCTGAGTTGAGGGGATGGACGCATGGCGCTCCAAAGCATGACCGGATTTGCACGCCATGCCGTGCAGCACACCGTGAACGGCGGAGACGTGCGCATTGTCTGGGAAGTGCGTTCCGTCAACGGCAAGGGGCTCGACCTCCGGCTGCGCCTCCCGCAAGGTCTGGAAGCGGCCGAACACCCGGTCCGTTCAATGCTGGCACGCCATTTTTCACGCGGGAATTTTCAGGCGAGCCTCAGCGTGGAGCGCAGTGAAGCTCAGGCCGGTTTCACCATCAACCAGGCGATGCTCGCCGAGGTCCTCAAACTGGGCGCAGATTTACAGGCCAGACACAGTCTCGCGCCCGCGAGCGTAGATGGCATTCTTTCGCTGCGTGGCATTATCGACCAGGTGCAGGTGGCTGACAACGAAGATGAACGCGGCGTTTTGGAAGCTGCCATCGTCTCAAGTTTTGAAGAGGCGCTCAAGGCGATTGCCGATGCCCGCAAGCAGGAAGGCAAAGCTCTTTTTGCCATTCTGTCCGCGCATGTCGATGCTATCGAACGACTGACCGAGAGCGCCCGCCGTGATCCGTCACGCAGCACCGACGCGATCAAAGTCCGCCTCGCCGGTCAGGTGGCTCTGCTGCTGGATGCTGCGCGTGAACTCGATGAAGCGCGGCTCTATCAGGAAGCGGCGTTTCTGGCGACCAAGGCTGATATTCAGGAGGAACTTGACCGGCTGGAAACCCATGTGGCGTCTGCTCGCAAGCTTCTGACTGATGGCGGTCCCGTTGGGCGCAAGCTCGACTTTCTTTCACAGGAATTTAATCGTGAAGCAAATACACTGTGTTCCAAATCGAATGCGGCGTCGATCACAGCCATCGGTCTGGAACTGAAGGCGGTCGTGGATCAGTTTCGCGAACAAGTACAAAATCTGGAGTAACAGGTATCATGGCCATCTCTTCGGTTGAAAATGGCGTCGCACGCAGAGGCCTGATGGTGGTGATCTCGTCGCCTTCCGGGGCCGGGAAATCGACCATCGCCCGGCTGCTGCTGGAAGACAAGAAGATGAACCTTTCCTTGTCGATCAGTGTGACGACGCGCCAGCGCCGCCCGAGCGAGATCGAAGGGGTTCACTACCATTTCAAGACGATCCGCGAATTTGAACGCCTGCGCGACAATGACGAACTGATCGAATGGGCCGAAGTTCACGGCAATTTCTACGGCACGCTTCGTGAAACTGCCGAGATTGCTCTGGCCGATGGTCAGGACATGCTGTTCGACATCGACTGGCAGGGCGCCGATCAGCTCCAAGCGAAGATGCCAGCCGATGTGGTTTCGATTTTCATCTTACCGCCCACCATGCGCGAACTGCAGCAGCGCCTGAACCGTCGTGCGGAAGACACACCGGAAGTTATTGAGACGCGCCTGCAGAATGCCCGCTTCGAGATCCAGAAATGGGTGAAGTACGATTACATCGTCATCAATGAAGACCTTGACCGCTCCTTTGCCGCGATCAAGTCAATCATCGAGGCCGAACGTCTTCGCCGCGACCGCCGCCCGGGACTGTTCGATTTTGTAACCGGTTTGCTGGAAGAAGAGCCGGGAATCTAAAGCATTTCGAGGAAATCAGTCCACCGAACTGATTTCTGATCCCGCAGGCTAAGGCGAAAATACAAAGAGCGGCTCCGACTATTCTGTTAAAACAGGAACCGCTCTGCCGTTGGCAGTGGCTCGTCAGTGCTCTATTCCTCTGCAATCAGTTTTCTCGATGGACAGCATGTCAGCCTAGCAGGATCAGCAGGCCATCCACCATGCCAAGGACGAGGATGAGCGCACCCATGACGATGGCCGTCGCGACCAGCACCCGCCTTTGCCGGTCACGCTTTCCCGTTTGCTTGCCCGTCCAGTCATAGGGCGATTGAGGCATTTCTCTCTCCAGATCGGCGCGGCAATGAACGTCGCCATGCTGCCGTATCGGTAACCTGCACTTTACTGCCCTCATTCGCAAGCAAGATAAGGCTGATAAATGCGCATCAGCCCGGAGCGTAACGGCATGACTATACAGCCGTGCCGCCCACTGTTACCTGATCCATGCGCAGATGTGGCTGTCCGACGCCGACGGGCACCCATTGCCCGCCCTTGCCGCAATTGCCGCTGCCCGTATCGAGCTTCATGTCATTGCCGATCATCGAAATACGTTTCATCGCATCCGGTCCGTTGCCGATCAGCATCGCGCCCTTGATCGGAGCGCCGACTTTGCCGTCCTCGATCATATAGGCTTCCGTGCAGCCGAACACGAACTTGCCGGATGTGATATCCACCTGACCGCCGCCGAAGGAAACCGCATAGATGCCTTTTTTCATCGAGGTGATGATCTCTTCAGGCGTCTTGTCGCCTGAAAGCATGTAGGTGTTGGTCATGCGTGGCATTGGCGCATGGGCATACGATTCACGGCGTCCGTTGCCGGTTGCTTCCATGCCCATGAGGCGCGCATTCTGGCGATCCTGCATGTAATTGACGAGTTTGCCGTCCTCAATCAGCACGGTGCGATTGGTCGGCGTGCCTTCGTCGTCAATGGTGAGAGATCCGCGACGCTCGGCAATCGTGCCGTCATCGACGACCGTCACGCCCTTGGCGGCAACCTGCTGTCCAAGCAAACCTGCAAAAGCAGAGGTCTTCTTGCGGTTGAAATCGCCTTCCAGGCCATGCCCAACCGCTTCATGCAGCATCACGCCCGGCCAGCCGTTCGCCAAGACGATGTCGAATGTACCCGCCGGGGCAGGGATGGCCTCCAGATTGACGAGCGCCTGACGCAGCGCTTCGTCCGCGGCGTGCTGCCAGCTTTCGGTCGTGACGAATTCGCCAAACCCTTTGCGCCCGCCAACCGTATGCGAACCTGATTCCTGGCGATCACCATTACCCGCCACCACCGAAACGCTCAGGCGCACCATGGGCCGTATATCGCGCACGAAGTGACCGTCGGCGCGCAATATTTCGACCTGTTGCCATGAGCCTGCCAGCGAGACGGAAACCTGTCTCACCTTGGGGTCCTTGGCGCGCAGATAGGTATCGATCTGCTGCAACAGTTGCACTTTGGCGTCGAATGTCGGTGACCCGATGGGGTTCTCATCCGTATAAAGATGACGATTGGTACCGGCAGGTGCCGCGGAGTAGTTCCCGCCATAGCCCTTCAAAGTCGCCGAAACGGCATCGGAAGCGCGTTTCAAGGCGGCGAGCGAAAGATCGCCCGCATGGGCATAACCAATGGCTTCGCCAGCGACCGAACGCAAGCCGAAGCCTTGATCCTGATTGAAAGAGCCGGTCTTGAGACGGCCATTGTCGAAAACGAGCGCCTCGGCTTCGCGGTATTCCACGAAGAGTTCGCCATCATCGCTGCCTTTCAGGCTTTGGGCGACAAGGCGCTCGATATCGTCGCGGGGGGCGTCGAAACTGTCGATCAGGCTTTTCATAAAAATACATCCTGCAGCATGTGTTTTGCTGCAGGATGTAAGCCTTAAATCGGTTGAGAACAACTACGCGATGCAGAACTGTTGAGATTCTGGTGAAGGCGAGGCCAGAACCCTGTTCGCCTGCGCCGGAATATCGGTAGTTCTTAAGGGAGGGCGTCGAAGCCTTCGCCGAAGCCCTTCAGATCGACGGGAATGCCCACGCCTTCTTCCGGTGTCTGGAAGACGATGAAGGTGGCAGCCTTGCCCGAGCGCAGCGTCTTGAGGAGATCGTCTTCCAGGATCACCTCGGCGTAGCAGCCATCTTCAAAGCAACGGACGAAATAGGCGCGGCCAATATCCTTGCCGTCGACATTGAGGCCAAGCCCGTTGGGCAGCAGGACACCAAGCGGCGCCAGAACGCGAAGGATGCGGGCCTTGTTGTCTGCGGTTTTGAGAACGACAACCGAAAGGCCGAGTTCAGGGCGCTTTGCAGCGACCACATTCTGGATCAGCGCACACTGTTCGGTCTTTGCGCCAGCGGGCGTGTCACAGAGAACCGACCAGGCGCCATGCTGCGACTTCAGCTTGCCGCTCTGCTGCGGGCTGGACGGAGCCGCCTGCGACTGTGCCGCAGGAGCCTCTTGCGGGGTTTGTAACTGCGCCGGTGCTTGCTGCGCAACCGTGGGAAGCGTTGCAACGGCGAGTGCCATGCTGGCGCCTGTTGCAAGAATTGCGAGGCGCTGGCTGATCGTGCGGCGGACAGGCATGCGAAAAGTCATGAAATCTCCAGATCGAATCACCGGGACGTTAACGCGCTGCATTGGCCATGAAAAGCGCCGTGACGGGCGTTTGTCGGTCCTGGCCATCATAGCAACGGTGATACCGTCTGTTGCATCGATTGTCACGCGGCACGTTAAAGGAAACGTCTTGTCAAATCATGGCTTCATTATGGGTTTCCTGCGGTTTTCCCAAGTTTTCGCGCCGGAAGCGGACACTTCTGTTAAACCGAATAAACTTGAATATTCGCTCTTTCTCATGGGGCTGCGCGCAAAAATGCCGCACAGGAACATATTCGCCTTCCTTGCGGTGTGCGCTAAGGTGTGGTTTGAACGCCGACGGGGGATGCGGCCGTCTTTAACGTCCGGCGTCCAGCTCGAAAGGGCGAAAAGGGAGAGAGTTCTGGTGGATAAGATTGTTGCCACAACGAAGGGCGCCTTCGGCGGCGCTCTTGCAGTGCTGTGGACGACTGGTGCCGCTTTTGCGGACCAGCCACGTCCCTGGGAATGGAGATTTCAGGACGCAGCGACTGGGATTGCCGAACAGATTCATTGGTTTGAGCGCTATACGCTCTGGTTCATTATTCCGATTACCCTGCTGGTTCTGTTTTTGCTGGTCTGGGTCGTGCTTCGCTTCCGCGCAAGTGCAAACCCCGAGCCGTCCAAAACCAGCCATAATACCGCTATTGAGGTGATCTGGACCATCGGGCCGGTCATCATTCTGTTGTTCCTGGCGGTCCCGTCATTCCAGCTTCTGACGGCGCAATATTCGCCTGAAGATCCAACGCTGACGGTCAAGGCCACGGGATATCAGTGGTATTGGGGTTACGAATATCAGGTCGATAATCCGGTCAGCTTCGATTCCCTTCTGTTGAAGGATGGTGATCGCGCCGCTGCCGGAAAAGAGGATCATGCGCGTTATCCGCGTCTTCTGGCCGTCGACAATGAAGTCGTGGTTCCAGTCGGGGAAACGGTTCGCCTCCTCGTCACCGCCGCCGATGTGATCCATTCCTGGACCATTCCGGCTTTCGGCGTGAAGATGGATGCTGTTCCGGGCCGTATCAACGAGGCATGGTTCAAGGCGGACAAGGAAGGCCTGTATTACGGCCAGTGCTCCGAGCTTTGCGGGAAGGATCATGGCTTCATGCCGATCGCCGTGCGCGTTGTCTCGAAAGAGCAGTATCAGACCTGGATCGCCGCTGCGGGATCGGATCTGAATGGCGCGAACAAGGCGCTTCAGGCCGCTGTTGAAGGTGGCGCAAACGATAAGGTGGCTGCGGCGGGTCTGTAGATCCCGAACGCCAAGACTGTTGAAAAACGGGAGCGAATTCCATGGCTGGCACAGCAGCTCACGAGCATGGTGCCCACGACGATCACAAGCCGCACGGCTGGGTTCGTTGGGTATACTCGACCAATCATAAAGACATCGGTACCCTGTACCTGATTTTTGCAATCATCGCCGGTATCATCGGCGGCGCCCTGTCCATTGCGATGCGCGCCGAACTCCAGGAGCCGGGCATCCAGATTTTCCATGGTCTGGCACAGATGGTTTATGGCGTTGAGGGCGATGCGGCCCTTGATGCCGGCAAGCACATGTTCAACGTGTTCACCTCGGCGCATGCGCTTGTCATGATCTTCTTCATGGTCATGCCTGCGCTGATCGGTGGTTTCGCCAACTGGATGGTGCCGTTGATGATCGGCGCGCCGGACATGGCGTTCCCGCGCATGAACAACATTTCCTTCTGGCTTCTGCCGCCTGCGCTGCTTCTGCTTCTGATCTCGCTGTTCATGCCGGGTCCGGCAGGTGGCTGGGGTCCTGGCGGCGGCTGGACGCTCTATCCTCCGCTGTCGACTTCGGGTCAGCCTGGACCGGCGGTGGACTTCGCCATTCTGGCAATCCACATCTCCGGCGCGTCCTCGATCCTCGGTGCCATCAACTTCATCACCACGATCCTCAACATGCGCGCACCGGGCATGACGCTGCACAAGATGCCGCTCTTTGCCTGGGCCGTGCTGGTAACGGCGTTCCTGCTTCTGCTTTCGCTGCCTGTTCTGGCAGGCGGCATCACCATGTTGCTGACCGACCGCAACTTCGGCACGACTTTCTTCACGCCGGATGGCGGCGGTGATCCAATCCTCTACCAGCACCTGTTCTGGTTCTTCGGACACCCGGAAGTGTATATTCTGATCCTGCCGGGCTTCGGCATCGTCAGCCACATCGTATCCACCTTCTCGCGCAAGCCGATCTTCGGATATCTCGGCATGGCCTACGCCATGGTCGCCATCGGCGTCGTCGGCTTCGTTGTCTGGGCGCACCACATGTATACGGTTGGTCTGTCTCTCGACACGCAGCGCTATTTCGTGTTCGCGACGATGGTCATCGCGGTTCCGACGGGCATCAAGATCTTCTCATGGATTGCGACGATGTGGGGCGGTTCGATCACCTTCCGCGCACCGATGCTGTGGGCGATCGGCTTCATCTTCCTGTTCACCGTTGGCGGTGTAACGGGCGTTCAGCTGGCCAATGCCGGTCTCGACCGTGCGCTGCACGACACCTACTACGTTGTGGCTCACTTCCATTACGTTCTGTCGCTGGGTGCGGTGTTTGCGATCTTTGCGGGCTGGTACTACTGGTTCCCGAAGATGAGCGGCTACATGTACAATGAGTTCACGGCGAAGCTGCACTTCTGGGTCACCTTCGTTGGTGTGAACCTGGTCTTCTTCCCGCAGCACTTCCTTGGTCTTGCTGGCATGCCGCGTCGTTACATCGACTATCCGGATGCCTATGCGGGTTGGAACATGGTGTCGTCCTACGGCTCCTATATTTCTGGCTTTGCCGTCCTGATCTTCCTCTACAATGTCTTCGAGGCATTCGCGAAGAAGCGCGAAGCGGGCGCAAATCCATGGGGCGAGGGAGCAACCACGCTGGAATGGCAGCTTTCATCGCCGCCTCCGTTCCACCAGTGGGAACAGCTGCCGCGCATCAAGTAATCGTGCGTTGGGCGGAGTCCGGAAAAGGCTTCGCCCTTCCTTGCAAAATGTGCTATGGGCGGACAGCATTCTGTTCCGCCCGTCGCCGGTAGACGAAAGTCGGCCATCGAGCACGACATTTCCGGCGGGAACAGAACCGTTTCCGGGAGGATTTTGTTGTGATTGTGCCGATCCGCGCTGTAGGGGCGTGGGGTTCGGACCGGTGAACTTGAGGTTTTTGTAATTAAAATGTCTCTGGTGGAAAAAAACGCAGGTACTGACGATGCGCTCGCTCTCTCCGAGGCGACTGCGCGCGATTACCTTGTTCTTTTGAAACCCCGGGTGATGTCCCTTGTGGTCTTCACTGGGCTGGTCGGTCTCGTCGTCGCGCCGCGACATATGAATCCTGTCCTTGCTGTCATCAGCATCCTGTGCATCGCGGTTGGTGCTGGCGCGTCCGGCGCGCTGAACATGTGGTATGATGCCGATATTGACGCTGTAATGAAACGCACGCGCAATCGGCCCATTCCCGCAGGCATCATTGCGCCCAATCAGGTTCTGGCTTTCGGACTGACGCTTTCCGCCTTTTCCGTCATCACACTTGGCCTGATGGTCAACTGGCTGGCGGCTGCGTTGCTGGCTTTCACCATTTTCTTCTATGCCGTCATCTATACGATGTGGCTGAAGCGCTCGACGCCGCAGAACATTGTCATCGGCGGCGCCGCTGGTGCATTCCCTCCGATGATCGGCTGGGCGGCTGCGACAGGCGAAATCACTTGGGACAGTGTTGTCCTGTTCATGATTATCTTTCTGTGGACGCCGCCGCATTTCTGGGCATTGTCGCTCTTTGCAGCCAATGATTATGAAGCGGCGCGCATTCCTATGATGCCTAACGTAAAGGGCGAGCTTTCGACCCGGCGTCAGGCGCTGTTCTATGCGCTCATCATGGCTCCTGTCGGCGTTCTGCCTTGGGTACTTGGCTTCGCGGGTCCTGTTTATGGCGCGATTGCCTCGCTGCTCGGGCTGGCTTTCGTCTATTACGCATGGCGTATGTGGGTTGCCGGATCGCAGCCTGAAATGCTGGCGGCCGCCCGCAAGCTGTTCCGCTTCTCGCTGCTTTACCTGTCGGGAGTGTTTGCGGTGCTGCTTGTCGAGGCGCTGGTAATGAAGGCGCTGGTCGCCTTGGGAGTGGTCTGATGGATAAAGCCGTACAGAATCCGGTGGAGAACAAGCTGGAATTGATCGTTCCGACGGAACAGCAGAAACGGGCTCAGCGCAATCGCTCCTGGGGGCTGGCAATCGCCTTGGTGTTGTTCGTGCTTCTTGTCTATGTCGGCACGATTGCGAAACTCGGCGCCAATATTCTGGTACGACCGCTTTAGAATATTATCTGGGGAGGAGAAAATGGCGGATCTGCAGGAGAAGGATCAAAAGCTGAAAAAGCAGCAGCGTTCCAATGCAACGATTGCTTTTGCTTGCCTGTCTTTCTTTGTCTGTATGATCGGTGCAGCCTATGCGTCTGTTCCGCTTTACCGCATTTTCTGCCAGGTGACGGGCTATGGCGGCACGACACAGCGTGTCGAACAATATTCGGATACCATCCTAGACAAGACGATCAAGGTGCGTTTCGATGCGAATACCGCCAATGGGTTGCCATGGGATTTCAAGCCCGTGCAGCGCGAGGTCACGGTTCGTATCGGCGAAACGATGATGATCAAGTACGAAGGACGCAATCTGTTTAACGAGCCGACCTATGGCCGCGCGAGCTTCAATGTCGCGCCGGGGCGGGCAGGGGCCTATTTCAACAAGGTGGAATGCTTCTGCTTCACGGACACGACTTTGCAGCCCGGTGAAGACTTGGAAATGCCGGTTGTGTTCTTTGTCGATCCGGAGATCGTGAATGATCCTGATCTGAAGGACGTCAAGACGATCACACTGTCCTACACATTCTTTCCGATCGAGAAGCCGAAGCCCGTGGCAAATGCCAAGGCCGAGATTTCAACCAACGGAAGCTGAAATCGAGCGCGGCACATAATGCCGCAAAGACAAAAGAATGAAGCGGTTTTATTCTGATACGAGATACCGCTTGTCACAGACAGACTTGCTTGGAACCCCTTCAGGGGTTTAAGCATGAAGGTACGAGAGAGGAGTCCCTAAGGGGATTTACGGGGAGAGACATGGCCGACGTCCATCAGAAAAATCACGACTATCATATCATCGCGCCCAGCCCTTGGCCGTTTTTGAGCTCTGTGGGTGCATTCGTGCTGGCCGTCGGCGGCATTGCCTGGATGCGTTACATCAATGCCGGTGAACTGCCGTTCTTTGGTCTCAACGTGGTGACGCCATGGATTTTCTTCATCGGCCTCGCGATCGTGCTCTACTGCATGTATGGCTGGTGGTCGGATACGATCAAGGAAGGGCATGAGGGACACCATACCCGTGTCGTATCGCTGCATCTGCGCTATGGCATGATCATGTTTATCGCCTCGGAAGTCATGTTCTTCGTGGCATGGTTCTGGGCATTCTTCGATGCGAGCCTTTTCCCGAATGAAGTGCATCAGGTAGCGCGTGCCACATTCACGGGCGGCGTCTGGCCTCCAAAGGGCATCGAGGTTCTCGATCCGCTGCATCTGCCGCTCTACAACACCGTGATCCTGCTTCTGTCGGGCACGACCCTGACCTGGGCTCACCACGCGCTGTTGCATAATGACCGCAAGGGTATGATCACCGGTCTGGCGATTACTGTAGCTCTGGGTGTCCTGTTCTCCTTCGTCCAGGCATATGAGTACATTCACGCTCCGTTTGCGTTCAAGGACTCCATCTACGGCGCGACCTTCTTCATGGCGACCGGTTTCCACGGCTTCCACGTTCTCGTCGGGACGATTTTCCTTCTGGTCTGCCTTTTCCGTGCCATTGGCGGTGACTTCACGCCAAAACAGCATTTCGGTTTCGAAGCCGCTGCCTGGTATTGGCATTTCGTTGACGTGGTCTGGTTGTTCCTCTTCTTCGCCATCTATGTGTGGGGCGGCTGGGGCGCGCCGATGCACGCCGGCTGATCGTTGGATCACCTGTTCGAAAGGCGGCCCTGGCGACATGGCCGCCTTTTGTTTATCGAATGACGAAAAGGGGAAAACTGATGCCGGACCAGAATATCTATCCCGCAGTCGATCCGATCAAAAGTGGCATTGCGGGGCGCTGCCCCCGCTGTGGCGAAGGAAAACTGTTCAATGGCTTTCTGAAGGTCGCCCCGCGTTGCAAGACCTGCGGACTGGATTACTCTTTTGCGGATTCCGGCGACGGACCCGCGGCATTCGTCATTCTTATCATCGGTTTCATCGTCGTCGGTCTTGCGTTGTGGATGGAAGTAAATGTCGGGCCGCCTCTCTGGGTGCATTTCATCTTGTGGGTGCCGCTCGCGATCCTTCTCAGCCTTGTAGCCATGCGATGGGCCAAAGGCATTCTCATCAATATGCAATATCGCCATAAAGCCGAGCAGGGGCGTCTGGACAGCAACAAATGACGCTGGAACACACAACGCGCCGTTTCCCGTGGGGCATCGTCATTGCGTCTGCCATCGCGCTCGTCATTTTGCTGGCGTTGGGCACATGGCAGGTGGAACGTCTGCAGTGGAAGGAAGCGCTTATCGCTTCAACTGAACAGCGCATTCACGAACCGCCATTGCCGCTTTCCGAAATGGAGAAAGTCTACAAGCAGGAAGGAACAGTCGAGTATCGTCCGGTGACGGTTTCGGGTACCTTCATGCATCAGGGCGAGCGGCATTTTCTCGCCACGCATGACGGGGCCGCCGGTTACAATGTCTATACGCCGCTGATGCTGGAGGACGGGCGCTTCGTTCTGGTTAATCGCGGCTTTGTTCCATACGAGAAAAAAGATCCGACGACGCGTATCGAAGGGCAGGTCGACGGCCCGGTCAGTGTGACCGGTCTGGCGCGCGATCCATTGTCGGCGAAGCCGGGCTTCTTCCTGCCCGACAATGATACGCCCAAGAATATTTTCTACTGGAAAGACTGGACTGCGATGGCAGAAAGCGCTGACCTGCCAAATCTGGATGAGGTCGTGCCGTTCTTCATTGATGCCGACAATAAGCCCAATCCGGGTGGTCTACCCATTGGCGGCGTGACGATTATCGACTTTCCCAACAACCATCTGCAATATGCTGCGACGTGGTATGGCCTTGCTCTGGCCCTGTTGGGGGTTGTCGGAACGTGGTTGTGGCGCTATCGCTATCACAGGAAAAGTGGCGACCGGCTTTCCGTCCCGGACAGGGAGAAGAAGGACGAAGAGGGTTGAGGGGTTGACAACGGCGGCGTTGCGGCCCAACTCCCAGTCTGATTTTCAAGCCTAACTTTGCGAGCACGCTTCATGATCGATCAGCGACCACCACTGGAAATTCGCCTTTGCGGCCCACGCGGCTTTTGCGCCGGGGTGGACCGGGCGATCCAGATTGTCGTGCTGGCGCTGAAGAAATATGGCGCGCCGGTCTATGTACGCCATGAGATCGTGCATAACCGCTATGTCGTCGAGGGCCTGCAATCGCGCGGCGCGATCTTTGTCGAGGAATTGGATGAAATCCCGACGGAGCACCGTGACCAGCCTGTGGTGTTTTCCGCTCATGGAGTGCCGAAGTCGGTGCCAGCCGACGCGGAAGCCAAGAACCTGTTCTATCTCGATGCAACCTGTCCCCTTGTTTCCAAGGTGCACAAGCAGGCCATGCGCCATCAGCGTCTCGGCCGCCACGTCATTCTGATCGGCCACTCCGGCCATCCGGAAGTGATCGGCACCATGGGGCAATTGCCTGACGGTGCGGTGACGCTGATCGAAACGGTTGAGGATGCGCGCAACTGCCATTTCGAAGACGAGAACAAGCTCGGTTTTGTGACCCAGACGACGCTTTCCGTCGATGATACGGCAGGCATTATTGAAGAATTGCAGGCGCGCTTTCCGAACCTTTCGGCCCCGGCTGCGGAATCGATTTGTTACGCCACGACCAACCGGCAGGATGCAGTACGTTCCGCGGCGCCGGGATGCGATCTGTTTCTGATCGTCGGTGCGCCGAACTCTTCCAATTCCAAGCGTCTGGTTGAAGTTGCGGAAAAGGCGGGCGCGCGCATGTCGATGCTGGTTCAGCGTGCCGCCGATATCGAATGGGACCGCATCGGCGACATATCGGTGGTGGGCCTGTCGGCAGGGGCGTCAGCGCCTGAAATTATCGTCGATGAAATCATCGATGCTTTCAAGGCGCGCTTCAATGTGAAGATCGAACTGGCGGAAACCACGGTTGAAACCGAAAATTTCCTTGTGAATCGTGAAATTCGCGACGTGGAACTGACTGTGCAGGACATGGCGTTCGTCAATGGGGAACATCGGGTGGTTGGCATTCCAAAACTGATGCCCAAGGACATATAAGGGAAATAAGCGGCATGGCCGTCTACACGGATATCAATGAAATCGAACTTGGCGCCTTCCTGCAGCAGTACGATATCGGCACACTGACATCTTACAAAGGCATTGCGGAAGGGGTGGAGAACTCCAACTATCTTCTGCATACCACGTCGGGTTCGTTCATCCTGACGCTTTACGAAAAGCGCACCAATCGCGAAGATCTTCCGTTTTTCCTCGGCCTGATGCAGCATTTGGCAAGCCGTGGCCTTGAATGTCCGCAGCCGGTGGTCCGCCGTGATGGCAACACAATCGGTGAACTTGCCGGACGGCCTGCCGCGATCGTTACTTTCCTCGAAGGCATGTGGATGCGCCGCCCAACGGTCGAACATTGCGAAGCGGTTGGTGAAGGGCTGGCCCATATGCATCTGGCGGGCGCCGATTTTTCGCTGCGCCGCCGCAATGGCTTGACGCTTCCCGATTGGCGCCCGTTGTGGAACCTGTCGCGTGAGCGCGCCGATATGGTAGAGCCGGGCCTTGTCCGCGAGGCGGAAGCCGATCTTGATTTCCTGGAAAAGAATTGGCCTGCCGATCTGCCGCAGGGCGTGATCCATGCCGATCTTTTCCCGGATAATGTCTTTTTCCTCGGCGACAGGCTTTCGGGCTTCATCGACTTCTATTTTGCCTGCACGGATATTCTGGCCTACGACGTTGCCGTTTGCCTGAACGCCTGGTGTTTTGAAAAGGATTTTTCCTTCAATCGCACCAAGGGCGCAGCGCTTCTGCGCGGCTATACCTCGGTTCGTCCGCTTTCTGTGGCGGAAGCTGATGCGCTCCCGGTTTTGGCGCGCGGGGCGGCTATCCGCTTCATGCTGACCCGACTTTACGACTGGCTGAACGTTCCGGAAGGCAGTTTCGTGGTCAAGAAGGACCCGATGGAATATGTGCGGAAGATGCGCTTCCACCGACAGATCGAAACCGCCGCCGAATATGGCCTTGAGCAGCGGGGAGCGGCTGCGTGAAGCGAATTGAGGCTTTTACGGATGGTGCGTGCTCGGGCAATCCCGGGCCCGGCGGCTGGGGTGCCATCCTGCGCTGGAATGGCAATGTCAAGGAACTGAAGGGCGGCGAAGCCGACACCACCAACAACCGCATGGAGTTGATGGCAGCCATCTCGGCTCTTTCGGCGTTGAAGGAGCCGTGCGAAGTCGATCTTTATACGGACTCGGTCTATGTGCGCGACGGCATTTCCGGCTGGATCGAAGGCTGGAAGCGCAATGGCTGGAAAACAGCAGCCAAAAAACCGGTCAAGAATGCCGAACTGTGGCAGGCGCTCGATGAAGCGCGCAAGCCGCACAAGGTCAACTGGCATTGGATCAAGGGTCATGCCGGGCATCCGGAAAACGAACGCGCGGACGAGCTTGCTCGCGCTGGCATGGAACCGTTCAAATACGTCGGCCACCGGACTTTGAAGGTGAGATAGCAAGGGCGACTTTCGCCGCCCTTGTCTTATGCTTAAAGCTGTTCAAGCAGCGCTGCGGCCGCGGATGTGACCGCCTGACCCGGCTGTTCCTCGATATTGAGAGATTTCACCACGCCGTCTTCGATGATGGCAGAATAGCGCTTCGAGCGCACACCGAGGCCACCGCCGGAAAGATCGATATCGAGACCGGCCGCCTTGGTGAAGACAGCGCTGCCATCGGCGAGAAAGAGGATCTTGCCTTCGCCGCCGGTGCTCTGGGCCCATGCGCCCATGACGAATGGATCGTTTACCGCCACGACGGCGATCTGATCGACGCCCTTGGCAAGGATAGCGTCGCGGTTTTCGAGATAGCCCGGCAGATGATTGAGGCTGCAGGTCGGCGTGAAGGCACCTGGAACGGCAAAGAGAACGACCTTCTTGCCCTTGAAGATTTCGTCGGTCGTCATTTCCTTGACGCCATCCGCAGTCTTTACCTTGAAAGTCGCTGCAGGCAGCTTGTCGCCAACTTTGATCGTCATCTGTTTTCTCCTCGGGGCAGGGGTTGTTCCGCTGCCAATTGTCAAAATTCTCATCCGCGCCGCGAAGCACGGGCGGCACAGTTAAACCGATAACAGGCCGATGGACAATTTCAAAACACGGATATGATCCGCAGCGGCTATTCCAGCCTCACTTGACCGGAGACGGCTTTTCCGTTCTGCACGATGGTATAATCGATCAAGGCATTATCTGCGTTTCCATGCACTCGGGCTGCAAACTGCTGACCCGATTGCCCGTTTTCAACTGCGACAGCGTCGGAAAGCCTGACCGTGTCGCTGGCGACGAACAGTTCCGCCCGTGCTGAAGGGTCGGGAACGGTAAGCTCAAAGACTGCCTTGTCTCCTTCCCGCTTCACCTTGCTTATGCCGAACGCCGCTGTTGCCGGTGCCGGAAGCCGGTCAAATGCGGTCTCGATGATCGTGTGGGCGGCAATCGTCTGCGGTGAGGCTTGCTGCTCTTTTTGTTCAAGCGCGAAATCGAATGCGGCCTGCACCGGAACGCAGATTTTCTCGCAAACGCCAAGAAAAACATCGCCCTTCAGCCGCGTGTCGCCGGATGCCAGGTGAAAGATTATCGGCAGCGAGACGGGTTCCTTATACCCGATCCCGCCTTCATCGCCCCCGCCAAACCGGACAGGCGCAGGAAAGCTGATCTGTGCTTTCGCATCTCCCTCGATATTGATCTGAGGCGGAACACCCGCATCACCTGGATTGCGCCAGTAGGTTTTCCAGCCCGGCTGCAATTCGATCTGCAAGGCACCGCGTCGTTCCTGGCTGGCCGAGTTGCCCGGGCCACTGTCTTCGAGAATGACGCGCACACGCCCACCGGGCGTCTCGGTCCAGCCGGAAGTTGTTGCCAGCGCTGGAAGTGCGAGCGATGCCAATAGAATGGGTGCGAGGGCGAATATCCGAATGTTCATGGGCGGAAGATGGAATGAAAACATGGTCGCTTCAAGTCCAATAGTGCAGGCCTGCGGTTGCACCGTTTGCAGAACGGGAGCAACTGCTATTCGAATGGATTCTATTCCATGGCTGGTGGTCCAAACAAATGGCCATTGTTATTTTGCTCAGTCTTGCTACCTTCATATTCATGATCACTCTCAAGACGCCGAACAAGGAGCAGGGTTTTCTGAACGGGCAATTCCTGCTTGCCATGCCCGGAATGAGCGACGAGCGTTTTGCCCGGTCGGTGGTCTATATCTGTGCGCATTCCGATGAAGGCGCTATGGGTTTCATCATCAACCAGCTCCAGCCGGTCGAGTTTCCGGACCTCCTGCGCCAGATCGGGGTCATAGACGAAGATGAGCTGATTATTCTGCCAGATCGCGCGCAGCATATGATGGTGCGCAATGGCGGGCCTGTGGACCGCACACGCGGCTTCGTGCTGCATACCGACGATTATATGGTCGACTCGACCATGCCGGTTTCAGAAGATGTCTGCCTCACGGCAACGGTCGATATTCTGCGCGCCATTTACGGGGGCAGGGGGCCGTCACGCGCCCTGATGGCGCTTGGTTATTCCGGCTGGGCGCCGGGCCAGATTGAGATGGAGCTTGCCGAGAATGGCTGGCTGACCTGCGACGCGCCGCTGGATATGCTGTTCGACAGCGATATCGAGGGCAAATATTCGCGTCTGATGCTCCATATGGGCATCGATATGTCCAGGCTGGTTTCCGATGCGGGGCATGCCTGATTTAAGGGAGTAAGGCAGTATGTTAAGGGAATAGGGGAGTAGGGGAATATGTTTTGATTGCGGACGACCGCGCCGACCATATCCTTCTCTGCCCTACTGCCCTACTGCCCTACTGCCCTACTGCCCTACTGCCCTATTTCACGCCGCCGCCGCATCCAGCTGCTCGCGGATCATACGCGTTGCCTCGTCCCTGCTGGTCGGCTGGCCGAACATGAAACTCTGCACATATTCGCAACCCATCTGGCGAAGCTGAAGCGCATCGCTTTCGCTCTCCACACCTTCGGTCACGACGGCGAGGCCGAGATCGTGCGCCATGCTCACAATCGAGCGAAGCAGGGTGGCTTTTTGCGGCTGGTCGCCCTTCACGAAAGACCGGTCGATCTTGATAATATCGAACGGGAAGCGCGTGAGATAGGCGAGCGAGGAATAACCTGTTCCGAAATCGTCAAGGGACAAGCCGATGCCCATCGTTTTAAGCCGGGCAAGGACATGCGTCGACTGCTCGGGGTTTTCCATGAGGACGGATTCGGTCAGTTCAAGCTTCAGGCTGCCCGGAGTGAGATGAATGCGGGAAAGCACCGAGCGGACATCATTGATGAGATCCTGACGGATGAGTTGCGTGGATGAAAGATTGACCGAAACGAAAAGGTCGAGTTTCGGGAACAGTTCCTGCCACGCGAAAAGATCTTCCGCAGCCCGTTGCATCGCGAACAGGCCAAGCTGGATGATAAGGCCGGAGTTTTCCGCAATTGGAATGAATTCCGATGGCGAAATGGCGCCTCGACGCGGATGCTCCCAGCGCATGAGCGCCTCGAAACCGGCAATGGTGCCTTCGTCAAGCTTGACGATAGGCTGATAGACAAGGCTGATCTCATCGCGCTCAAGCGCACGTCGCAGATCGGATTCAAGCTGGAGCTTGTCGCTGCCGATGGCTCTGAATGCCGGACGGAACGGCTCGATGCGATCACCACCGAAACGCTTTGCCTGATACATGGCGAGCTCGGCGTCCTTCACGAAATCCTCGGCAGTCGTTGCCGTTTTTGTCCAGGTGATCAGGCCGATGGATGACGTCAGAACGATTTCACGCTTTGCATAGGCAATCGGCGCTCGCACGGCTTGACGCAGGGCTTCGGCGAAGGCGGCGATGCGCCCCGGATCACTTTCGGAGGCTAGTAGCAGGCCGAACTGGTCCGAGGACAGGCGCGAGAGCGTATCCTGGGGCTTCATGAGGCGCGCCAGACGTCGCGAAATGGTGAGCAGGATCGTATCGCCTGCCGACATGCCAAGGCTGTCATTGACCTGCTTGAAGCGGTCTATATCGATGATGAACACGGTTGGATGGAGATTGCTCTCGCCACGCGCCATGTTCATGACATTGCTGAGACGGTCGAGGAACAGTTCGCGATTTGGAAGGCCAGTCAGATTGTCGTGCACGGCGTCGTGCAACAGGCGTTCTTCTGCCTTTTTCTGCTCCGTCACATTGACCAGCGTGCCCACGCAACGCACCACTTCGCCATCCGAACCGATGACCGGGCGGGCGCGAAGCGCGTACCAGTGATAGTGACCGTCATTGGCGCGAAGCCGGAAAATCTGGCCGATGCGTCCGCGCCGGTTTTCCAGAATGGCGTCAAGCGTGGAGCGGAACCGGTCGCGGTCATCGGCGTGCATGGCGGGAAGCCAGTTGCGCACCGGGCCTTGCAGGCTGTTGGCCGTATTGCCGAGATAATTGGCGATGTCGGGTGTCGTCACCACGCGGTCGCGCGGCACGTCCCAGTCCCACACAATGTCTCCCGCACCAATAACGGCGAGAGCCTGTCGCTCCATGTCGGATAAAAGGCCCTGTTGCAGTGCTCCGCCTGCGAAGGCGTGCTGCATGACGGTAAAGCCGATCAGAAGAACGATCAGGACAAGACCGCCGCCAAGCGCAGGCTGCACGATATCATTATCGAGGCTGCCCGAAACCGTCATCCAGGCACCCAGCAACCATATGAGGGTGAGAAGCCAGGCTGGTATCAGCATGACGGCGCGATCATATCCCTTGACCGCGAGATAACCGATGATGGCAACGCCGGACAGAACGGTTAGCGCCAGCGAGATGCGCGCAATGCCGGAAGCGACTGGGGGATCGAAAACGGCAACCCCTGCAAGAGCCAGCAGGCCCAATACCCATGTCACCGCGCCGTAGCTGAAATGATCGTGCCAGCGATTGAGATTGAGATAGGTGAACAGGAAAATCACGAGCGAGGCGGCGAGAGCCACTTCCGTACCGGCACGCCAGATTTGCTCATTGCCCGGCGTTATCTCCATCAGCTTGTTCCAGAAGCCGAAATCAACGCAGATATAGGCCAGAACGGCCCATGCAAGCGCGGCGGTCGCGGGGAACAATGAAGTTCCCTTGACGACGAAAAGGATGGTCAAAAACAGGGCCAGCAGGCCGGAAATGCCAAGCAGGATGCCGCGATAGAGCGTGTAGGAATTAACCGCATCCTTGTAGGCTTCCGGTTCCCAGAGATAGAGCTGGGGCAGGTTGTGTGACGACAGTTCGGCTACGAAGGTGACGACGCTGCCCGGATTGAGCGTGATGCGGAAAACGTCTGCATCGGCGCTCGGCTGGCGGTCGAGCGCGAAGCCTTCGCTGGGCGTGATCGACGCAATGCGCAGAGAACCGAGATCGGGCCAGATGACGCCGGAGCCGACGAGACGGAAATGCGGAGCTACAATCAGGCGGTCGATCTGCTCGTCAGTCGGGTTCGCAATAGAAAACGCGGCCCAGTCGCCGGACGCCTTGCTGTTCTGGTCGGCCTGCACTTCGATGCGGCGGACAATCCCGTCGGGACCGGGAGCGGTCGACACTTGCACGCTTTCACCCTTGTTGCGCAGAAGTTCGACAGCGCGGGACAAGTCGAGGGCGGTGTCTTCCTTGGAAATCTTGATCGGTTCGATGGCCGATGCCTGGATGACCGAAACGGTCAGAAAAACCATGAGTGCGAGAAACCGCACACCAGCAAAAAGCCACTTATCCGCAAAACCCGTCACGAGCGTCCAACCTTGCCATTGATCATGCGGCTATCCGTCATACGTTTGTCGCTTTCTATAAGGGCGAAAAGCAGGTGATCCTGCCAGAAGCCATTTATCTTGAGATAGGAACGCAACAGTCCTTCTCTCTCAAATCCGGCTTTTTCGAGAAGCCGTATCGAGCGTACATTATGAGGGATACAGGCTGCTTCAATGCGGTGCAACCGCAGTTGGTCGAATGCGAAGGGGATAACCAGCGACAGCGCTTCCGTCATATAGCCCTTGCCGGCATGGGGCGCGCCGCTCCAATAGCCGATCATGCCGCTCTGACCCACGCCACGCCTGATATTGCCGAGCGTTATGCCGCCGACAAGTGTGTTGTCGCTATTGCGAAACACAAAAAACGGATAGCCGGTTCCGGCCGCTATTTCATCCTGGAAGCGACGCATGCGATGGCGGAACGCGCTCTTGGTCAGGTCGTCGTCGGGCCAGGTCGGCTCCCATGGCGTGAGAAAGGCACGGCTTTGTTCCCGCAAACTGGCCCAGCTGGCAAAATCGCTCATCATCGGTTCGCGCAGATAAATGCGCTGTCCACGCAGGACGGCCGGATTGCTTTTGCGGAAGGGCAGGCCGATCATGACAGCCCTAGGGGAGCAAGGGGGTAGGGGAATAAGGGAATAGGAAAAACAAGATGTTCAACGTCACATACTCCCCTATTCCCCTACTCACATATTCTCTTAGACAGCAATTTTCCTCGCATGCGCGCTGGTCGAAAGTGCATCCGACAGCCCATCGAAGCTCATCAGTCGTCCAACTGGGCCGACGCCGGCAATAGTGGGCTTGCTGTCGAGGAACAGGCGCCCGGCCAGATCGGTCAGCCGTTCAGGTGTAATCAGCGAGAGACGGTCCATCAGTTCGCTATTTTCGACGGGACGACCATAGAGCAGGAACTGGCGTGCCATTTGCCCCGCACGGCTTGCAGCGCTTTCCTGCGACATAAGAAGGCTTGCACGATATTGGGCGCGCGCGCGATCCACTTCTTCCAGACTGATGGAGTCAGCTGCCTTGTGCAGTTCATCGATCAGAACAGGAACCAGTTCGACAAGTTCGTCGCGGCCCGTTGCGGCATGAATGCCGAACAAACCGGTATCCGAGAAGCCCCAATGGAAGGCATAGACTGAATAGCAGAGCCCGCGCTTCTCACGCACTTCCTGGAACAGGCGTGAGGACATGCCGCCGCCAAGCACCATGGAAAGAAGCTGCGAAGCATAGAAATCGCGCACGTGATAGGCACGTCCCTCGAAGCCGATCAGAACCTGAGCGTCCATGAGTTCGCGATTTTCACGGAAGTCGCCGCCGACATAATGCGCGAGGTCGAGCGTGGGGGCCGTATTATGGGCGCGGAAACCGCCGAGGCGTTTTTCAACTTCCTTCACGAAGGCATCGTGATCCACGCCGCCAGCAGCCGTCACCACCATACGGTCGGCACTGTATTGCTCGTCCATATATTGGCGCAGATCGTCGGAGGTGAAAGACATGACCGTTTCAGGCTCGCCGAGAATAGCGCGTCCGATCGGTTGGTGACGATAGGCTGTTTCGGTGAAGCGGTCGAAGACTATATCGTCGGGCGTGTCGTGCGCCGCGCCGATCTCCTGCATGATGACCTGCTTCTCGCGTTCCAGTTCAGCTTCATCAAACTTGGAAGCGGTCAGGATGTCGGAAAGAATGTCGATAGCCAGGGGCACGTCATTGCGCAGAACGCGCGCATAATAAGATGTGGTCTCGACACTGGTGGCGGCGTTGATCTCGCCGCCGACATTCTCGATATCCGATGCAATTTGCCAGGCTGAGCGGTTTTCGGTTCCCTTGAACGCCATATGCTCGAGAAGATGTGCAATGCCATGCCTGTCGGCAGCTTCGTTTCGCGCACCGGCCTTGACCCAGATTCCAAGCGCCACGCTTTCCACGTGAGACATTGTATCGGTGGCTATCGTCAATCCGTTGGAAAGACGCGTTACTTCAACACCCATAAGCAAACTGCTCCCTGCATTCCCGCTCTGGTTCTCGTCTCGGAGCCGGTCTTTTTAGGCTCTCGAATGGCGGCGAACGTATTCTTCCACGATTTTCAGGTCGTTGTGAAGAACTGTGAAGCTTTCTTTTCGTTGCATCAAGTCCGAAAGCCATGCGGGAAGCTGCGGTTCGACGCCGCTGGCAGCCTTGACTGCATCGGGGAATTTGGCCGGATGCGCGGTCGCAAGGATAACCATCGGTGCTGCATCGGACACATTTTCGCGAGCGACCTTCACTCCGATCGCCGAATGCGGGTCAAGCAGATAGCCATCCGCTTCAAGCACGGATTTGATCGTTTCCGCGGTTTCTTCAACGGTGGAACGGCCAGCGGAAAATTCGCTGCGGATCGCCGCAAGCGGCTTTTCAGAGATCGAGAAACCGCCCGACTGCTTCAGGCTTTCCATCAGGCCGCGCAATGCGGCTGCGTCGCGTCCATGGGCTTCGAACAGAAGGCGCTCGAAGTTCGAGGAGATCTGAATATCCATTGACGGCGATGTCGTCTGTGCGACGCCGCGCATTTCATACGCGCCGGTTTCGAGCGTGCGCGAGAGAATGTCGTTGTCGTTGGTGGCGATAATCAGCCGGTCGATGGGCAGACCCATGCGCTTGGCGACGTAGCCTGCGAAAATATCGCCGAAATTGCCAGTCGGTACCGTAAAGGAAACTGCGCGATCCGGCGCGCCGAGGCTCAGTGCCGCCGTAAAGTAATAGACGACCTGCGGCATGATCCGCGCCCAGTTGATCGAGTTCACACCCGAAAGCGACAGCGCGTCACGGAACTGAAGGTCGTTGAACATGCCTTTCACAAGGTTCTGGCAATCGTCGAAATTGCCTTCGATGGAAAGCGCGTGAACGTTGGAGAAGCCGGATGAGGTCATCTGAAGCTGTTGCACCGGCGAGACGCGGCCGTTCGGGAACAGGATGAAAATATCGGTATTGTCGCGCCCGCCGAAGGCTTCGATTGCCGCGCCGCCTGTATCGCCGGACGTCGCGCCAACGATGGTTGCGCGTTCACCGCGCTGCGCCAGAACATAGTCCATCATGCGAGCGAGAAGCTGCATGGCGACGTCCTTGAAGGCAAGCGTCGGGCCATGGAAAAGCTCGAGCACGAATTCATTTGCGCCTGTCTGGACCAGCGGGCAAACCGCGTCGTGGCGGAAAGTACCGTAGGCTTCATGCACCATGCGGCGGAAATCCGAATGCGGAATTTCGCCATCGACAAAAGGCGTGAGCACGGCCAGAGCAATATCGACATAGGATTTTCCGCGCAGCTCGCGGATCTGTTCTGGCGAAAACTGGGGATAATCCTGCGGCAGATAGAGACCGCCATCCCGGGCAAGACCGGCGAGCAATGCATCGCTGAACCCTAGGACTGGCGCTTCCCCTCGCGTGCTTACATATTTCATTTCTTGGGCCTTCATTTCAGATCGGCGCGGTTTTGAGCCGCGTAATGCAATAGAGCCTCCCTAAAAAAGCCGCAAGGTTTTAAAGCATGTCGACGGGGATGGGGGTTGCTCTCTGGAGCAAAAAACGGGAAAACGTCATCGCGCTACACGCATGCGTGATGTAGAAGACAGGTTGATCAGTGCAGGGAAGCCCGCTTTATGCAAACAGCACCACAGAATCGTTCATCGTTGTTTCCAGTCTTTGCAACGGTTTTGCTCGCAGCCCTTGCTGGCTGCACAACCAGTGGCACTGACAAGGCGGCAGACGGCGCCCCAGGGGCTTCGTTGACCACGCCTGCCGCTTCCGGCGATCAGCGTGTCAAGGAATCCGAGCTTCGCGCTTTCTGCCCGTCTGTTTCGTTGCGCGACGGCACAGCCTTTTTCAACACATATGAAAAGGGCGGCGATAAAGACTCCGCGCGCGTAATCTATCAGGCCGCCCTGACCGATACGACCCGCGCCTGCCAGTACGGCTCCGGCACCATGACGATCGATGTCGCCGCAGCCGGCAAGGTTGTTCCTGGACCGAAATACAAAAGCGGCACCATTACCATGCCGATCCGTGTTGCCGTACGTCAGGGCGATCAGGTGATCTATTCGAAGCTGCACAAGCAGGCGGTTACGGTAGCCAATGCAGACACCGCGACGCAGTTCGTTTTCAACGACAAGGCAATCACTGTGCCGATGACGGATCAGAAAAATATCCAGATTTTCGTGGGTTTTGACGAAGGTCCATATAATACGAAATAACACCTTCTCGACAGACGCATTTCTGATATTGGAGTTCTGTGAAATGGTGCGCCGGAATCTATTTCGGCGCACCATTTTATTTTAGAGAATCGTGAAATATAGATTTTTCGATGCTTTGTTTTTTGAATAAGAAATGAATGGCGGTTTCGGATGTGCTTATCCAAATCCCGATTCTTTTCTTTGATTTTCTGATATATGGGTTTATCACGTCAAAATTAGGCAGAATGATAATCCCCTAAGCATACTGTGATATATTTGAGGTAAGGGTTCGCATGCGATTTGATCGCAGTAAAATTCTAAATCCTACTCCGCTTGTTTTGCTTTTCATCCTGTTTCTCGGCGCGGTTTCCGGACAGTGGATAGGAAACTGGCTTCGAATTATCGATGAAGAGCGGCACATGAATAATCATATGTCCGCATTGCTTTCCCATGCAAATCGTCTGGCTGTCTCTGCCCGAGAAACCATTGAGGCTGCCAATCGCTCGCCCTATGTAATGTGTTCTCCGCAAGAAATGGCTTATCTGCGCAAGCTGGTTTTTTCAGGATATCACATCAAGGATATAGGCCGGCTCCGTGCTAATCGCCTGATCTGCTCTACGCTGCTCAGTGACATTCCTGAACAATCTGAGCGTCCTCCCGCCGATATCAATTTGCCTGATGGTACCTATGTTTATGGCGAAGGATACCTGATCACGCCGGGCAGCCGAGGTTTCGTGATAGGCAAAGATGCAGCCAATGTGGTGTTGAGTTCGGCTGCGTTCGATTTGCTCCTCACGAAGCAATACAGCTTTGCTGTCTATATGCGCGATGCAAAGCGCAAGCATTTCGCACGTCTATACGATTATCGGTCTGGTAATTTCCCAGCCCCGGATTTCGACAATCTTGAGCGACAATATGACGTGTTCGGCAGTGTCATCAAGGAATATCGTTGCGACGGCAAAATGGGTATTTGCATTGCCCTCAAGGCGCAATTGGATACGTCTGGCAATTCAGCCCGGTGGAAGTCTTTTATCGCGACCAGTCTCGGATTGCTGGCGGGTGCAACAGTAGGCCTGGGCGGAATTGCTTATCGTACTCGTGAACGCCCCTTGGCTTCCATGCTCAACCAGGCGCTGAACGCCCGGCAGCTTGAGGTCGTCTACCAGCCGGTGATCAATGTGGCGGACGCCAGTCTTACGGGCTTTGAGGCTCTGCTGCGCTGGCAACTTCACACAGGAGACATGATTCCGCCCGACGTATTTATCGCTGAGGCCGAAGAGAAGGGCATGGCAGGACGGGTAACCGCCTATGTCGTGGATCGGGTTTTGGACGACATGGGGGATTTGTTGCGCCTTAACCGGAATATCCAGATCAATATCAACATCACTGCAAGCGATGTTCAGGCGTCCGCGTTTCAGAAAAGTATCCAGGCGAAATTGGCGAGCGCGGACGTCGAACCCCGCCAGATCGGTCTCGAATTGACCGAACGAACGGCAGTGGATTTCTCGAAAGCGTCGGAAGGCATCAGGCAGCTGCGCGAACAGGGACACAAGGTCTATATCGATGACTTTGGAACGGGCTATTCAAGCCTTTCCTATCTTGGCGAGCTGCATATCGATGCGATCAAGATAGACAAGGCCTTCACCCGCACTGTCTGTGCGGAGGGAGATATGGTGTCGATCGTGCCAGAGATCATATCGATGGCGCGGCAGCATGATCTCGGCATCGTGGTTGAAGGCATCGAAACGGAAGCCCAGGCCGATTATTTTCGCAAAATGGACACGCCAATGACTGCGCAAGGCTGGTTTTACGGCAAGCCTCTGCCAGCGGGCGAGGCGGCTGCGCTGCTGATGGGCGGGTTACCCAAATCCAGGCGGAAGCGCAGCAGAGCTTTTCAGGAAAAAGCCTGACTGGACCGATGCTGTGGATAAATACGGACCGATAAAATTCTAATTAAATGCAACTGCCTGCGTGAAATGAATGGCAACAGGTTTCGGCTAGTGTGTTCTCATGAAACAGAAATATGAACGCATTCTTGAACCAACGGACACCTGGGCGATCTTCGATACGTCCACCGGCGAACCCGTCATCATGGGAACCCGCTTGCTGATCGGCCTCTCTGAAAGTGAAGCCGAAGAGCTTTTGGCAATTCTCAATGCCCCGCCCAAGGGACGCAACAAGCAGTCCGCCGCCTGACCAAAGCCAGGCGTCGGATTATCTCATTCAGGCATCGGTCCAGATAGACAGAGCTTCAATAACGCTGGGCAGATCCTTGTGGCGATGGATGACGGTCTCCGCACCGGCATCGGTCAGCTTGTCGGCATGACCGGGATAGGTGTGAGCACCGCCCGTAAAGCCAATCACACGCATGCCAGCGGCACGCGCGCCCTGAATGCCATGCGCGGAATCTTCAATGACGATGACGTTCTTCGGGTCGACCCCGAAATGCTTGGCGGCGTACAGAAAAACGTCAGGCGCGGGCTTGGTTTTTTTTGTGCCGACTTCTTTCGCCGAAAAGATGTCGGGTGCAAACAGTTCATAGAGGCCAACGCGCTTCAGCATGCTTTCTAGACGCTGACCGGTCGAATTGGAGCAGATGCATTTCGGCAGCTTCAGTGCCGATACCACTTCCACAATATCTTCAACCGCCTGAACCTCGTTCGCGAGCCTCTCGTCCAGAATTTTTTCGGACTTATCGAGAAGCGACGCTGAAAGCGGAATCCCGGCTTCGCGCTCTACGGTGAGAAGAATATCCTGCCACGTCAAACCAGCGAAACGTTCAGCCATTTCATCCGCGGCGATCTGATAACCGGCTTCGGTGAGAAGAGTGGACTCGACTTCGGCCGCGATGATTTCGGAATCCACCAAAACGCCATCGCAATCGAAAATGATGAGGGACGGTGCCGCCATGATCATAGCCTTTTTATTGGGAGGAGTTGGCACCGGCAGCAGCCGGAAATACCGAGCTTGAGCTACACCTTTATGGTGGAGCCGTCAAATCGGGTCCGCTCGATTTCAGACCTCACCGGAAACTTCGCGCCGTCGCCGATCCAGCTCTTCACTGTAGCGGCGCAGCGTGTGTGCTTCACTCAGGAGGCCAAGAACCTTGCGTTCCTGTGCGTTGTTCACCACGGCCAGCGCTTCGCTTTCTGCCCGGTCGAAACGGACAACGGCTTCCTTGGCGTTCATCTGCGGCAGCAGGAACTCATCCTGATACTTGAGAAGCTCGCGGATGCTGTGTTCGCCATCGGATGTATCGAAGCTGTCGGCATACACTTCCGGAACCGGAATCATGCCGACATAACGCCCCTCAGCATCCACCGCGATTACGCGCTGCGTCGATCCAAGCGGAAAATCGTGGCGGAATGTTTCGATATCGGTATCGATCGGCACGGTCCGCACGTCGTGTCGCATCATCCGATTGACGGTGAGGTTCCGTATCCATCCAATATCGTGAGCGGACCGGATGGCTTCGCCGCGCAGATGGAAGCGCCACGTCGCGAAGGAATAGCCGAATGTCTTTCGTACCATCAGCGAGGACGAAACCACAGCGCCGAGCACGAGCATGGAGATCGGAAAGTCGCCGGTCAGCTCTAGCGCAAGGAAGGTCATGGTCATCGGTCCGCCAACGACTGCAACCGCAAGCGAGCTCATGCCGATGACGGCATAGACTTCCGGTGCAAGAGCCAGACCGGCTGGCAACACCGCTCCGGCCACTGCTGCAAACAGCTTGCCGGTCAGCGCACCGAGAAACAGCGACGCGAAGAACAAACCGCCGCGAAAGCCCGAGCCGATGGACACGGCAGAAGCGAACGATTTGGTGAGGATCAGGAGCATAAGCGCGGGAATGGTGATGTTTGCGTTCAGGTCGAGGTGCAGGGCGCCATGGCCTGAAGCCAGAACCTGCGGAGAAAAAAATGCAATCATTCCAACGATGGCGCCGCCGATTGCGGGCGCCATCACGTTGGGCACCACGCTGCGCCGGGCAAACGTTTCCACAAATGTAACGCCACGCATGATGAGAATGGCGATGGTTGCCGAAAAGAAACCCAGAACGAGTGCAGGCACATAGTCGCGTGGCGTGACATCATTGATCTGGCCGATATCAATGATAAAAGGGGCGCCGCCGATTGCCTGTGTCACCAGAGCTCCGATGATCGCAGCCACAACGACAGGAGCCAGCGTGGCGATGGAATAGACGCCGATGATGAGTTCGAATGCGTAAAATGCCCCGGTGAGGGGCGCATTGAAGGCGCTGGCGATGGCTGCCGCAGCACCACAACCGACTAGCGTTCGCAAATCCGCGCGGCGAAGTTTTAGCGCCCTGCCAATGCGGGACGCGAAGCCGCTTGCAAGCTGCGTATAGGCTGCTTCCAGTCCGACCGATGCACCGAAGCCATTGGCAATCAGGTTCTGTCCGACGAGAATAAAGCTGTCCGTGAGCGACAGGCGCCCACCGTGAAGTGCATTTGCTTCGATCGGGTCAACGATGGGGCGCTTGCGCCAGCGCGCGAGAACCCAGATGACGATCCCCATAAGAATGCCGCCCGCAAGAGGAGCAATATAAGCGCTTGGTTGCAACGATGCAGCTGAACTGAGTTTTTCACCGGGTTCCAATGCGAAGATTGCCTGGTGCATCCATTGCGAAATGCTGCCGATCGCAGCAACCATCAGCCCGGAGATGATGCCGATGATCGTACCGGCGATGACGAGACCGATTTCGCTGCCGCGAACCAATGCGCGCATGCGAAAGGGGACAAAGAGGACACGCAAATATCGATTATGCCGTAGTTCAGCGATATTCATCACAAAATACACCGGACAAGCGGGCCGATCGCGGGCCCGCTGCGCAAATTCAGAAGTTGACGGTCGATCATAGCCAAAAAGGGATAACCAAGCCTTATCGATGACGAGACGATAACGCCACCATTGCATAGCGATAGCGGCGTTAAGATGACAGGCGGCAAATGTTGGGAACACTTGGCACCGCAAAAGCCCGCAACCGCGGACATTTTCCGGAGATTAAGAAAAGATTTACGATTTCAATCACTTGGCGTTAACTGCATATTTACCCTACCCGGTAACCATAAGGACAAGTTTTTTGCGTCCACAGGTAATCGAGTATCCCATGTCTCTTGTACGTCTTGCACATGAGTTGCCCATCGAGGCTCCGCGTACCGCCTGGCTTGACTCCATCATCAAAGGTGATTGCGTTGCGGCTCTGGAACGCCTGCCGGATCATTCCGTGGACGTCATCTTTGCCGATCCTCCCTATAATCTCCAGCTTGGCGGTGATTTGCATCGTCCCGACCAGTCGATGGTCAGCGCGGTTGATGACCACTGGGATCAGTTCGAAAGCTTCCAAGCTTATGATGCGTTCACACGCGCCTGGCTTATGGCTTGCCGCCGTGTCCTGAAGCCGAACGGCACCATCTGGGTCATCGGTTCCTACCACAATATTTTCCGCGTCGGCTCGCAGTTGCAGGATCTCGGTTTCTGGCTTTTGAACGACATCATCTGGCGCAAGACGAATCCGATGCCGAATTTCCGTGGCCGTCGCTTCCAGAATGCCCATGAAACGCTGATCTGGGCCTCGCGGGACCAGAAGGGCAAGGGCTATACCTTCAACTATGAAGCGATGAAGGCCGCCAATGACGATGTGCAGATGCGTTCGGACTGGCTGTTCCCGATCTGCACCGGTTCAGAACGCCTCAAGGATGAAAACGGTGACAAGGTTCACCCCACCCAGAAGCCGGAAGCGCTGCTCGCCCGCATCATGATGGCATCCAGCAAGCCGGGAGACGTCATTCTCGACCCGTTCTTCGGTTCCGGCACGACGGGTGCGGTTGCAAAGCGCCTCGGACGCCACTTCGTCGGCATCGAACGCGAACAGAACTATATCGACGCGGCAACGGCACGCATCGACGCCATTGAACCGCTCGGCAAGGCTGAGCTCACTGTGATGACCGGCAAGCGGGCCGAGCCGCGCGTGGCATTCACCAGTGTTATAGAGGCCGGTCTTCTTCGTCCGGGCACGGTGCTCTCCGATGAACGCCGCCGTTTCGCTGCCATTGTCCGGGCCGATGGTACGTTGGCTGCCAATGGCGAAGCGGGTTCGATCCATCGTATGGGGGCAAAGGTCCAGGGTTTCGATGCCTGCAATGGATGGACTTTCTGGCACTACGAGGAAAACGGTGTGCTGAAGCCAATCGACGCCTTGCGCAAGGTCATTCGCGACCAGATGGCAGTAGCAGGCGCGTAAAACCTGTTCGAACTGCCTGCTCGCTGCTCTTAATTCTTTATCGGACGGCCTCCAGCACAGTCTGATGGTGAGGCGTTCGAAGCTTCGGCTTCGAACGCCTTCACTGTTTTGAGACCATGGGAAGTCAGGCTCAGAAAGCGAGACCCAGCGCTTTCAAATCAGCGCCAAGCTTGCTCGCATCCGTAAAGTGCACCGCCTGCCAGCCAGCCTGTCTGGCACCATCCACATTGTGCATCGTGTCATCAATGAAAAGGGTTGCCGCCGGATCGAGGTCGAATGAGGCAACGTGATGATCGTAGATTTCCCGGTCCGGTTTCAGCATGCGGATGTCGCCGGATACAGTGACGCCCCGGCTTTCAGTGAGAAATGGAAACCGGCCTTGCGCTTCACGGAAAGTATCCGAAGCGAAATTCGTCAGCATGGTGACGTCGTTGCCGTGGGCGATCAAGCCCCGTAGAACTTCGACGCTGTCTTTATAGGCGTGCGGGACCATGCGGTTCCAGTTCTGCCGGAACGCGCGGATATAATCGCTTTTCTCGGGATAAGTATTGATCAGAAGCTCTTCCGCTTCCTGCCAGGTCCGGCCCCGATCCTGTTCGATATTCCATGCGCTGGTGCAAATATTTTCCAGGAACCAACGTCGTTCCGAGGCGTCAGGAATGATGTCCAGATAGGCAAGTTCAGGGTCATAATGAATAAGAACCCGGCCTATATCGAAGACTACGTGTTTGATGGGACTGCTCAACGGTATTTTCTCCCCTGTTTGAAAGCTTCAGGCACGGCGGCGGTAATCGCTTTTTTCATGACAGTCGGCAGTGCTTCCTCGGCAAGCTCGTCCGGCCCGGACCACCAGCCTTCATTGGATGCAGCCTTGCTGACATTGTCCGATCGATAGACAGAGAGCCGCAGTTCGAAATGTGTGAAGACATGCGTGATCGAACCGGTGGCGGTCCATCGCGCCGGGAATGGCGCAGCGCTGACCGTCGCATCTCCGTCAATGCGCGCGGTCCAATGGCTGCCCGGAACCTCGGTCATCCCGGCGAGCAGGCCTTCCCCTTTTCGCTTGCGCAGAAGGATTGAACCATCGTCTGCGATGGCAATGAATGCCGCTCCGGTGCGTATGGGTTTTTCGGCTTTGGGCGCCTTGACCGGAAACTCCTCCGGGTCGCGCGAGCCAAGAGCCATGCAGCGGTCATTCAGCGGACAGATCGCGCAAGCTGGACGCCTTGGCGTGCATATGGTTGCGCCCAGATCCATCATCGCCTGTGCAAAATCGCCGGGCCTGTTGCTTGGGGTCAATTGCGCCATGAGCGTGCGGATTTCCGGCTTTGCTGCGGGCAGTGGCGTGTCGATTGTGTAAAGCCGCGAGATCACACGTTCCACATTGCCGTCCACGACTGCAACCGCTTCGCCAAACGCGATTGCGGCGATTGCCGCCGAAGTATAGTCGCCGATGCCCGGCAGTTCCTTCAAAGCTGCGGCATTGTCTGGAAACGCGCCGCCATGCTGCATGACGACGGCGTCGGCGCATTTTTTCAGGTTGCGAGCCCTCGAATAGTAGCCAAGTCCGGCCCACGCACGCAGGATATCGTCCTCGCTCGCCTGTGCCATATCCTGAACGGTGGGCCAGCGTGCTACGAAATTCACAAAGTAGGACTTGACCGCCTCGACCGTTGTCTGCTGAAGCATGATTTCGGAGAGCCAGACGCGATAGGGATCAGGCTTAACACCCGATGCCTGTTCAGGTGGACTCACGCGCCATGGCAAAACACGATGGTGCCGGTCATACCAGTGCAGGAGCTTTGTGCTTTGATCGGAAGTGGCGGAATTCAGCATGAGAAGGGTATCGGGTAACAGTTGGGCAGCATTCTGATTAATGCCTTATTTTTACAATTGATAGAAACAATGCTGTGCATATTTGAACCGTGCGCATAGAAGTTTGTCTATGAGTCTCCTGACATGCCTCATTGCTTTCAGCGGAAAGAGAATAAGTGGACCGTTCTGTACCTGTCTATGTCATCAATCTTGCCCGTTCTCGAGACCGCTGGGACAGGTTGAAGTCCAGCGCAGATCGGTTTTCCATTGATTTGAGGCGCATTGAAGCGGTCGAGGGCAAGCTGCTACCTCCTGAGGAACTTGTAGATTTCGATGAGGCAGGGTTCCGCCGCTGGCACGGAAAAATTGCAATGCCGGCAGAAATAGGCTGTTATTTCAGTCATATCCGGGCATTGGAAGCCATAGTGGATGCACCTGAGCCCTTTGCGGTGATTGTGGAAGATGACATCGTTTTTACTCCCGCTTTTGCACCATTCCTCACGCATTTGACAAACACAACAGGCTGGGATGCCGTGAAACTTGTCAATCACCGAACCGCTGCTTTCACCCCTTTTACGAGTATTGATAGTCAGTTTTCAATTGGCCGTTGCCTGCATGGGCCGCTCGGGAGTTCTGCGGCTTATGTTGTCACCCGGGAAGGGGCTTCGAAATTGCTGAAAGCGCTTCGTCCCATGCGCCTTCCCTACGATGTCGCATTGGAAAGAGGGTGGGCTGGCGCATATCAGATTTTCACGACTGACAAGCCGGTCGTTGAGTTTTCGAATATCGCGATTTCCACCATCGCTGAGGGACGCTCAGCTTACGCCAAGAAACGTTTACCCGCATACAAAAGGATTAGTACGCTTGTCTTTCGAGCGACTGACTATGTTCGGCGAATCGCTTACGCTTTAAATAAGAAGGTGCTAAAAGAGGCAGAAGGTTGAGTTATTTCAAAAAGTCTTTTCTCTTGCGGCGCCGGGTGGATTCCTGGGTTCTCGGAGTTGCATCGGCGGCAATGCCCATTCGTGTTGGCTTAGGTCCGCTGATCCTTTTCGTCTTTTCATGTATCGGTATTTATCTGGCATGCGCTCGTCATGCGACCACGCGCATGTTCGCCAGGAAATTCTATTTGTTCATAATTTTATATGCTGTCTGGTCGTTGGGCCTGATCCTGTTCCGGGGGGAGCCTTTCAGCGATAACCGACAGATCGGCTATACGCTGTTGATTGCGATTTTCGCTTTCGCCGGTTCGGGAATGGTGCTTGTCCGGGACCCTCTGCGAGCTTATGTGCTTGGCGCGCGTGTTGGAACGCTGCTCGCCGTGATAGTCGCGCTCTATCTTTCTGTGACTGATGGGGGGCGTATAGGTGTCGGCGGCAATCAGGCAGTCTTTGCATTCGTTGCGGGCGTTGCAGCGATTTCGGCGGCGATCCCGTTGCGTGCGGCTTCGCGTTACTTGCCGAATGGTCCGCAGTGGCTGATATTGGGTTTTGCAGCGGTTTTGACGTCCGAAACCCGGGCGGTCATCGTGGTGTTGCCGATTTTCGCAGCCGTGGAAATTCTCATCTTCCTGAAGCGCTTCAGTATCAGGCAACAAGGAGCGGCCTATGCGGTACTGTTTGCAGCAATAGCGGCTCTCGTTGTGGTAGGACCGGTTGGCAGCATCATTTCCAAACGTTTCTCTGGAATGATCGAATATTACGATACCGGGCACGCGGCTGACTGGGAAGACAAGGTTTCGGCAGATATTCGCGAGGTCATGTGGAGGAGTGCGTCTAGTGTTATCGCCGCCCATCCTCTTGCCGGTGTCGGTTCCTATTCAAAGATGGATTATGTGAGGGCCGAGGCGGGCGACAAGGCGTCGATGCTTGACGGCTTCCGCCACGTTCATAATACGGTGCTCGACGAGTTGCTGAACGACGGCGTTGTCGGTCTCATCTTCATGGCCTGTGCGTTTATCTCCATCTTCCTCTATTTGTGGCGAACTGCCGATAGCTGGGCAATGCGGCGAGCCTTGATCTACTTCGCCCTCGTGTGCGGCAGCTACGGGATGTTGCACAATCCGCTGTTGCACGAGGTGACGATCTCCTCGACCATGTTCTTCCTTGCAGCGCTGAACGCGGCTGCGTCGAGGCGTATCATGGCGGCACGACGCGCCGGACTCACCTCATATGTTTTAGGAAAGAAATCACCTGCATGAAAGCGATCGTAACGGGTGCCGCCGGGTTCATCGGTTTCCATACCGCGCAACGTCTGCTGGATGAGGGCTGGCAGGTCGTAGGCATCGACAATGTGAACGACTATTATCCTGTGGCTCTAAAGGAAACACGTCTTTCCAGGCTGCTTATGCGTGAAGGCTTCCGGTTCGCAAAGGCGGATATCTCGGATGCGGCAGCATTCAATGCCGCGATTGGGACTGACCGGGATGCCGATATCATCGTGCATCTGGCTGCGCAGGCGGGCGTGCGTTATTCCATCGAAAACCCTTCGGCCTATATTTCTGCCAATGTTCAGGGACAGGTCACCGTTTTTGAATCTGCACTGAGACTGGAGAAGCGACCGCCCGTGGTCTATGCCAGTTCGTCGTCGGTCTATGGCGCAAACGAAAAGGTGCCTTTTTCCGAAGCCGATCCTGTCGATCATCCGGTTTCGATCTATGCCGCGACAAAGCGCTCGGGTGAATTGCTGGCTTACTCCTACCGCCACGTACACAAACTCCATTCCACGGGCCTGCGCTTCTTCACGGTCTACGGCCCCTATGGACGACCGGACATGGCGCCGTGGCTGTTCACGTCCGCGATCCTCAAGGGGGAGCCAATCCGCGTATTCAACAGTGGCGAAATGCAGCGGGATTTTACCTTCGTGGAGGATATCGTCAGCGGCGTGGTTGGCGCGGTGCGACGCATGCTCGAGACGCCGCAAGATACGGCGCCTGTCTACAATCTCGGCAACAACCGGCCAGTCATGCTCAACGATTTCATATCTGCGATTGAAAAAGCGACTGGCAAGCAGGCGATCCGCAAGCTGGAACCCATGCCGGCTGCGGACGTACCGCGCACCTATGCCGATATTACGCTCGCCGCCCGCGACCTTGGCTTTAGTCCGAAAACGACACTCGATCAGGGGATTCCTTTGTTTGTTGAGTGGTTTCGCGGCTATAATGGAGCGCGATGAGCGAACAAACCTCCAGGCGCGGTTTCAGGCCGCTTGCAGATATGGCTTCGGGTCTGGTCGACCCGATGCTGCAGAAACGTGCCGGTATCAATCTCGCCTTGCTTCAGTCGTGGGAAGATATTGTCGGCCCCGCCATTGGCGCAAGCTCGCGCCCGCTGCGCATCATCTGGCCGCGTCGCCTGCATGAGGATGATTCTTTTTCCCCGGCAACGCTGATTATTGCATGCGAAGGCTTCGCAGCCTTGCAAGTCCAGCATGAAACAGGCGAAATCATCAGTCGTATCAACGGATTTCTCGGTTTCTCGGCGGTCGGGCGCATCCGCATCGAGCAGAAACCGCCTCTTATACCGGCCAAACGCCGGGTCAAGCGGCTGGCGCCGCTCGGGCCTGCAGATGAGCGCCGTATCGACAAGGCGACAGACGCTATTGAAGACGATGCGCTTCGCGCTGCACTTGCCCGACTTGGCAAGAACATTCTCGCAGAAAAGCGGACCACTGGCCGAAAGGGCGTCAAGGACAAGTGAATTGTGCTGGCCGCCATAAATTTGATGCAAGCTTTCAGCAGTTTGTAAGCGGCACCCCACTTAATTGTCGCAAATATGAAGACAAAAAATGCAAGGTGCTGACTTTCATGTGAACGCTGCGGGTCTAGCGAAGTGCGATCTGCCGCTTTAGATTGTGTGTCGAAGTCAACTATTGAAACAGGACTGGATGATTCGGATGCCTGCAGCGTTTAATCGCAGACACGTTATTTCTCTTGCCGGGGCAGCGGCTGCCGGGCTGGCTTTTGCCGGTGGCGCGAACGCGCAGCAGCGTAGCCCGGAAGGCACTGTCGATGCTGCCAAGATTGCCGAAGCAGGCAAGCTGAAGGACATGGTCTACGGCAAGGCCGACGCGCCGGTCACCATCGTTGAATATGCATCGCTGACCTGCCCGCATTGTGCGGATTTCACGATCAACACTTTCCCGAAAATCAAGGAAAAATATATCGATACGGGCAAGGCGCGGCTCATCTTCCGTGAGTTTCCATTCGACCCGCGCGCGACGGCCGCCTTCATGCTGGCGCGCTGCGCACCGGAAGACCGTTACTTCCCCATGGTCGACGTTTTTTTCAAGCAGCAGCAGCAATGGGCGACCGCCGACGACGCCAAAGCTGCTCTCCTGCAAATTGCGAAACTTGCCGGTTTTACACAGGAGTCCTTCGAGGCTTGCTTGACGAACCAGCAACTTCTCGATGATGTGAGAGCAACGATGGAGCGTGGATCGACGGATTTCGGTGTGAATGCAACGCCGACTTTCTTCATTAACGGACAAAAATACGCTGGAGCGCTTTCGGTTGACGAAATGTCGGCAATCATCGACAAGCTTCTCTGATCCGTTTTTCAGATCGAAAAGCGGGCGCTTCTCTGCGCCCGCTTTTTGCGTTTCTGGGATAATAGCGGGAGGAGCTTGCTGATGCGCTTCTCCAAGCTGCGCCTTGTCGGTTTCAAATCCTTCGTCGAGCCGATGGAATTCGTTATCGAAGGCGGGCTGACGGGCGTCGTCGGTCCGAACGGTTGTGGTAAATCCAATCTGGTCGAAGCGCTGCGTTGGGTGATGGGTGAAAACTCATACAAGAACATGCGCGCCTCCGGCATGGACGATGTGATTTTCTCGGGCTCTGCCACGCGGCCTGCGCGCAATACGGCGGAAGTCACGCTTTTTCTCGACAATTCGGACCGTAGCGCGCCAGCCAGCTATAATGATGCCGACGAGTTGCAGGTTTCGCGCCGCATCGAACGCGAATCCGGCTCGGTCTACCGCATCAACGGCAAGGAAGCGCGTGCCAAGGACGTGCAGCTTCTCTTCGCGGATCAGTCGACAGGCGCACGTTCGCCCTCCATGGTCGGTCAGGGGCGTATTGGTGAGCTTATTCAGGCAAAGCCGCAGGCCCGTCGCGCGCTTCTCGAAGAAGCGGCGGGCATTTCCGGCCTGCATACGCGCCGCCATGAAGCCGAGCTGCGGCTGCGTGCCGCCGAGACCAATCTGGAGCGTCTGGACGATGTGGTTGGCGAATTGGGCAGCCAGATCGAAAGCCTGAAACGCCAGGCACGGCAGGCGAACCGCTTCAAGGCGCTTTCCGCAGATATCCGCCGGGCGGAAGCCGCCCTCCTGCACTTGCGCTGGTCGCAGGCAAAGGCGCAGGAAGGCGAGGCGCAAAGCGCATTGGCACAGGCAACCTCCGCTGTGGGCGACATGGCGCAGGCGCAGATGAACGCTGCAAAAGCGCAAGCAGTCGGCGCGCACAAGCTGCCCGAACTGCGCGAGGCCGAAGCGAAAGCTGCTGCCGCATTGCAGCGCCTCTCCATTGCCCGGACCCAGCTTGACGAGGAAGGCGAACGTCTTCGCGCCCGCCGGGCTGAACTGATGAAGCGGCTTGAA
This sequence comes from Ochrobactrum sp. PL_is501, assembly GCF_055816895.1. Lineage (NCBI taxonomy): Bacteria > Pseudomonadati > Pseudomonadota > Alphaproteobacteria > Hyphomicrobiales > Brucellaceae > Ochrobactrum > Ochrobactrum sp. PL_is501. Next base: position 54,508 of record NZ_JBVPGR010000036.1, on the reverse strand, counting down.
CAGCTTTCTGCCGACATTGCGCGCGAAGAAGAAATGATGCGCGAGAATGCCGATATTCTGGCGCGGCTCGATGAGGAGGAGCAGGAGCTGATCGCTTCTGCCGAAGAATCCGGCGAACGGGATCAGGAATTGCATGCTCTGTTCCAGGAAGCGGAAATGCGCTTGCAGGACAGCGAGAATGCATTGTCCCACGTAACGGCTGAACGTGCGGAAGCTGCTGCTGAGCGTGCGCAGATCGAGCGGGCTTTGAAGGAAGCCCGTGACCGCCGCGACCGCTTGGCTGTCCAGATGGAAGCAATCGAGCGTGATATTGCCGCTGTCGCGGAGCAGATCGGCGGGCTGTTCGATCCAGCGGAAAAACGCATCGTGGTGGACCGTTGTGCGGAAGCCTTGGCCTCAGCCGAGGAAATGGTTGCCAGCGCGGAAGAGCTTGTTGCAAGCGCGCGCGAGGCGGAAGCCGCCAGCCGCCTGCCTTTGAGCGAAGCGCGCACCGAACTGAACCGTATCGAAACGGAAGCGCAAACGCTGGCCCGCATTCTGAATGCCGGTGAAACGGGGCAATTCCCGCCAGTGGTGGAAGAATTGCGCGTCGAGAAGGGCTATGAAGTGGCGCTTGGCGCAGCACTTGGCGAAGACCTCGATGCAGCCAGCGATGAGCGCGCGCCCGTCTATTGGGCTTACAACCCTGCCGCCAACGCCGATGCAGCCCTGCCGGAAGGCGTGACGCCGCTGGATCGGCTGGTGGAAGGGCCGCGGCAATTGCGCCGCAGGCTGGCGCAGGTCGGCGTCGTTTCGGACGGCGACGGCAAGCGCCTGCAAGCCTTGTTGCAGCCGGGCCAGCGGCTGGTGAGCAAGGCCGGTGCACTCTGGCGCTGGGACGGTTACACGGCGAGCGCCGATGCACCAACGCCAGCGGCCCAGCGGCTGGCCCAAAAAAACCGGCTGGCGGAGCTTGAACAGGAAGCCGTTGCCGCCCGCAAGCGTGCAGAGCAGGCCGAACAGGATGTGCAGCGCACCGAGGCCGGCGTTCGCGAGGCCATCGAGCAGGAGCGTGTCGCCCGCGATCAATGGCGCGCAAACCAACGCAAGCTCGATGAAGCGCGCGAAGCTTTGGCCGCTGCCGAACGCGCGGCAGGTCAGCTTGCCACGCGCCGTGCTGGTCTTGAAGACAGCAAGGCGCATCTGGAGGAAAATCTCGAAGAGGCCCAGATTCGCGTTACGGAAGCGGAAGATCGGCTTGGCGAAATGCCGGATATCGAGGCGATTGGCGCTCGCCTTGCAGCATTGAGCAGCGAAGTCATGTCGGATCGCACTGCTTTGGCAGAAGCGCGCGCCGCCTATGAGGGACTGCGTCGCGAAGCCGACGCGCGCAAGCGGCGACTGGAAATGATTGCGCTGGAGCGCCGCAACTGGAAATCCCGTGCGGAAAATGCCGACCGCCATATAGCGGCGCTGAATGATCGTCGCGCGGAAACAGCGGATGAGGTCGAGGCGCTGGCGGAAGCGCCAGACGAGATCGAAAGCCGCCGCCGTGCGCTGCTGAATGAACTGTCGCAAGCCGATGCCCTTCGCAAGCAGGCGGCTGACGTTCTGGCCGAGGCCGAGGCCGCGCAGGCCGAACTCGACAAGTCGGCGACCCTTGCCATCCAGCAGCTGGCGGCAAGCCGCGAACAGCGGGCGCGCGCCGAAGAACGTCTTGCGGCGGCGGAAGAGCGGCGCAAGGATGCGGAAGCCCGTATCGCCGAAGCTTTGAACTGCCCGCCGCACGAGGCTATACGCCAGACAGGTTTGAAGCCGGATGAAGCTCTGCCGGACCCAGATCAGCTGGAACGCCAGCTGGAACGGTTGAAGATCGAGCGCGAGCGGCTTGGCGCAGTCAACCTGCGCGCCGAAGAGGAGCAGCAGGAACTTTCCGGGCGTCTCGATACCATCGTCTCCGAGCGGGAAGACGTGATCGAGGCGATCAAGAAATTGCGTCAGGCAATCCAGAGCCTCAATCGTGAGGGACGCGAGCGTCTGCTGGCTGCATTCGACGTAGTAAATGTGCAGTTCCAGCGCCTGTTCACACATCTCTTCGGTGGCGGCACGGCGGAACTGCAACTGATCGAAAGTGACGATCCGCTGGAAGCCGGGCTGGAAATTCTCGCCCGTCCGCCGGGCAAGAAGCCGCAGACCATGACGCTGCTTTCCGGCGGTGAGCAGGCTCTGACGGCTATGGCGCTCATTTTCGCGGTGTTTCTCACCAATCCGGCGCCGATCTGCGTGCTGGACGAAGTGGATGCACCGCTCGATGACCATAATGTCGAGCGCTACTGCAATCTCATGGATGAAATGGCGGCTTCGACCGAAACACGCTTTGTGGTCATCACCCATAACCCGATCACCATGGCGCGCATGAACCGTCTGTTCGGTGTCACCATGGGCGAGCAGGGCGTAAGCCAGCTTGTGTCGGTAGATTTGCAGACAGCGGAACGCCTGCGTGAAGCAGGCTGATACATAACCTGTATGGAGGGCGGCATGAGCGGCGATCACGATCATGGAGACGTCAGCAACACGTCGCTTCCCAGGCTTTGGATCGCCTTCGCCCTGACCAGCTTTTACATGATCGCCGAGATCGTCGGCAGTTTCATCACCGGCAGCCTCGCGCTATTATCCGATGCCATGCATATGGCGACTGACAGCTTTGCGCTTCTTCTTGCCTTGATCGCCATTTATCTGGGCCGGCGGCCAGCTGATATTCTTCGCACCTATGGCTATGCCCGCTTTGAAATTCTTGCGGCGTCAGTCAATGCGCTGCTGTTGTTGGGTGTGGCTTTCTTTATTCTTTATGAAGCCTATGAGCGTCTCTGGCGTCCCGCAGAAGTACAGTCCGTCGGTATGATGATCGTTGCCGTGATCGGCCTTATCGTCAACCTGATTTCGATGCGTGTCTTGACGGGGCATAAGGATGAAAGCCTGAACGTCAAAGGCGCTTATCTTGAAGTCTGGGCGGATATGCTGGGTTCAGTCGGCGTGATTGTCGGGGCCGTGATCATTTATCTGACTGGATGGGAGTTGGTGGATTCACTGATCGCGATCGGCATCGGCTTCATGGTATTTCCACGCACATGGGTTTTGCTCAAGGAATGCATCAATATTCTGCTGGAAGGGGTTCCGGCCGGACTGGACCTAGATGATCTGCAGAAAGCCGTTCTGGCTGTGCCCGGCGTGGCGACGCTCCACGACCTGCATATCTGGTCGCTGACCAAGAACCAGAAATCCCTGACCGCGCATATCGTATTGACGCGCGGCGCAGACGGCGAAACCGTACGTCGCGCGGTGGAACATCTCTTGCAGGAACAATACGATCTTCATCACACCACTCTGCAGACAGAAGCGGTGGACCGCGTGGCCGTTGAAGAGGTGCATAAAATTATGACTACTCAGAGAATATAGTTGTTATAATTGATATAAATAAGATTTTAACATATTTTGCGCGATTTATAACTATATATTTCACTAATAATTTGTAAATATACTACCAAAGCGACTATTTTCATGCATCAATGTAAATATTTTATGTCGAATGTGGTGCAAATTTGCACGTGATCACCGTTTGATAAGCCTGTTACAAAGATGCTTTTCGTCAGGTGACTTATCCTGGTTCAAAGCGCGAGTCAGTAACGTTGGCGATTGCCTATTTGCGAGTCAGTTTTATTAGTCGTGGTAAGGGACAAAGTGCGCTGATTGCTGCAGCCTATCGCCACCGGACAATTATGTATTTCGAACGTGAAGGAACAACGGTTGATTTTTCAAAGAAGGAAGGCCTCATCCACGAGGAGTTTATGTTGCCGGCAGCTTCTCCTGAATGGGTCCGTGCAATAGCTCAGGGCTCGGTTGGGCAAGCTTCGGAGAGCTTCTGGAACTTCGTCGAGGCTTCAGAGAGGCAGGTGCATGCGCAACTGGCGCGCGAGGCCATAATCGCTTTACCTAACCAGTTGCTTCCAAGCCAGAACATTGCACTCGTGCGAGAATTTATCGAAACGCATGTTTTGTCTAGAGGCATGGTGGCCGACTGGGTTTATCATGACGAGCCTGGCAATCCTCATATACACTTGATGATGAGTCTTCGGCCTCTCACGAACGAAGGTTTCGGTGCCAAAACGATAGTAATTTGCGATGAAACCGGGTCTCCAAAACGACGCGCTAACGGACAGTTGGTGCGGACGCAATGGGGTGGAAATAGAACTGATTTTTTACGGTTCCGTAATGGATGGTTTGAGTGCCTGAATCGGCATCTTGCTCTCGCTGGCTTTGACCTGCATATCGACGGACGGTCCTACTCAGAACAAAACCTTGACATCGTGAGTATGGTCCATGTCGGCCCTGCAGCGTCAGGTATTGTTCGAAAAGCCAAAGACGCGAGTAAAACCGACCATGTCCGTCGTGCTGAGTTAAACCAATACCGCAAAGACGAAAATCTGCAGCGAATCATCAGGCGGCCAAGTATCGTCCTTGATATCGTAAGTTCGGAAAGGAGTGTTTTCGAAAGAAAAGATTTGGAGAACATTATTCGCAGATATTCGAACGATAATGCCCTTTGTTCGCATCTTTCTGTGGAGATTCTAAAAAGTCCAGAAGTGCTAAGAATCGATGGGGCGCCGTTTCAACTCAACAAAAAAAATCCGATTCTGGAAAAGTTCACCACGAAAAGATTGATCAGGATGGAAGCCCGAATGGCTACGACTTCGATCCGTCTTTCGAAGCTTAAAAGCCATCCAGTTCAGGCTAGCCGAATGGATGAGATCTGTGATCGTCACAGCTGGCTCAACAAGGAGCAACGAACAGCGATCCGTTATCTGGTCGACGGGCAGAGCATAGCTGTTGTCGTGGGAAGGGCTGGGACAGGAAAAACTTCCATGCTGAAAGTAGCCGCTGCGATATGGAGGGACGCAGGCTATACTGTGCTTGGGGGCGCTCTGGCTGGAAAAGCAGCCGAAGGGTTGCAAAACGGTGCGCATATACAAAGTCGCACGCTGGCATCGTGGCAACACCGTTGGGATGTCGGAAAAGACCGGATTGATTCTCGAACGGTGTTCATTGTTGACGAAGCGGGTTTGGTTGCGTCAAGGCAGATGGCTGCTTTCCTGCAAGTTGTTAAAGACGCCGGTGCCAAAATTGTGCTGGTTGGTGATGCAGCGCAGCTACAGCCTATTGAAGCGGGTGCTGCGTTCAGAGCAATCGCGGACAAGGTAGGCTATGTAGAGCTTGAGACAATTTTCCGTCAGCGAGAGGCCTGGATGCGTAAAGCGTCGGCTTGCCTGGCGACCAATAAAACTAAGTTGGCGTTGGACGAATACGATGTCCACGGGAAAATCCATTCCTGCAGAAACAAAGACGAGGCACTTGCACGGCTGATTGCAAATTGGGACGAAGCCAAGTCGAAAGGTGTAAATTCGCTTATCCTTGCGCATTTGCGACGTGACGTGCAGCAGCTCAACCTGCTTGCTCGGCAGAAACTCATAGACAGAGAACTAATCGGACGGGAATTTTCATTCGAGTCCATTAACGGTCCCAGAAAAATAGGAAAAGGCGAACAGCTGATTTTCTTGCGAAACGATAGCTCATTGGGCGTTAAAAACGGGACCGTTGGCCAGGTGGTATCTGCCGCTCGAAACGCAATTGTCGTTCGGATTGCAGAAGGTGGAAAGTATCGTGAAGTCAATGTAAATAGTGAAAATTATAATGAAATTGATTACGGATATGCAACGACAATACATAAATCGCAGGGTGTAACTGCTGATAGTGTTAATGTTCTTGCTTCTTCAACAATGGATCGGAATTTGACTTATGTTGCGATGACGCGCCACAGAAGCGATCTGAATATATACTATAGCAAAGGCATATTCAAAAACAAAAATGCACTTGAAGCGGTACTTTCGCGCAATAATACCAAGGAAACCACTCTCGATTATGATAACGGTCCCATCTACATGCAAGCATTGAGGTTTGCTCAATACCGAGGACTAAATCTGCTTAGGGTTGCGCGGACACTTTATTATGACCGTCTCTCCTGGATCGCCGACCAGGCGAAACGGTTGCGGGAAATGGGTTTGCGGCTTCAAATATTTGCACGCTCCCTACCAGAGATCCAAAGAGAAGTGGCCATTACCGGCGAGGCTTTGGTGCCCGGTGTTTCAGAGTATACGAAATCGGTTTCCCAAGTCGTGGCGGCGCAATTGGCAGACCACCGTGCGCTTCAGCGTGATATCGAAATGATAAACTCGAGCCTAGAGAAGATCTTTAAGGATCCCGAGAGCGTCTTTAAGAAGCTGGAGATTTCATCGTTGTGGGTCGAGGAAGACAGCTGTCGAGCAAAGCTCAAACTGCTGAGGGATAAACCGGAGACCTTAGGAACCCTTCGAGGCCAAGCCGGCCTTTTTGCTGGCAGGCGAGCAAGACAGGAAAGAGAAGCCGTGCTCGACGCTGCGGGATATCTTGCGACTCAGATAAGTCTGCATCTTGATTATCGGAAAAAGTTGAAGGCGTCGTTGGAGCGAGATGAAATCGAGCGGCGCCAACGGATGAGCGTGGAAATTCCATATCCGTCCGAGGCTGCCCGGAATTATCTTGTAAAAGCAGGAAGATTGGGTGACGAACAGTATGCTCAACGTCATGAAGCTTACCGCTCTTTGGATCAAGGAGTGAAAGCGGAGCTTGAAGCTTTTGCAACGGCGATTGATCGCCGATTTGGGAATGGAGCATTCTTGGGGGCGTGTGACAGAGTTTCAATAGGACAAAAGCTCGCAAAGGTTATGGCGTATTGTACGGAAGAACAACGTCAATACGTTAACAACGCATGGAGCCTGTTACGAGCTGCTCAAAAAATTGAATCCGATAAGCTGCGGGTCAAAATTACCGAAATGTACAGCATAAAAAAATCAATTTCGTTGTCGATTTAAAGGAGACAAGCGTTTGCATGCACGATATAGGATTAGAAACAGCCGAACCTTTCAATAAAATGGTTTTCTATATTATTTTTCTTTTTTTATCTCTTCTTCTCTCCTCGCAAGTTCATTCTCTATTGCCTCTCGGATGAAGGAGGCGATTCTATATCTCCCCACCAAATCTGTGATCCGTTTCTTTGTCTCCTGCGACAACCTTATTTTTGTCGCTTGCATGTTCAGTGGCGGACGTCCCATGAAACTGAAATACTCACCTTCTAGTAACAGTCTTTGATTAGACTTAAAAATAAACGACGCCCTTTATTGACTTCAAAAAAGAGGTCGTTTATTCTATTGGCACCATCGGCTGAATAGCGTGTTGGCGCACGCCACTCAGCCTGACCATACCCAAGTGTACAGGACTCGGATCATGGCTGATTCTGAGAATAGCACAACTATGCCTCAGTTTACCCCTGGAAACCTGCTTAAATCTATCGAACCATTTAGGGAGGCTGTTTTACGTGATGCCTCCGAGAGGTTGGCTGCATCAAAGGCCGACCTTCACGACAGAAGTGGCGTTGATCCTGTCGTCTCGTATTGGCGACGGTGGAGCGCCACACACGCGAGAAGCAATGAACTGTGCCGTCTTCAGCAAGGATTAGAGACCAAACTTCTGAAGAAAATTAGCTTTTTGCCTCAAGCCGAGCAAGAACGTGTATCATCTCGCATTTTTCATTCCATCGACCAAATCAGGGGTCATGATGCTGGTTCGGAGGTGGCTGACGTTCAGGAATACGCAATAACAGAGCTGCAAGAAGCAAAAATCAATTGGCACGAAGTTAACGATGAATTGGATTACCGGAGCGCCTACAGGGATCATCTACAAATTCTAGATAGAGAGTTTGAGCTTGCTGAGGCTCTCTTCAATGCTCCGGCTAAGACACTCGTAGGGATTGTTGCAAAGCTTCATTGTATTCTCGAGATGCGAGATCCCCTCGGAGTTGAAGAGGGCGAACCATGGCCGCTGTTAAGGTCTATTCTGTTCGATTTACTCCGGGTCGAAAAAGATACCAGCTGGTAATCGAGCGAGCTTTAGGTGACCTAGCAATTCTTCCGTTCAGATCGGTAGCGGGCGCTAAATTCAGTATCGTTTCTGCTTTCGACGTGCTGCGAATCTTCATTGATCGCTCCAGATTGCCAATTCATTTCCGGCCGGATCTGTGAAATGAAAACGCCTGCCGCCGGGAAAGGAAAAGATGGGTTTCACAATGGTTCCGCCCGCATCAGTAACAGCCGCTAAAGCGTCTTCCAGCTGCGTAGCATAGAGTACGGGTAGAGGCTTTGCCATTGCCTGTCCGTCGGCGTCAAAACCGCCGTCAAGTCCCTCCGAAAAGACGGAGTAGGTTGGGCCATAATCAATGAAAGACCAACCGAAGGCGCGCGCATAGAAGTTCTTCGTCGCATCGAGCGAACCGTTTCCCGCTGGCATTTCCAGATAGTCGAGCTTACCTGTGATCCGCATTGTCAAACTCCATGTTCATCATTTGTTCTTAATTTGTTGTATCTGGTACACAGAGTCAATCTATAGCGGGGTCGTTGCCCCGCCTCTAATCGATTCTATTGTCGCGGCCTCGCTTTTTTGGTTGGCAGCAGTGTTGCTGATCGCATAAGCAACGAGGGCAGGTTCAGGGAGTGCTTGCAACTGTTGCGAGTCTTTCAAGAGCCATCCTGCATCAAGGGAGGCCATGATGGCGAAGTGGGTGTACACGTTCGGCGACGGCAAGGCAGAAGGTGCGGCAAGCGACCGTAATCTTCTCGGCGGCAAGGGAGCGAACCTGGCTGAAATGAGCAGCCTTGGTCTTCCAGTGCCCCCGGGCTTTACCATCACGACCGAAGTCTGCACCTATTATTACGATCATGAGCGTTCCTATCCGACCGAACTGAATGATCAGGTTCAGGCGGCTTTGATCCACATAGCGAAAGTGACGGGGCGCAATTTCGGCGATACCGAAAAGCCGCTTCTGGTGTCGGTGCGCTCCGGCGCCCGGGCTTCCATGCCGGGCATGATGGATACGGTGCTCAATCTCGGTCTCAACGATGAGACCGTGCAGGCCATTGCCCGCGAGGCGGGGGATGAGCGCTTTGCCTATGACAGCTATCGCCGCTTCATCCAGATGTATTCCGATGTCGTGCTGGGCGTCGACCATGGTTTCTTCGAAGAAATTCTCGAAGACAAGAAGGCCGATCTCGGCGTCGAGGTCGATACGGCGCTGACGGCAGAAGACTGGAAGGATGTCATCGGCTCTTACAAGGCCAAGGTCGAGGAAGAACTTGGCCAGCCTTTCCCGCAAGATCCACGCGAACAGCTTTGGGGCGCCATCGGCGCTGTCTTCTCAAGCTGGATGAATGCGCGCGCCATCACCTATCGTCGCCTGCACAATATTCCGGCGGCCTGGGGCACGGCGGTCAATGTGCAGGCCATGGTGTTCGGCAATATGGGCGAGACGTCAGCGACCGGCGTTGCCTTCACACGCAATCCCTCGACCGGCGAGAAGAAACTTTACGGCGAGTTCCTCGTCAATGCGCAGGGTGAAGACGTCGTCGCCGGTATCCGCACGCCGCAGAACATCACCGAGGAAGCGCGTATCGCAGCCGGTTCCGACAAGCCGTCGCTTGAAAAGGTGATGCCGGAAGCCTTTGCTGAATTCCTCAAGGTTGCCGACCGGATGGAACAGCATTATCGCGATATGCAGGACCTTGAATTCACCATTGAGCGCGGCAAGCTGTGGATGCTCCAGACCCGTTCGGGCAAGCGCACCGCAAAGGCAGCGCTGAAGATGGCCGTTGAAATGGCGGGCGAGGGCCTGATCACGCAGGAAGAAGCGGTTCTGCGCGTCGATCCCGCAGCGCTCGACCAGCTGCTGCACCCGACCATCGACCCACGCGCCGAGCGTCAGGTGATCGGTCAGGGGCTGCCTGCATCGCCGGGCGCTGCAACGGGCGAAATTGTCTTCTCTTCCGAAGATGCCGAACAGGCAAAATCGGAAGGCCGGAAGGTCATCCTCGTTCGCATAGAGACCAGCCCGGAAGATATTCACGGCATGCATGCGGCGGAAGGCATTCTGACGACACGCGGCGGCATGACCAGTCACGCGGCGGTCGTTGCCCGCGGCATGGGTAAGCCCTGTGTTTCGGGTGCGGGATCGCTTCGCGTCGATTATCGCAACGGTGTCATGCTTGCGGCTGGTCAGACCTTCAGGAAGGGCGACGTCGTCACGGTCGATGGCGGCACCGGACAGGTCCTGAAAGGCGCGGTGGCCATGCTGCAGCCCGAGCTTTCCGGCGATTTCGGCAAGCTGATGGAATGGGCCGACCGTACCCGCCGGATGAAGGTTCGCGCCAATGCTGAAACGCCTGCCGATGCCCGCACGGCGCGGTCGTTCGGTGCGGAAGGCATCGGCCTGTGCCGTACCGAACATATGTTCTTCGACGGAAGCCGCATCGTCGCCATGCGCGAGATGATCCTTTCTGACAATGAAGAAGGCCGACGCGCGGCGCTGGCAAAGCTTTTGCCCATGCAGCGTTCGGATTTTGTCGAGCTTTTCGAGATCATGAAGGGCCTTCCCGTCACGATCCGCCTGCTCGATCCGCCATTGCATGAGTTCCTGCCGCATACGGATGAGGAAGTTGCCGAAGTTGCCCGGTCTATGGGCGTCGATGCGGCAAAGCTGCGTGAACGCGCGGATAGCCTGCATGAGTTCAACCCGATGCTGGGCCATCGCGGTTGCCGTCTGGCCGTATCCTACCCGGAAATCGCGGAAATGCAGGCACGGGCGATTTTTGAAGCCGCCGTCGAGGCTGGCAAGAAGACCGGCGAACATGTGGTGCCGGAAGTGATGGTGCCACTGGTCGGCCTCAAGGCCGAGCTGGATTTCGTCAAGGCGCGCATCGATGCTGTTGCCAAGGATGTCATGGCTGAGGCAGGCATCAAGATCGACTATATGGTCGGCACAATGATTGAACTGCCGCGGGCCGCCTTGCGCGCTGCCGAAATTGCCGAAACCGCCGAGTTCTTCTCGTTTGGCACCAACGATTTGACGCAGACGACCTTCGGCATTTCGCGCGATGACGCATCGTCATTCCTGACTTCGTATCAGCAGCGAGGCGTGATCGAACAGGACCCGTTCGTGTCGCTCGATCTCGAAGGTGTCGGTGAACTGGTGGAAATCGCCGCTGAACGCGGACGAAAGACCCGCGAAAAACTCAAGCTCGGCATTTGCGGCGAGCATGGCGGTGATCCGGCGTCGATCGCCTTCTGTGAGAAGACCGGTCTCGACTATGTTTCCTGTTCGCCGTTCCGCGTGCCGATTGCCCGTCTCGCAGCGGCACAGTCGGCTGTGCGCAAGGTTTGACAGTACGCCATAATTTGGCTTAGCTGCCGGGGTAGTTCCCCGGCGGTTAAGCCATTTTCAGAAAACGCAATCATGTTTCGTTGTATCGCCGCGGCTGGAGCCGCCATTCTCATCGCGACCAGCATGGCCAGCGCCTATGATATCTCGCCGCAGGAGCGGGCGGAAAACAGGGCCAGCCAAGACACGATCAGGATCGTCGAACCGCAATTGCGCATAGCACGCGGCGGCGCTGCATCGCCGCAGGTGGCGTTGACGCTCGATGCGTGCATGGGCAAGACCGATCACCGGATACTCGACATGCTGGTGCAGAACCGTATTCCGGCGACCATCTTCGTGACGGGGCGATGGATAAAACAGAACCCCGCCGCCGTGGCGGTTCTGAAAGCCAATGCCGATCTGTTCGATGTTGAAAACCATGGCGCGATGCACATTCCCGCCATCACCAATGAGCCGAAAATGTACGGCATCAAGACGGCTGGTTCGCTTGAGGCGGTCCATTTGGAAATCGATGCGGGTGCTGCGGCGATCACCGATGCCGGAATCTCGAAGCCTGCCTGGTATCGTGATGCGACGGCCCGTTATTCGACCGATGCCATCAAGCTGGCGACAAGCATGGGGTACAAGATCGGCGGCTATTCACTGAATGGCGATCAGGGAGCATCGTTGCTTGCGCCGACCGTCGAGCGCCGCATTGCCGCCGCGCGTGACGGCGATGTTATCATCTCGCATATCAACCAGCCGACGCGCTCGGCGGGCGAGGGGGTGGTCAAGGGCGTTCTGGCCCTGAAAGCGAAGGGAATGAAATTCGTGCGCCTCAAGGAGGTTGAGACGACCATGACGCTCAACCCGGTCGCACCACACAATCTTCATGCGGGCGTTCCAAAGCCTGCCGCGCCGAAATAATCCAGTTTGAAAGTTTAGACGCCGTTGGCCTTTTCCTTCGGGGAAAGGCTTTTCATGACCGCGGCGTAGTTGCGGCCAAGGCTTTCAAAAACCGCATTTTCGCCCGTCGGCGGCTCGACCGACAGAGTCGTGCCGTCGTTGCGTAAGGTGACGAATATGACCTGATCGTCCGGCTGTCCGGCAATGGCGATTGCACCGATGCGCTGTGCCTCGCTGGTGTCGAGAGCGGGCATGTTGAACAGAACTTCACCGCCGACCCGTTCAGCGGCCTTGGCAAGGGCAGAGTCGAAACCTTCGATCAGCACGTCAATGGCTCCGAGCGCGAACTCCAGTTCGACTGCCTCAAGCGTCATCGTGTCGTCTACGGTTGTGGCGTCCGATGACTGGTTGCCATTTTGAAGGGCGCGATCCATTCCGTCCTCTCCGACGATTGCAATATCTGCCCCCATATGCGCAATCATGCCTTCTGTTAGCGGTTGCTGCAATGCCTTTTTATTTGATTTACCTAGCTTTTTCTCACTTATTCTTAAAGCTGGTGATCTTTGCAGGCTAAGAACGCATCCCGAAAAGTGCGAAACAGCCTCCGGGTATGATGCGCGTTGAACAAACAATTGAGCGCGGATCAGCCGTAATCTGATTGAACCGCACCCCGGGAGGGGCTGCCCCTACTGCGATTTGCTTGAACTATCAAGCACGTCAAAGCTGTATTAGCTATTGCTTTTATAGATGGCTAAACATTGTAGGTGCCAGGTTTTGATCGGGGTCAATGCTCTTTCATCCCGAATCTTCGACGTTCTCCCCATCACAAGGGAATTGGTGTCGGAGGGCACATGAGACTGATATGGAAAGCGGCGGTCGGCGGCGCGGGTGCGCTAGCCGCAGCCTGGCTCTTTGCGCTTTCAACACCCCACTGGCTGACGGCGAAGCACGAAAGCGCCGTCGATGTCTCCGACAAGGCTTTGATCGAAAAGGGCGAATATATTGCTCATGCGGGCGACTGCGCCGCCTGTCACACCGCGCCGGGCGGCAAGGCTTTTGCGGGCGGGCTCGGCATGCAGACGCCGCTTGGCACGATTTATTCCACAAACATCACACCGGATCGTGAGACCGGCATCGGTAGCTACAGCTATGCCGATTTCGAGCGGGCGGTGCGGCAGGGCGTGCGCCGGGACAATGTCCATCTTTATCCGGCAATGCCGTTTGTCTCCTATACGGTCGTCAATGATGAGGACATGAAGGCGCTTTATGCGTTCTTCATGTCGAAGGTGGAGCCGGTAAAGCAGGACAACCAGCCCAGCACCTTGCCATGGCCGACCAATATGCGCTGGCCGCTCGCCTACTGGCAGCTTTTCTTTGGAAATTCTCGTTCGTTCGAAATTGCAGCCGAGACCGATCCGGTGATCGCCCGCGGCGCTTATCTGGTCGAGGGGCTTGGTCATTGCGGCGCATGCCACACCCCACGCGGCCTCGCCTATGAGGAAAAAGCGGTCAAGAACGATCCGAAAGGAAAGTTCCTGTCCGGGTCGGTTCTGGAAGGCTGGTATGCGAAAAACCTGCGCGATCAGGATACGGGGCTTTCGACCTGGGCTGAGGACGAGATCGTCACCTTCCTCAAGACCGGGCGGACCGATCGCACGGCGGCATTCGGCTCGATGGCCGATGTCGTGCAGCACTCGACCCAATATTTGGCGGAAGATGATCTGCGTGCGATTGCCCGTTATCTGAAGTCGCTGCCGCCCAGCGAAGGACGTGAGCGCGAATGGCAGCCCAAGGAAGATGTGACGACTGCCGCACTCAGGGCTGGAGATTTCACTGCGCCGGGCGCCCTGTCTTATGTCGAGCAATGTTCGGTTTGCCACCGGATGGACGGCAAGGGTGCGCCGCGCATCTATCCCGCACTTGCAGGCAATTCGATTGTCTTTGCTGATGACCCAAGCTCGCTTATTCAGGTCACGCTGACCGGGGGCAGAACGCCTGAAACGCCAGCGGACAAGATGGCTTTCACCATGCCGGGCTTCGTGAATCTTCCCAATTGGCAGGTCGCCGAAATCCTCAACTTCATTCGCAACGGCTGGGGCAATCACGGCACTCCCATAACGGAGCAGGATATCGCACGCATGCGGCGTGAAATCGCTCACAAGCCTGTCCATTACGTTCCGGAGAACAAGCAATGAAAACCAGTACGATTGTCGTTCTTGGTGCCGGTTTTGCCGTGGCGGTAACGGGCGGCGCTTTCCTCTTCAATCACCTGCGGCCCTCGCTGGATTCCCCGGCTCCCCAAGCCTATGCGGTTCTGGACAAGGACAAGAAGCAGGTCGGATCTTATGTCATCCCGCCGGATCGCGACATTCTCAAACAGCCGAACGCGCCCGAGATCATGCATGGCAAGCGGCTGCTCAACGAAACGGCGCGGCTTCTGCCCGATTATGTCGGCAACGGCCTGAATTGCAATTCCTGCCACATAGGGCAGGGCAAGGTGGATAATGTTGCATCCTATATCAACACCAGCAACTTCTATCCCGCCGTCATGCCTCGTGCGGGCAAGGAAGTTGATCTGGTGATGCGCATCAACGGCTGCTTCCAGCGCTCGATGAACGGCAAGCCCTTGCCCCCAGACGGCGCTGATATGAAGGCGATGGTCGCCTATATGGACTGGCTGCGGCAGGATGTGGAAAAGGGGACCAAAGTGGCGATTCGCAATGCCGGTCCCATTGACGAAAGCCTCGTTCCCGATCCTGTCAACGGTGCAAAAATCTATGCGGCTCAATGCTCGACCTGTCATGGCGCCGACGGTGAAGGCATGAAGGATCAGGCAGGCGATTATATCTTCCCGCCGCTATGGGGCGATGAAAGCTTCAATATCGGGGCCGGACTGGCTCGCACCTACAAGGCGGCGCAGTTCGTCAAATATGCGATGCCACCTGCTCAGAACCATACTCTGCCCATCGGGCAGGGCGGTGTTCTGACCGATCAGGAAGCCATCGACGTGTCGGAATATTTCACCCATATGCCGCGTCCTGATTTCGCCGGCAAGGTGAAGGACTGGCCGAACACGAAGAAGCCGAAAGACGCGCGTTACTGAATGGTATCGCGAGGGAAGTGCCCCGTCCTGACAGACGGGGCACTTGAATTTCCATGTTGAGGTTTTGCCGAGCGAAAATCTCTCTGCTATTCATGTTGTGTGAAAACAGAGAGACTCTCTCGGAGACTGCATGAGAAAACTTCGCTACCAGCGGCGTCAGTCGCGCTCTGCGGTCTGGGCGCTCCGGCTTGGCATTTTTGCAGCCCTGCTGCTCGCGCTGGCGTTTCTTTTGCACCGCTTCTGGAGCTTGGAGACGCCTGATCTGGTACTGGTTGCCGGATTGAGTGCCGCTCTCGCAGTTCTCGCTCTTCTGTGTGCGGTAAAAGGCTTTCGCAATCTGTGGGTCAATGGCGACAAGGGCGGCGCACGTTCTTTCTGGGGCGGCATATTTGCCTTTGCCGTATTGCTTCCGGTTGGGCTGGTAACGACGTTATGGTATCTCTCGCCGCCGCTTTTTGACCTCTCCACGGATTTCGAGGCGCCGCCCCAGTTCCCGTCCAATATGCCGCCGCGCCTGCAATGGATGAACCCCTTGACGGCGGCAGTCAGCGGCGATGCGCTGACCCAGCTGACCGCCTATCCGGATGTGGTTGGACGACGCTATGAAGCCGCGCCCGACCGTGTCGCTCAAGGGGTTGAAACTGTTCTCAAGACATTCGGTTGGCAGGAAATCGCGCGAAATACTCCTTCGCCCGAGCAGAATGCATCGCGGTTCGCCGTGACGGCGCATAGTTTCATTCTGGGCTTGAAAAGCGACATCGTCATACGGCTGCTCGACGAAGGCGAGACTACCTATGTCGATGTGCGCTCGCTGTCGCGCTATGGCAAGCGCGATATGGGGCAGAATGCCAGCTTTATCACCGAATTTCTGGGGGCGCTTGAAGGTGAGGTCAACAAGGCTCCGGCCGACGTGGAATAATCAGCTCGGAAAATAGATGCTGTTGAGCGACGGATGGCCCTCGGTCCTGACCTCGCCCCGTCCGACCAGATCTTCCAGATGCGCCAGCACCGACAGCGCTGCCGCACCATGCAGTCGCGGATCGGTATCGCGATAGATCGCCTTCACCATGTCGCCGATCGTCCGGTCTCCCTGCAGAACACGTTCGAGAATGGCACGTTCGCGCATCTTGCGATGGGCACGCAGGCCCCGAACAAATGCGGCTGGTTTGGTGACAGCGCCGCCATGGCCCGGCAGATAGACCTTGTCGTCGCGTGCCAGCAGTTTTTCCAGCGAGACCATATAATCGCTCATGGAGCCGTCGGGCGGGGCAACAATGGATGTCGCCCACGCCATGACATGATCGGCAGAAAAAAGGATGCCAGTATTCCTCAGGCCGAAAGCCATGTGATTGGCGGCATGGCCGGGCGTATGAATGCCTTCCAGACCCCAGCCGTCGCCTTCGATTGATTGGCCATCGGCGAGCCCGATATCCGGGATGAAGTCGGTATCGGCGCTGGCTTCGAGCATGTTCACTTCGCCCGCATAATAGGGGCGGGCAGGGCGATGCGGCCCCTCAGCGACGGTTCGGGCGCCGAGGGTTTCCTTCAGGCGCTGCGCCAGCGGCGAGTGGTCGCGGTGGGTGTGGCTGACGAAAATATGGCTGACCGGGCGACCGGCAATGGCTGCTATCAGGGCGTTATAATGCGCCTCGTCCTCCGGGCCGGGATCAATGATCGCCAGCGTATCCGTGCCGATAATATAGCTGTTGGTGCCGTGAAAGGTGAAAGCGCTCGGATTATTGACGGTGAGGCGCAAAATGCCTTTACTCAGTTCAACCGGCTTCCCATATTGGGGCGTGAAACTGCTGTCGAAAACAAGCGCCATTGAAGCGGCTTCCAATTCTTCTTTGGTTTGATTGATGAAACGGCATAGGCCTTATATAGTCGGGTTGCAAACGTGAACAGTCGCGCGCGCTGACAATCGCGTCAGGAGTCAGATTCCGGTATCTGTCGCCGCGTCAAAAGTGGAGTTGGATATGCCCCATAGAGCAAAGTCTCGTATCGCCGTCGCCTCTCTGGCTACGGAGTATCTGCCCACCGGACAACTGGCCCGTGCTTTCTGGTTTGTGGGGCTTGCACTGATCGGAACGGCTGTTCTTGCCATCTCCGCCAAGATCAAGGTTGATCTGGTCTACGTCAATGTGACGATGCAGACCTTCGCTCTGTTTGCCATTTCTGCGCTTTACGGCTCGCGGCTCGCTGTGGCGACCGTCGCCCTTTATCTGCTTGAAGGCGCGCTTGGCATGCCGGTCTTCACCGGAACGCCGGAAAAGGGCATTGGCCTTGCCTATATGGTTGGCCCGACGAGCGGCTACCTTCTTTCCTACCTTGCCGCAGCCTGGATCGTCGGACGTGCTGCCGACAAGGGAATGGCGCGCAATCCCCTCGCTCTCGGCGGCGCAATGCTGCTTGCTGAGGCCGTCATTCTATTGATGGGCGCTGGCTGGATGGCCTATCTCTTTGGTCTGGAAAAGGCCATTGCCTTCGGCTTCGGCGCATTCATCGTTGGTGACCTCGTGAAGCTCGCACTCGCCGCCTGCGGCGTGCCTGCCATGATGTCGCTTCTGAAACGCTGAATTTTTATCAGTTCCGCACGATAAACGCCGGGCCTTGCGCCCGGCTTTTTTGTTTCGGTTGAAACTGCTTCGCGATTGACAGATGCGTTCTAGCGCAGCTTTGTCGCTATAACGCATCTGTTTTTACGGGGAGGATGATTTGCACGTCGAAACTCTGGTGATCGAACCGCTGACAAAAGAGGCTTTTGCGCCCTTTGGCGATGTCATCGAGACGGAAGGGGCCGAACTTCGGCTCATCAACAATGGCACCACGGAGCGCTATCACGACCTTGCGCGTGTTGAAGCCGCTGGCACCGAGACACGGGTTCTTGTCAATATTTTCCGGGGACAATCGTTCGAGGCGCCAATCGATATCGTCATGATGGAACGCCATCCTTTCGGTTCGCAGGCATTCATTCCGTTGAACGGCAGGCCGTTTCTCGTGGTGGTTGCCGAGGATGACGGCGGCAAGCCTGCCCGCCCACGGGTTTTCCTTGCGCGGGGTGATCAGGGGGTCAATTATCTGCGCAATGCATGGCATCACCCGCTCTTGGCGCTCGAGCAGAAATCCGATTTTCTGGTTGTCGACAGGGCAGGCAAGGAAGACAATCTGGAGGAATTCTTCTTCTCCGATACTGCCTATCGCATTGAAACAACGAAGCCCGCTTGAGTTTGATCGAGGAATATTATGGGTAAACTTTCCACGCATGTTCTTGATACGGCCCATGGCAGCCCTGCTGCGGCAATGCGGATCGAGCTTTATCGCATTGGCGCAAATGGTACGCCCGATCTCCTCAAGCGCACGGTGACCAATCTGGATGGACGCACGGATGCGCCTCTTTTGTCCGGCGACGAAATGCAGATCGGCACCTATGAATTGCACTTCCATGTCGCCGAATATTTTGAGGGGCGCGGCGCGGAACAGGCCAATCCGCCCTTCCTCGATCTTATTCCGATCCGTTTCGCAATTGCCGATTCCGATGGCAATTACCACGTGCCATTGCTTGTCAGCCCCTGGTCCTATTCGACCTATCGCGGAAGCTGAACCGGACTTATCCTCTTTCCGAACGGACGAACTAGACTCCTCGCATTATCCATTGCGAGGAGTTCTTCATGGACCAAACCCCAAATCTGAAACTGCCCTATATTCTGCCCAGCCAGGCGCAGAAGCACGTTACCCACAATGAGGCCTTGCGGTTGCTGGATGCCGTCGTGCATCTGAGCATCAAATCGCGAACCCGAACAGACGCGCCGGAAACCCCTGCCAGCGGAGACCGCTATCTGGTGGGCGCGCCCGCTTTGGGAAGCTGGACCGGCAAAGACGGAACGATTGCCTCCTTTATCGATGGCGGATGGCTGTTCGTTGCGCCTGCTGTCGGCTGGCAGGCCTATGTCGAGGATGAAGCGCAACTGCTCGTTTTCGACGGCAATCTCTGGAAGGGTGTTTCATCGATCCCCGACAATCTGTCCCTCTCAATGCTCGGCGTGCAGGCGACGGCGGATGCGGTCAACCGCCTAGCGGTCTCGTCCGATGCCAGCCTGTTCAACAATGCCGGGGCAGGGCACCAGATCAAGGTAAACAAGCAGGCGGCCACCGATACGGCAAGCTTTCTATACCAGACCAACTGGACCGGTTTTGCCGAAATGGGGCTGAATGGCAGCAACGATTTCAGTGTGAAGGGGAGCAGCGATGCAGGGCAATGGCGGGAGGCGATCAAGATCGATCACGCGACCGGCAATGTCGCCATCGGTTCGGTCTGGCCGCAGGCCCGGCTTCATGTCGATGGTCCAATTCGCCCCGCGTCCTATGTAGTTGCGGCGCTGCCTTCCGCCGGGAGCAATGGCGCAGGCGCGATCGCTTTCGTCACCGATGGTCCGTCCGGTGCGGAAATGCTCTATTCGGATGGCGTGAATTGGCGAAGCATTCGCAACGGTGCCGTCATTGCCTGAGGCATGATCCCGAAAGTGAGAACGTGTTTCGGGATAGACATGCGTAAATCCACAAGACAGGCGCGGCGGGTTTGCCGCATGGCTGTTATGGCGTTGCTTCGAAGCCAAAAGATGTTTGTTAAGCGCCTGAAATGGCAATTGATATAGTCCTGTCGGGGGACTCGTGGTAACGGTGGCGAGAAATTCGAATGCTTCGCAGCTACGACGTGCGGCAAGCCGCGAGGGGATTGACTAAGTTTTAGTCCCAAATAGTAGTATAAATAGCCTTATGGCGCTGGAATCGTTCAGGTATTTCTCTCCGTGGGAGAGCGGGATTACACGCGTATGAGTTTGAAATATCCATGGCAGAGACTGGCGCTTTTACCCCGCGCCAGCAAACAGATCATCCTGATGCTGAGCGATTGTGCTCTGCTGTTGCTGAGTGCCTATATCGCATTCGTCATACGCCTCGGCTTCGTTTTCGTACCGAATGAGGGACAAACGTTCCTCATTTTCATCGCGCCCGTTCTGGCAATTCCGGTTTTCATTCGCTTCGGACTTTACCGCGCCATTATCCGCTATCTGGCAGAACGTGCGATCTGGCCGATTTTTCAGGCCACGGCCATCGCCTCGCTGTTCTGGGTTGCACTGGTGTTCCTTAATGAACTCTACGGCAGCGCCGGCCTGCCGCGCTCGGTCCCGCTGCTCTATTGGCTTTTGAGTACCGTTTTCATCTCAGCCAGCCGTTTCGGTGCGAAGTGGCTTTTGCGAAGTGCTGAATCGGACAAACGTTATACAAGTTCCGCATTGATCATTGGGGTAGGCGAACCTGCCCGCCAGCTCGCAACCGCGCTTCGCAGCCACAGCGACACATTGGTTGTCGGCTTTGTCGATCCTGATGGCCAGCTCAAGGGCATGGATATCGTGGGATTGCGTGTCTACGGTGTGGAAGACATTCCCGCCCTGATAGAAAATTACGGCATCAAGCAGGTGGTCGTTTCGGAACCGGCGCTGGAACAGAAACAGCGTCAGGATTTTGCGCGGCTTCTTGGGCGCCTTCCGGTCAATACGCGCATTCTTCCGCCGATTGCCGATCTGACGGCAGGCAAATATCTGGTCAGCTCGCTTCGCAATGTGGAGATCGACGATCTGCTCGGTCGTTCTCCAGTGCCGCCGGATGCGGACCTGTTGCGGGAAGTGGTCGAAGGCCGACGCATTATGGTGACGGGGGCAGGCGGATCGATCGGCAGCCAGCTTTGCTGCACCATTTCGCAATGGAATCCCGCCTGTATCGTCCTGTTCGAATCGAGCGAATTCGCGCTGTACAATATAGACCGGCAGTTGAGGCAGATAGCCAGTTGCGAAGTCATCCCGATTTTAGGGACGGTCAGCAGCCGCGACTGTGTGGAGAAAGCAATTCGCGATCACAACGTCGATACGGTCTATCACTGCGCAGCCTACAAGCACGTGCCCCTTGTCGAGAAGAACCCATTGGTTGGTATCTACAACAATGTCTTCGGCACGCTCGAAGTGGCAGAGGCTGCCCTCAACACCGATGTCGAGCGCATGGTGCTCATCTCGTCCGACAAGGCGGTACGGCCAACGAATGTGATGGGTGCTACCAAGCGCTGGGCAGAATTGGTCGTCTATTATTGCGGTGCGCGCGCCGAGCAGTCGGGCGAGAAGAAGGCGTTCTATTCAGTCCGATTCGGCAATGTGCTGGGCTCCAACGGTTCGGTTGTTCCGCTTTTTCGTGAGCAGATTGCCGGTGGCGGTCCCATTACCCTGACCCATGACGACATGACCCGCTACTTCATGTCGATTAAGGAAGCTGCCGAGCTTATCGTGCAGTCTGGCGGCATCGCCGCATCCGGCGACACGGTGCTGCTGGAGATGGGCGAACCGGTCAGGATTCGCGATCTGGCAGAAAATATGATCCTGCTGGCAGGGCTGACCGTTCGCAATGAAGAGAATCCGCATGGCGATATTGCCATCGAGGTTACTGGAATCCGCGAGGGCGAGAAGATGTATGAAGAACTCTTCTACGATCCTTCGCTGGCACAGCCGACGCGCCATCCCAAGATCATGCGCGCGCCGAAAGGCAACAAGGCAGCTGTTGATGTTCCCGCGAGCCTTGCCGCATTGCGCATTGCCATGGAAAGCGGCGATGTCGATGCGGTCCGCAAGGTTCTGTTCAACGTTATAGCTTCCTGAACCGTCCGCGGAAATCCAGCAGCAGAACCAGCGTCGCGACAACTGCCACGAGCAGGAAGGCGACCTGTGTGATTGTGTGGTCCAAAGCAAGCAACGCAAGGGCGCAGGCAATGAGAATCAGGTTCAGAAGTGCGACGTGGCTGACGACCTTGAGTACGCTCCAGCCCGAGCGCTTCGCTGTCTGATAGGCATGCTTGGAATGCGCTTTCAGGATATTCTCGCCCTGGCTCAACCGCATCACGATGGTCGTGCCTGCGTCGAGAATATAATAAAGCGGCAGGATCAGCGCGACGACGATATGGGTTTCGCGCGCAAGCAGGATCAGCGCCGTGCCGGTAATCAACCCAAGCGGCAGGCTTCCTGAATCACCCAGAAAAATCGTTGCCGGAGGGCGGTTGAACAGGGCAAAACCCAAAATGCCGCCCGCCGCAATAGTTCCGAGGCCGCCGCTTTCCAAGCCAGCGAGGCCAAGAGCGGCAAGAAGTCCGATACCCGCCAAAGGAATCCCGATGCCCGCTGCTGTCATCAGGTCGAGGCCGTCCATGAAGTTGGTGACGTTGATCGCGACCACCAACGCAATGACTATGAGCGCTGCCTCCAGCCAGTGCGGCAAAAGCTCGGGCAATAGCCGGAAATCCGGTCCCAGACCGTAAACAACGAGCCCGGCCGCAATGAACTGCGACCCCAGTCGGATAATTTCCGAAAGCTCATAGCGGTCATCCAGACCTCCGACGATCCAGAGCAATACCGAGGCTCCCGAAAGACAGAGCGCCAGATGCGCATTGACTTCCAGATCCGGCGCAAAAATCAGCATAGTCACGACAATTGCGGGAATAAGCGCCAACCCGCCGATCTGCCGGGCCACTGTCGTATGGTTGGAGCGCGAACTCATGCGGGCCGCAAGAAAGCGTTCGGGCAAAAGCCGGTCCAGCAGGTAGAGCCCGATGCCGCACAAGGCAGCGCTGACAAGAAATGAAATCAACAGAAACAGCATGATGAATACCGAAAAATCATTTGTCCCCTGGAAGTAGCAGCTTTGAGGCTGGACGCAAATCGGCGGTTTTGTTTTGGGTGACTGGTCGTGGCGATAAGCGGTTGAAAACGTTCTTCGTGGGCACTGTAAGCTTCGGCGGGATTTCGTTATTAGGCGATTGCGCTTGGTTGTCGAAGCGGTTATAAGGCCGCGCAACCGATTGCTTCGGTTTGATTTGTTGGGGCGTAGCCAAGCGGTAAGGCAGCGGTTTTTGGTACCGCCATTCCCTGGTTCGAATCCAGGCGCCCCAGCCATTTTTCAATTTTACTTTGCGAGATACGAGTTTCCAGTATTTTGGTTATGAAGTAGCCATTGCAACGTAGCACTGCCCAACCTTGGAGATGTAGTCCCACGGCTCCCGGCAGCTCATTGATTGTGCCTGCGTCACGATATCGCTTTTGTCTTATATGCATTCAGTGTCCCAACTTGGACATATATCGTTACTAATAAGAACTAGATGGGATGCTCTGGTTGCGATCAGGGGTGACGTTATGAATTCGACAAAAATTCCCGGATAGGACTAGTGAACGAAATTGTTATCCAGCTCGGTTAAGGTTGTAAAATTGTTTCATTCATATAGAAATCACCGTGATTCAAGCTATCCTTAAATGACGAGGCGGCAGCAACTCTAAAATGACGCAGTACCAAGAAACAGCCATTGGCATGCAAGCCAAGCCGAAGCGATCGGTTCCGCGGACGGGTTTTTCTGCCGCGTTGAGCGATGTATCAGGGGCATTCAGAAAAATCAGGCTCGCCACAACGTTCGGCTGGCAGGATGTCGCGCAAAGATATAGGCGATCCAGGGTTGGTGCATTTTGGCTCACTCTCAATATGGCTATTTTGATAGCGGCATTGGGGCTTATTTTTGGGACGTTGTTTCAAACTCCGATGGCTGAGTTTCTTCCGCATTTATGTGCGGGGCTTATCGTCTGGGGATACATTTCTTCTTGCTTGTCTGAGGGGTGTACAAGCTTCATTTCGTCGTCGGGCATCATTCTTCAAGTGAAAATGCCGTTGTTCACGCACATTCTTAGGGTGCTTTGGCGAAATGCGGTAATTTTGGCTCATAATGTTCTGATTTTCCCGTTCCTGCTAGTAGTGGTTGGTGGAACGTTTAGCTGGCATGTAATATTGACTATCCCTGGGTTGATGCTGATCAGTATAAATCTTGCTTGGATAATGCTATTATTGGCGACAATCTGTGCTCGTTTTCGCGATATGACGCAAGTGGTGCAGAATATATTGCAGGTGTTGTTCTATCTTACGCCAATCATGTGGATGCCAAAAACGCTTCCGTCAACTGTCTCTGGACTGATTATGACGCTCAATCCATTCTATCATATGGTAGAGGTCGTGAGGGCGCCGTTGCAGGGCGGTCTCCCAACTGCATTGAACTGGGAAGTACTAGTAGCGACGGCCGTTCTTGGCTGGGTAGCTGCGCTCGCATTCTTTGGAAAATATCGTTGGCGGGTAGCTTACTGGCTTTAATATGACGACAAACATCATCTTGAAAAATGCAACTGTTCAGTTTCCGGTTTATAATTCATCGAGCCGGTCATTAAAGAATCGTGTTCTTAACATCGCGACCGGTGGACGTATCGAGCGGGGTTCGGACAATCTGATCCAGGTGAGAGGGTTGGATGGGGTTAGTTTCGAGTTCAATGAAGGTGAACGCATCGGTCTGATTGGGCATAACGGATCGGGCAAAACCACACTTCTACGAGTACTGTCCGGAATTTATATTCCGACAGAGGGCGAAGCGCACATAAACGGCAGATGCATTTCTTTGATTGATATAAGCTTGGGGATTGATCCTGATGCGACGGGCCGAGAAAATATCAAGTTACGGTCCGTTATGATGGGCATGTCCAAAACGGAGTTGGCCATCAAGATCGAAGAGATATCCGAATTCTCCGGCTTGGGGGATTTCTTGGATATGCCATTTAGAACTTATTCTTCAGGTATGCAGTTGCGACTTGCCTTCGCAACATCTACAGCCATAAATCCCGAGATACTTATAATGGATGAATGGCTATCAACAGGAGACGAGGATTTCAAGGAGCGTGCCAATGCTCGTATGAAAACTTTGGTAGATTCTACAAAAATTCTCATCCTTGCAAGTCATTCACGGGAGCTTCTCGAGAAAAATTGCAATCGAGTTATCTGGATGGAGCATGGCCAGCTTAAAATGGATGGAGCGCCGTCAGAGGTTCTTGATCAATATTTTGGCCCCAAGTGAATGAGCATCGTCCAAGAGGGGCGAGATTATGCTCGATGTTTCCCGTTCCTGATTTAGTGAGTTCCAGAGAGGGCCTTAGATGAATTATTTGCTCGTTACCTTTGAGGCGGTCCATTCCAGTGGAGGAGGGCTGTCAACATATATGAGGAATATTATTAAGGCTCATAATGTTGCCCATAAACGTGCGGTTGTTCTTGCAATTAACCACAACGTTAATAATGAAAAAAAATACACTGAAGGATCAGTTCAAATTATAGAATGGAACCCTTCAGCGGATGATGCTTTTAAGTGGATGGGGTATTGGCCTTCAGTTAGCTACGCGATATCTAATAAGATAAAAAATATTATCGATAATGGATTGAGGCCAGAATGGGTCGAGTTCCCTGACGGATATGGACTCGGGTATTTTACAATTCAAAGAAAGCTAACTCTAGAGGATAGGTTTAAGGACTTAAAAATCCTAATAACCAGCCATTGCCCTGTTTCGCACATCGAAGAGCTGGAGGGGAAAAATCCTTTCCAAATCCAGAGATATTTCATGAAGGAGATGGAAAAATTCTGCTTATTGGGCGCGAATGCGATTATTTGTCCAAGTAAGGTTCACGCGGAATTCTTACATAACGAGTGGGGGATAAATGTTGATCGCCTCAGTGTTATTTACAATCCTTATGAACCGTCTTCCAAACCTAATGAAGGCAAGCAGATAGAGACGCGTAAAGATTATGCAGTCGCTTCTAGGATATCTACGCAAAAGGGTATACCGGAGTTACTAGCGGGATTTGATGTGTATTGGCGAAGTGGGGGTGAGTCGACGCTGTATCTTTTCGGCGCTGACGTGGTTGACGGGCAAGGCAAGTCGAATGTTGATGTTCTAAAGGCGAAATATAACGATTGGGTGCGGAACGGTAAGCTTGTCTTCAGGGGCAATCTTGACCAAGAACATTTGCGCAAAGAGCTCTCGTCAATACGTGCGCTTTTCCATCCGTCAAAATATGAAACATTCGCTTATGCGGTCGCCGAGCGCATGGCAGAGGGCGGGTTGGTTGTAGCATCTAATACCGGCGGCCATACCGAACTTTTGGAGAACGGGATAAATGGTTTTGTAGTCGACGTTAATGACGCAAAATCAGTTGCGAGCCTTATTCAACAGATAGACAGTCTGCCTGAAGAAGAAGTATCTCGGATGGGGCAAAAAGCTGCCGCAAAAGTTCAAGAGCTTTGTGGGTATCAAGCTTATATGAGCAACAGAGAAAGGGTTCTTTCCTTATCGCAGGATTTTCCCGCCACTTTCCCGTTTGTAACAGGTGAACAGAAGCTGTTTGAAAAAGTGGCTAGAAAAAGCGATGGACCAATACTGAGTATCGTTATCCCACATTATAATCTTGGCCAGTTAGTGGAAGAAACCGTCAGATCGGCTGTGAATTCTACTTTGCAGGACATTGAAATTATCGTTGTTGATGATGGATCAACCGATGAGTACAGTAGAGAAGTGGTCGAGAGCCTTCCTTTGATAGATTCTCGTATTAAGCTTGTAAAAAAGAAGAATTCGGGTGTCGCCGATACCAGAAATGTCGGAGCTTCCCATGCAAAAGGGTTGTATCTTGCCCTTCTTGATGCTGATGATACTGTTGATCCTACCTATTACGAGAAGTGTGTTGGAATATTAGACAAATACGATAATGTCGGCTTTGTAGGGTGCTGGAATAATGATTTTGATGATACTGGAACTCTTAAAATATGGACTACCTTTAATCCCGAAATGCCACGCCAATTAATTTTTAACACGACAAATTGCGCTGGCATTGTAGTGCGTCGAGATACTTTTCTTGAGCATGCGAAGCATGACCCGAAGCTCCGGATGTTTTTGGATGACTGGGATGGCACAATCGCTCTCATGTGTGCTGGTGTGCGCGGCGTAATGATACCCCACGCCCTGTTCAACTATCGAATCCGGCCTGGGTCTCTTTTCCAAGACAAGCGGCATTTATGGGACAAGAATTATAGTTATATTGTCGCTAAACATAGTGAAACATACGCAAAATATTCTTCTGAAATTATATCTTTTCTAAACGTCAATGGCCCGAATACAGAGTACAGTAACCCTACGTTTCCGTCGCACTATGAGTATTTGCAACATTCATCAAGTCCTGGTAATCTCGGATCTGGAGGTCGGCTGGATCGTATAGTGCGAGGGTACTATAAGTTTGTTTTAGAGCACCCCGTTGGTTCAAAGATTAGGCGACGGGGGAATATTTTGCTAGAACCAATAGCTCGAGGCGTGTTCTCCGCCGCGCAAATGGTTAGAAGGACGCTGAGCTAGATGGCCCGGTATCTACTGGTTGGCGCACTGGGAGGGCCAAACTTTGGAGATGAAATTATTCTAGTCTCTTGGATTAATGCTATCCGACAGAATGACCCACAGGCTCGGATTTTCTGCGATGGTTACAATCTCAATAACCTGGCAGGCTTTTTGGACGGTTTGGCGGAAGTTGTCGAACCGAGCGAGAGTTTGTGGAATGCTCGACTAGTTGCAGAGCATGGCCAATCGGAAGGGATATGGGACTATCTCCATGAGCATTCAAGGTTACTTGACAACCAGAAGGGTCTATCAGATTGCCTGTCGGCATTACGGTTACGCAATTTTGACCAAGTTCACATTGTCGGCGGCGGATACTTCAATAGTCTCTGGCCATCAAACTATCTAATTCTATTATTGGCAAGATTGCTAGCTTGGCAGACCGGCGCCCAATTGGTTGCAACTGGATTGGGATTGATGCCCACTGAAACAGGCAACTTAGCTGGACTTTTAGCTGTCCTTAGAACGTTTGACCTAGTGGATGTCCGTGACAAGGAATCTTACGAGCAGTTACAAGAAATAGAGTTTGATCGATTATTCTTCACTGGAGATGACGCTTTATTATTATTGAGCGATAGCAACGTGAGGTATCCCCTGCAGAAGATTGGCGATAACTCCTTTATTGTCTGTATCCAAAATGATCTTGTTGATGGGGACTCCATTGCGGAAGCAATATTTACGTCCCAGGTGATGACTTCTCTGAAGCTGCACGGTATTTGGAATATCGTATTCGCTATGGCTATGCCTGGAGATGTCTCAGGTGACGCCGCTGGGTTGGTGGAAAAACTGAAGCGAACTGGCTTCACCGTACAATCGATTGATCCAGACCATCTGCTGAAAAATGGATTCCCGGTCAGCGCGGGTGGCTTTACAGTAACGAGTCGATATCATCCCCATCTTTTGGGTTCTTTGTCAGGAGGCAGAGGAATTGCAATCAGTGCCCTTTCATACTACGACACAAAACATGCAGCCGTCCGAGCAATGGGTAGCAATTGGCCCATATTAAGTGACGTTGAGGTATCAGATGCTTTTGGGGAGGCATTGGAAACTGAGCTCTCTGGAAAATCGGAACCATGCAGGTTACAGGATCGAGCAGAATTCATTCGACGGAAGAAAGAACTTGCAGACCGGCTTCTTAAGCCAAAGGCTTCTATTTATGAGTTTCCTTTTGATTTTTTGAACATCTGGGCGCAGTTGCTTTGGAGGATTCAGCAGCAGGAATTACAGAAGATTGAGTTGAAAGCGGACTTAGACGGACTAGTTAAGCAGAACTCGATTATCGTATCAGAGCGTGATGAACTTGAGGCTCATTTTAAGTCTGGTATAGAACAGATTTCGCAACTTAAACGGGAATATGTTGAACTTTTAGAGCAGAATAGATTGGCGTCCTTATCTCTAATAGATTTGAGTAAAGAAATTGAAGCGGCTAAAAGGCTCAATGCTAATATTATCAATAGCCGGTCATGGAAAATAACCGCTCCGCTGCGATATCTCTCTTCTAAGTTAAGAGTAATACGGCATTAAATGGTTGAGAACGATAAATAACACCGTACAAAGATGGACACGCTAATGAGCGGAGTACGAGGACGAATTCCCTATCTTGACGGATTGCGAGGCGTATTCTCGTTGTCGGTAGCTGCTTCTCATATCGGAGGGAGTGTTTTTGGCTGGAGTAACGATCGCCCATTGGTAGGGGCTTTCTTGGCAGTCGATTATTTTTTCATGCTTTCTGGATTCGTTCTCTACAGTGTAGCGTCGACCGGTGGTGATAGCTATCTACTGCTTTTTCTTAAGCGGTTTCTTCGTCTCTGGCCACTTCATGTAACGACTACGTGTTGCGCGTTTGTTGTAATTTTATTGAACAAGACCAACTCTCTGTATGTTCCCTCGGGGGTGCAGTTATCGTTATCTGAATTTCTGCAGAATGTTACATTTCTAGTCGCAACGGGATTTAGCGATGCGAAGGTATTGAACGAGCCGGCCTGGAGCATATCCGTCGAATTTTGGCTCTCTGCCTGTATTTTATTTCTGATGTTTAGGTTTCCGACATTGATTGTGCTCTTTATTGTTGCAGTATCTTATATTATAGTATTTTCTTTTGATCGCGGAACGATGATTGCGCATAATAATGATTTTGTTTTAAGTGTCGGGATGTATCGCGGAATCGGAGGGATGGCTATCGGTGGACTTATGTATCGCCACCAGAATGAGATTTCTAAGTTAGTATCGTATATGATGGACTGGTTTTGTGAGCTATCATCAATAATTCTGCTTTTTGTTATGATGTATGGCGTTTTATTTGATGTTGGTACTATTTTTGATGCATTTTATCTAATGGCGTTTGTTCCGTTTCTATCTGTTGATGTTATTGAGAAGTCAAAATTAACTGGTAAGCTGCTTTCATCGAAAATATTCCTTTGGCTGGGAAATATCAGTGTTTCTCTTTATTTGTTTCATACGCCAATAATATTGTTTGTATTTCCACGCGCAATCGCAGCTGGCTATTCTCTGGTTTGGACAGGATTGTTTGTCATGATGATCGCCCTGATCCTATCGACGCTTTCTTTTCGTTATTTTGAGTTGCCAATGCAGGCTCTTGCCAAGAGGTTTTTGGCGTGGATTGCATTGAAAAAGTCGGTATATAGAACCGCCTGATGAGGTGACAGTATTTTATTGACGGCTAAAGGCGGTTGGGCAGTTTTGGCTGCGGGTAATGCTGGTAAGGCGGATCGATTGAAGCTGCTTTATCGGGACGGTAGCGTACTGGTGATGGCTTACAAGCGACGTGAAGATACGAGCTTCATCTGGCCTGCTGTCAGCGACGGGATAATGGTAAGCGTACGCTGCCCCCCACCTTCCAATTACAGTTCTAATTGTCTCATTAGATTTTGAGATGATCAGGACGGAGTTTCTCCATGGATACTACATTGGAGGTTCTACCAGTTGGTGGCGGAAGCCGTGGGAACCGAAAGTGGCCGGATGATTTGAAGGCGCGTATTGTGGCAGAAACGCTGCTGCCTGGCGCTACGGTGAGTTCTGTTGCGCGTCGGCACGGTTTGCTTGCAAATCATGTATCGATGTGGCGGACTCTTGCGAGAAAGGGGCATCTGGTGTTGCCTGCGCCAGAGGGTCCGGTGGAGTTTGCAACCTTAATGGTTGGGTCGACCAAAGCAGCGTGCATTGATGTTGATGTTCCCTCACGCCCGGAAATCGTCG
This sequence comes from Ochrobactrum sp. PL_is501, assembly GCF_055816895.1. Taxonomy (NCBI): domain Bacteria; kingdom Pseudomonadati; phylum Pseudomonadota; class Alphaproteobacteria; order Hyphomicrobiales; family Brucellaceae; genus Ochrobactrum; species Ochrobactrum sp. PL_is501. The sequence goes on along the minus strand of NZ_JBVPGR010000036.1, from coordinate 23,646 downwards.
CAGGCTCAGTGGTCATTCGTCTGGAGACCGGCGCTTCGGCGGATCGGATCGCATCAGTGGTGCAGGCCTTGGCTACCTGCCCATGATATTCCCTTCCAACCGGGTGCGGATCATGGTTGCGACGAAGCCCATAGACTTTCGCAAGGGGCATGACGGGCTGGCTGCACTGGTGTCGTCGGTTCTGCGCAAGGATCCGTTTACAGGCACAGTATTTGTGTTCCGTTCACGCCGGGCCGATCGATTGAAGTTGCTATACTGGGACGGTACCGGGCTGGTGATGGCTTACAAGCGGCTGGAGGATACGAGCTTCACCTGGCCTACCGTCAGAGACGGGTTGATGACGTTGAACCATGCGCAGTTCGAGGCACTTTTTTCCGGGCTCGACTGGCGCAAGGTCAAGGCTCTGGAAGCCAGAACGCCAGCTGCGGCAGAATGAATCAAGTATCTGGATTTACGTGTTTTTGCTGGCGTCTTGTGATAGCTTTGTCTGATGCAGACTGCTCCCGCCCTTGATCTTTCCGCCATTCCTGCTGCGCAACGCGCGGCGGTTCTGGCATTGATGGAAGAGGTTGCGGCGCTGAAAGACATCACCCGGCGGCAAGAGCACCTGATTGCCGAACTGAATCACGCCTTGCATGGAAAGCGGTCGGAAAAGCTGTCAGAAGACGAGCGACAGCTGGCGTTCGATGATCTATCTATCGCGCTTGCGGAAGTGGAGGCAGAGAAGGAAACGCGTGCCGCCAAAGCGGGCGACGGGACGACCAGGCCCGCAGCCAGACGCACCATCGGCAATTTGCCTGCCACATTGCCGCGTATTGAAGAAATTATCGAACCGGACAGCCTGATTTGCCCCTGCGGCTGTGGCGTGATGCATAAGATCGGTGAAGACCGAAGCGAGCGGCTGGACATCGTGCCGGCGCAGTTGCGTGTCATCGTTACAGTGCGGCCAAAATATGCCTGCCGGACCTGCACCGACGGGGTGACCCAGGCGCCGGCTCCTGCACATCTGATCACCGGTGGTCTGCCCACGGAAGCAACACTGGCCCATGTTCTGGTCAGCAAGTATGCGGACCATTTGCCATTATATCGCCAGAGCCAGATCCTGGCACGAGCAGGACTTGATCTGCACCGGGCCGTTTTGGCCGATTGGGTCGGCAAGGCCGCGTTCCATCTAAGGCCCGTAGTTGACCGGCTGGCCGATCATCTGAAGCGATCTGGAAAGCTGTTTATGGATGAAACCACCGCCCCAGTGCTGGATCCGGGGCGTGGAACAACCAAAACCGGATATCTATGGGCACTGGCTCGCGATGACAGGCCATGGGGCGGAGAGGACCCGCCCGGCGTGGTCTACTTCTACGCCCCAGGTCGCGCAGGCGAGAATGCGGAAACCATCCTGAGCGGTTTTGACGGCATCCTGCAGATCGACGGTTATCAGGGCTACAATCGGCTGACCAAACCCTCTCGCAAGGGTGGCAGTCCCGTTCAGGTGGCCCATTGCTGGGCACATGCAAGGCGCAAACTGAAGGAGATATTCGACCGGGACGGCTCCGGGATCGCCGCCGCTTGCGTCGGATCGCCGAATTCTATGCCGTCGAGGCTGATATCCGTGGCATATCACCCGGTCAGCGCCTCTCCGCCCGCCAGACCCACACCGCGCCCCTGGTGGCGGCCTTCGGGGAATGGCTTCAGACACAGCGTTGCAAGGTATCCGCCAAATCCCGTCTGGGAGAAAAGCTCGCCTATATCCATAACCAATGGGACGGCCTGCAAACGTTCCTGACAGATGGTCGCGTAGAGATTGACTCCAACAGGGTCGAAAATCTCATCCGGCCCATCGCTCTCAACCGCAAGAACGCGCTCTTTGCAGGTTACGACGAAGGCGGCATCGCCTGGGGGCGCATCGCTTCACTGATCGAAACCTGTAAAATCAACGGCGTCGAACCCTTTGCCTATCTCAAGGCCACGCTGACCGCCATCGCATGCGGACATCCCCAAAGCCACCTCGATGACCTGCTTCCGTGGAACTTCAAGACGTCAAGCTAAGACACAAGTGGTCCGCAGCGAACGCTTACTCAAAAAAAATCTTCCGCGAATAACGATACTCTGTTTTTCTTCACTCACTGGTGGGTGAACGTGGGGTCGTTTGCGGGAGGGGGCGAAATTCTACGTTAGAGCGTTTCATCTTTTTACAGAACCATATCCGGCATTTTCGAGATAGTTTTGGCATTCGGCGGGTTGGATGGTTTCGACAAGCCTACCAATATGCCGCCATGTGTCGTGGACGGTGCGCTTTTGTGCATTTCTCATCCAATGTTTGATCTTGGAGAAAGCCTGTTCGATCGGATTGGTCCGGCGAATAGGGCGGCAGGAACCAGAGCCGCGCACCGGCGGCTTTGATCAATTGACGGATGGTTGCGGACTTGTGGCTGCCGAGATTGTCCAAGACGACGATGTCGCCTGGCTTGAGCACCGTCACCAACTGCTGCTCGACATAGGCGCGGAAGCACTGGCCGTCCAGTACAACCCTATCCGCAAAGGTCGTTTACGGACAGCCCTGGGCTGCCCCCTCTCGCCAAGGAGTCAGCAATACTGTGATTAACTGATCTGAGCTGACCGTGTTTCACGTATTTGCCGCTGTTTAGTCCGGATTGTCCGGATCATCGACCAGGCACCCGATTCCGTGACAACCGATATAGTTACCCTCTGTATCGAAGTTCGGTTCGCCGTTTTTGTCGTACTGCGGACGATCATCTATTTCGTCATCGGGATTATCCACTGTGCATCCAATACCGTGGCAATCATTATAGCCGCCATCATCGCGATAGTTGCTGGCCGTGTGATGACGCTTGTGTTTGTCATCTTCCGCCACGCCGGCGATAATTGCGCCAAGCACGGCTCCCGCGGCAACGGCGCCAACATCATGTCCCCGATGGTCATACATCCGGGCACCCGGATCGAAACCATCCCCTCGACCATGGTGATAACCACTTACGTCTGCAAAGACCCCGGAGCAACCCTGTGCGACCCACACATATCTGCTGTTCGGGTTATAGCCCCAAGTCTTATTAAGAATGCAGGGCGACCCAGAGATCTGGTGAATGAGTTGCGGCTTGGAAAGCGGGCCTGCGTAACACTCATCATACTGATAATTGCGGGAGCGGCATTCAACTGTGGTCTGGGCCCGTGCGTCCCCCACAAATTGCGGCACAAACATTGTTCCAGAAAGTGCGACACTTGCCGCCACGATGGTTCTGATCATTACCCTTCTCCGATTATTACTATTGGTTTCCGAAATATTTGCGACGGAGAACGCCAAGTTCTCCTGTCTCCTGTTCCGCCAGGATCTGCAGTGTCACCTCATGAGCGATGGGATCATTGTGCCGAAAGCCGAAACCATATTTGTCAGGATGGAAAATCGGGCCGACGACCGACAGTGCACTGTGCGGATTTGAGTGCACGTAATATTCAAGCACTGGCGCATCCCCGACTATCGCCTCAATGTCTCCATTCCGAAGAGCGTCAACAGCGTCTTGGGTATTTTCATAGCTTCGAATATCAAGGCGTAACTCACGACCATAGATCTCTGCCACGCTGCCACCAAGAACACCAACTGTTCGTCCGGGCAGGTTCGCAACCGAGTTGATCTGGTGCGTGAGCGAAAGCGCGGTCATCACACTTGAAACGGACGATGTGACATAGGCAATGACCGCCACACCGCACACCATCCAAAGCCCCCCAGAAATGCGGCCCAGCCAGCCAAGAACATTAGGCCGGGTAATCTTTCCAGAAGTCGCAACTGACATGACTTCATAGAAGCTCTCAGCCAATCCGACATGCCACTGACGGGGAAAGGTTTCGTCGAACCTGCGATAGAAAAATGCGAGAAAAACCGTCGCGATGACGATGAATGACACAAGCCACAGCATGGCGCGCAAATGGCCTGCCTGTTCAAGACCGCTGATCACTTGCCAAAAACCACCGCCGTTCTCTTTGGTGACCATTATTCTCAGGCCAGCATCGTACCAGGGCTGCGAGAACAAGATTCGAGCCGCCCGTTCTTTCGTGATTGTAAGGTTCGATATCGCGACTTGCACCTCGCCGCTTTCGACTGCCGCAATCAGGGCTTCAAAAGAGGGATATTCGCGATACTCATATTGACGGCCGAGGGCCTTGGCCGCTTTTTCCCATAGCTCGATAGCCATGCCGGAATAACTCTGGCCGTCCTTGGTTACAAAAGGCGCGCTGACATATACCCCGGCGATCAACGGTACGGATGGGGTGGCCTGTTGCTGTGCCAGGCTATTGCTCACCGCGCTAAAAAAAAATGGCAAAATCAAAAACGCAGCAAACAGGGTTTTCGGTTTAAATAATCTCATTGTCTCATGGGGAGTTTATTCATTTCAGTGAGATCGGCGTGCACGATGTACACGCCGGTTTGCTACAACCTCTTGATAAGACGCTCTTCTGTCTGGCGATCTATGGAGCGCTGAATATTCTCATTGTCCATCTGCTGTTGCTGCAACATGCATTGGGAATATTCGGACGTGCCGCGTGGAATTTCGAGATTATCACAAGCGCGTTGATAAGCTTCCCGGTCCAAATCATCGAGCGTCTGGCAACCCGACAGAACACTCGCTACAACAAAAGCCGAAGGTAGTATCAAGCGAAACATATGCAACATCCTTTCAGTTTTTCAAGTAGAGGTTATTGAAAGCTGGCTTATCCGGAAGGGGGAGGCCAGGCATTGCGGCCCAAAGAAAATCACAATGGACGGCAGCCAGACCAATTGGATTGCAATCATGCAATGTGCTGCTGAGAACTGATTGCGATAAGGTGGCAAGCTCATCATCATCCGTTAAGGAAATACACGAACAACACCATCGAGGAGATTTTCGCCGTGTCCAACGACGGATACGATCCATGCTCGACATCAATGCTGAAGTCGCTGTCAGCATCACACTCCCCGGTAGAGAGCTGATAGTTGCGTCCAGCATTTCACCACGCTTTGTTCGGCTGAAATTATCGCAACAAATCCCTTGGTTCTTCGTGTGTTAACATCTTGGTAAATCATTTCGGTGCGGTCGAACATCATCAGTCAACTTCCATCAGTTTTCAGGTAATGATGTGATTCTATTCCCAGACATGCGCGAATTAATCCTATGGAACTTCCGATATGATAAACGCATGACAAAAGCGCCCGCTTGGGGCGGAACGGAAGCATAAAGAGCGCTATAATGGTCTTATAAATTCTGACGAATATTGATCCAAACAGCCGAAGTAAGGACATAAAAGGATCCTTTCGATACCGTTCAATAAAGACCATACAGGCGTGATCTCGGTCCCTGCGGTAATAATATGCCAGCGACAAGCGCGCGGCAGGCAGAGTCTCATATGCAATAGCATGAGGAGTCCAACCGGTTCTGGCCCCCAATTTTTTCGCATCCTCATAAAGACGCCAATCTTCTCCTCCTGCCAACCCAAGGGCGGTGTTGAATCTTAGCCCGGTCTTGCGGAAGAAATGAAGGTTTCCCATCCAACTGCCTGTCGCAATTTTCAGAGCATCGGCTCGCCCTTCATTACGCCGCTTGATACAGCGTTTTTCCACGCGCTGATTGTTGTCATTGACAGCGGCCCAGACCATTCGCTGCCACCAGGAGTAGGACGGCTTCAGCGGCGCCAATCGGACCGGCGAGCCTACAATGTCGAGATCATGCAAATCACGTTCTTTTAGCAACTCGACCAGCCAATGCTCGTCAACTTCCTCGTCGTCATCCGCAAATGTCAGAATATCAAAGCTGTTCTCGGTAGCAAAACGGAGAACGTGATCTCTGGCGCTTGCGATCCCCAGCACGGGCTCAATTAGATACGTAACGTTATGGTTTGTTACTTGATCGGCAAACTTCCGAATTATCTCGGTCAAAGTTGTAACCGAATTGTTTTCAACGATGACAAAATCGATGCAGGCGTTTTCTGGCAGCTTCAAATTGCTATAGCTCAACAAAAGCCTTTCGAGCATTTGCGGTCGGTTGCGTGTCACCGTACCCACGGCGATCCTTCGTTTTTGTGAAGTATGACAATCCGCGTGCTCCATAGACTTCATCCGAACGCCGCTTTCCGGAGCGTTGTTATCCATCCATTACAATGCCGAATGTTACGTCGAGGAAGAAGGAGAGGATCGTCTGAAGCAGACGCTCTTGCCTTGCGTGTTGTTGTCGCGAGCCGAAAATCCGCTTTGGCGACCATATCTCGGATGTTGCGCGAGACATTACCATAAGGATAGCAAAAGGATCGCACCTGCTGGCCCGTCAAATCCTCCAGTTGTAGCTTTGAACGCTTTATTTGCCTGAACGATTCTAACGGGTCGACGTCGGTGAGAGAAACATGGTCAACAGTATGTGCCCCAACTTCATTTCCCGCTCGCGCCCATTCCAGAACCTGCGTTGTCGACATGCAAGGTGTGTGCGGAATTCCTATAGCCTCATCCCATCGGTTATAGCCCCCAATCTCGCCACTTACGAAAAAGCAGGTGGCGGTAAAGCCGAGTTCACTGAGAATAGGAAGCGCGTGTTTGTGGACATTTTCGAAGCCATCATCGAACGTTATACCGACGACACGACCTTGCTTTTCGCCATTTATATACGGAGCGAGTTCCCTAAGCGACAATCCCTGGTAACCAAGCCGGGCTAACCACATCATCTGGGATTTGAAATTTTCAGGTGCGACGTTGAGCCCGCGAAAGGGTGCGCCAATTTCCGGAACGCTGGCGATTTGATGGTACATAAGGACAGTTTTCGCCATTTTCTATAAGTACGCCTTGTTGTGGAAGTAGAGGCTGAGGAGTGCCTCATAAGTCGACGAAATGAGTGCAGGACTCTCTTCTCTCGTTATTGAATTTCCGGAAATAAAGGCGGAAACACGTTCTGATGTGCGCTTCAGACGAAGAGCACTGTCGATGTCGGCCCTATAATTCCGGTTTGAAGAATGTGTCATTATTTTATCTAGGCCAATTTGACTTTTGCTATAATCTTGACCTTACCTTGCTTTGACATCATTTAGTTTTGGGTTCTCTTGAACAACTCCCAGGATTCTTGCATCGCAAAGCGACCAATGCCAGGTATTGGGACGTGTCCATAGTAAGGAGATAATTGAAGCTCTGCTAACCAGCTTCCAAAGCCAGTCAACTTCACAAAAATTGCTGACACTAGGCCAGTGCGATTTGCACCGTGCTCACAATGCACAAGCATCGGTTTGGGCGCGCCATTTAATATGGCAATCAATTTTTCCAGATCCGTTTTTGATAGTGTGTGACCAGAGCTGATAGGAAAATCTATCAGTTGGACATTTGCGCGCTGTGCTGCAGCTGCCTCTTCACGGTACCAATCCCCCTTAGCTTCATCGCGAAGATTTAGAATGCTTTTTACGCCAAAATTTTCCACTATATACTTGATTTCAGCGGCATCAGGCTGCGCCGAGCGATAAATGATACCTGGAATAACTTCATCAAAATTGCCGTTCGCAATCACGTGTACAGCACGGATTCCAGATGCGACCAGCATAACAAGAATACAAACCTTCGATATACTACTAAATCGCAGGAAAAATGAACGGCGCAATTCCCGTTGCTGAATGCGTTCAAGACCAGCCATCCACCAAGCTCCGTTCGTCGGCCAGGATCTTACGCGCATATAGAGTTGAGCGAAGTTGCTTTTCGAGCTCAAGAATGTTTCGCTTCGCCGCAAATCTGATGGTTCGTCGTCGACTGGCTGCATCTAACAGATGGCGTTCGTCTTCAAGCAACGAACCACCTAGTTCGTGACTTACCTCGGACAGAAGGTTCTTAGAGGCGGACCAGACCCGGAGACCTAGTTCCCAGGGGTGAGATAGGTCTTCATCTATGGGCCGGAATACTCGCTTCCTACAGAGCAGCCGTTTTGCTGCTTGCGGATTAATAAGATAGCCTACGGCACCATTGGCCGGTCGTTTATGGCATACAAGTTTGGAATTTCCAGCGTGTCTGGTTGAGATGACATTCTTGGCCGTGAAGTTGAAAAGTTTGATGATATCCCAGCTTCTATAATCTAGCTGCAATAGCACATCGGTTAGGAATGTCTTCAAGTGCTCATTGTCGATGATCATGGCGTCGTCTTCAAGAACTAAGCCAACGTAAACCCCATCCTCGACAATTCGCTGCCAGACTTTACGGTGTCCTTTATAAACGGCAATTTCACCGGTTGTCAGAGGACGCTTATAACGGAAGAAATTGGTCAGCCCATTATAGTCGGACGACGAAACTTCTTCCGTAGTGTAGCCTTGAATAAACTGATGGGAAATTCCAGTCGCCGCCCATGTCTGCATCGAACTCTTGCGCCGCGCTCCATCGTCGGCGTCGACCGTAAGTATATAAGCTTGTAAAGCTCTGCTATTGCTGACAACCGATTGCACGAAGTATCCCCAATTTCCGCGTTAATGTCATCTCGCGAAATTATCCGGCAATCGCAATCATGTTTTCTGCAATCAGATATAATCTGGTCAGAATCTAATATTTTGATCGTTATCTGACATCAGATAAATGCTCTGATAAGATTGATTAATACTCGTCATATATAATAATCGCTAGAATATAGACAGGTCGATTTTGTTCATGATTCCAGTTCAGACGATCCCAATCTGCCAGATGGTTGCCTTTTCTCTCCATGAATTGTAGCAAAAATTGCGAATGACGCGCAGGAAATGGCAGCAAGGATTGCCAGTCCATGCAAGGAATATTCCATCGCGAGGCCACCAAGCAACGGACCAAAGAGTGCTCCTGTACCCCATGCTACGGAAAGCAACGCATAGATGCTGACGAGTTCTCCACCGTTGTAACGATCACCCAGCGCTGCGATCACCATTGTGTAGATGCCCGCAAATGCCCCGCCCCAGACAAAAAGGAGCGGATAGGCAAACCAGGAGTGCGCGAGCGCGATCGGCCAGATCATTGCGCTACATGCAGAAAACGAAGCGAGGAATATGATGAGCATGGGACGGCTCATGCGATCCCCAAGCCAGCCAATGGGTAGTTGCAAAACAATGGAACCGGTCAGAAGAATAGTGAGGAGAATCGTTGCTGATTTTTCGGGCCAGCCAAGATTGACGGCATAAACGGGCAGGAGGCTCAGTCCTGCCGTTTCCAGACCGGCATTCAATGCCGCTGCTGCAACTGCAACTGGGACTACTTTCAGATAACGGAAGGGATTACCACTGTCATCTGGTTCGGGCATGACGTCGCGAGGGTGGCCCAGAACTAGAGCGAGGCAGGCTATCAGGGCAAGGCCCGCTCCGATGAGAAAGGCAAGGGATTGTTGACGGCCAACGAGTGCTAGTATTGCCGGGCCCAGTGCCATGCCCGTTGATAGTGCAGCGACATAAATCGCAATTGTGCGACCCCGTTTGGCCTCGCTTGCGATCTGGTTGAGCCAAGTTTCAGAAACCACCAGCAGGGTTTCCGAAGCGGCACCTAGAGCCACGCGTAATGGAAACCACAGCAAAAATACCGGCACGACAGGGAAAAGAGTAAAAAGAACGCCAGCGAGAAGAAGCGCCCCTTTGGCCAATTTACGAAAACCAAGTCGTAACGACAGTCCAGGCAAAAAGGGAGCTATCAGCAAAACGCCGATAGCATGCATGGCGCTGTTTGCTCCGACGATGGTTTCCGAATATCCTGCGTCCACCAGTTCAAGTGCGATCAATGGTGCGCTCAGACCATAGGTAAGGCCAAAGATGGCGGCGGTCAGAATAACAACGAATGTGGTCATATCTGGTCTGGTCACATTTCGCTCCGTTCGCCTTGTGGCAGAACGTGTTGTCCTGCCACTCGGCTTCGGTCGCGGAATGCTTCCTTCAGCTTCCTGCGCCAGCGGCGGTTGCTGCGTTCAACCACCTGAAAGAGTAGACGCGTGTAGTCAAGGACCATTCCTGGTGTCCAAGTCATGGCTTCTGCCCGTCCGCGTATGATACGCATCATCCAGAAATGTGGATCACTTACAATGCGAAGAAAATCACGCAAGGGCCTTCCGGTAAAGGATGAACCTTCGAGTGCTGCATCCAGTGCCTGGATAACCGTCGTCGAGCAGTTGCGCGCGGTCAGATTATAGGTTCTGTCCTGAGAATAGGCATTCCAGAACACGCCAAGCGCTTCAGGATTGAAGCGTGTAAAGGTAATTTTCTGATCCGGCATGCACCATGCAGCAGCTTCCGCTGCCAGGGATTCATTGAATCGTCCCGCCACATCATTTTGATGGCCAGCATTGAGAAGGGCGCGAAAATCGTCCGGCCTGTGGTCAATGTCGTCAAGAGGGTAGTGACTTATATAAAGATCAGGAGGCATCTCCAGTGCACTATGGCCAGTCGAGATCACGCCCTTTTTGTCGACGGCGGCAACGTACCGATCAATCAATATTCGTCTTTCGGGATCGGTTACCGAGCCGATTGCTGTCCAGACATAGACATTGAGAATGCCATTGTTATCGAAATTATTCTGGCCCCGTTCTATCAATGTGGACCGAGAATTTCCACCCTGCCAGTTACGAGCCATGTAAAGCGGCAGGGCTGTGACGGAGGCTCCGTCGGGAAGTGCACGTAACTGAACCGCCATGCGCAGCAATGCATAACCGGATGTAAGGAGGAGGAGAGCAAAACAAAAAGGAACGGTGAGACGATGAGGAAGGGGTTTTGATGCGAGGATCATAACGGCAAGGCCGACCTCGATCAGACCTGCTGTGATACCTACACGCCACCGCTTGCTATGGACGACAAAGGCCGATGCCATCCGGAACAGGCCATCGGTAAGAAATGCCAGACCAAACAGAATTGATGCGGCGATGTTATTGTCCCAGGGCACATCGAACACAACAAATGCGGCAAACAAGAATGCCATGCCGCGGAGGATGTCAATCCAGTGGACCCCAGCGCCACGTGCGCAGGCGGCCGTAATTTCAACCACGCCTTCGATGATCAGGAATATCGCCAGCGTGTCGAGCACAACTGAAAGTCTACCATCGCCGAGATCATAGAGAATACCAAAACCAAACAGTATCCAGATGCCACCGGCAGTTGCCAGGATCCACCACATTGGCTTGAGGGCTTGTGCGCCTAGTAATAGGAAAACGAGCCTGATCATGATATCACCTCGGCACAGCGAGCGAAGACAAAATTAGTATACGGCTTCTGCAGGATACGCTCTTCAGTCGAACGGTCTAGGAGCCGCTCAATGTCATCGTTGTCCATGCGTTGCTGCTTTAGTCTGCACACGTCATACGTCGGTGTTCCACTCTTGATGCCGAGTTTGTCGCAGGCTCGCTGATAGCTTTCCCGTTCCATTTTCTCTAGTGTCTGGCAGCCGGATACGGCGGTCGCGGCAACCGCGCCGCAAACAAAGGCAGCTAGTCGTAAAAAACGCGAAATCTCCTTGCTCGCGAAGGGCATTGGTCGGAAGAGTTCAGGGAAAAAGCTTCGTCTCGACGTTTTCAGAGATAAGCGAGCAGTGCAGCGTAATGGGCCTCTTTCGCACTTGCGAAAGAGCGCCGTCAATGAAGTCGCAACTCAGAATATTGTCCGGTCCAGACTTGCGACCTGACGCGACGTTCAGATTGACTTTAACTGGTCCATTCACCCAATCGATACGCTTTACTTCCACTTTATCGCCCGAAATGTGCACCTTTTGGCCCGTGCCGACAATCTCGACTGTTTCATCACTTGGAGAAAGACTGATCAGCCCGATTTCATTGACATGATTTGCGGCACTCTTCTTCGGATCACCATAGTAGCTGGCAAAGGCAATGATCGTTTCATGGTCAGCGGCCAACTTTGCTGCCGCTTTATCGGACAGCGCGATGGTGACATCGAATCCCATGTCGGGTCCAGCTGCCATGGCGGCGGTATTCAGACCCATGACTGCGAACAGCAAACCAGCAAATTGAATTCTCCAGCTCCGCATCCCTATAGTCTCCATCGAACCGTTATCGTGTTGCAAGTCGTGATCGCCATGATGGCTCTATTCAGAGTTTACTAATCAGCCCTATATAAAAAAGCGCCGGGATAGCTAATTGAATACTGTGAGCTACGTTGGGAATAGGGTGATTTTATTATAAAGATCAAGATCCTGATATTGCCCCGTTAAAGATTGCCAGTACTTTTATCTGCATGGATGGCGTCTCTGCGAAGACGCATCAAGAAGCGACATGCATGTGTGCGAATGGCGGTATTTGGAGGAGACTCCGATATAGGTTAGGGTATTTAAGCATGAAGCCAATGGTTTGGCGTGGTCTTTTCCTGTCCGGGATAATAATGACTGCCTATATGTTCAGCGTCGGTGCCGTGACGGAAGCGCGTGCCGACAACTGCGATACACTTCAGACACAAAGTGAAATCACCGCCTGTTTTGGTGATGACGAAAAAGCAGCGGATTCCACATTAAACAAGCTTTACCAATCGCTCATACACGAGCTATCCGATGCTGACAAGCAACGCCTTCGCGATGCCCAGAGAGCGTGGATCAGCTTTCGAGACAAGGAATGCACATTTCGTGTGGCGCCTTATGCTGATGGATCGGTCGCGCCTTCGCTGACGGCAAGTTGCGTAGCGGCTCTTACTGCACAACGTGTTGTTGACTTGCGCCAGCAGATGGACTGCGAGGAAGGCGATCTTTCCTGCGTTCCCCGTACGAATGGGGCAAAAAGCACAGTTCCGCTCAGATCCGCGCAGAAACAGACGTCGTCGCACGGAAGTATGGATCAAGGGGCATGCAGTCAGGCAATTGGCCTCCAGAAGGCCAAAGAAATCGTAGATCGCTGTCTCGACATGTCGGGTTCCAGTCATCCCCCATGCAATGTTGAAAATAGTTGCAACATGATGATTGAGGAGATCCGGCAAGGATGTGCTGCGAGCGGTGTGGATGCGCCAAAATATTGCGCAAACTATCGTTAGTCAGATAAGTCACTGCGATTTACCTTGTCGGGTTTAGTCGATTGTAACTCGTATTATAGTGAGGATTAGAAATGACAGCTTCTCGTCGCGTTAAGTTGATCGCTGTCGCATCGCTGACAACGGTGGCATTGGGCGCAATGCATTCGATCGCACTTGCAGGTAGTGCGCGAATTAGTGCGATAAACGATGGAGGGCGAAGTGTTTTGCTTCCGTTTTCGGTCACTTGCGAGTATGCAGATGGAAACGAAAGCAATCCGGTAAATTACTCTGTTTGGACAGGGAGTTCAACGGTGGTGAGCGGATGCGATAAATTCGTTATCTATTACACTTCATCGCGCGGTGTAAAGTATGACTATGAAGTGTATCCCGGGCGTTCATATTATTTCGAATGGGCGGGAAACCACTGGGGGTTTTACGAAAACTAAGCCTTTCCAACTCGCAGTTGGCCGGCGAAAATCCTGCCAATGCACAGCCACTAGTTTCAGTATGAACTTCACTCCAAACTTCGTCGTTTGCTGATCAAACTTAAAGTGACCGATTTATTCGAGCGAGTACAAATAAAGAAAGCCCTACCAATGTTCCGCCCCCTTCACGCAGCCTTGGCCACACTGCTAGTAACAGCGCTTCCGTTGACGTCTTACGCAGCTGATCCTTGTGCGACGGTCGATCAGCGTCTTACGCTTGACCTAAAAATACAATTTGCTCCACTCATTGCGAAAAGCGTCGAAGGTAACGTGAAGTCTTCAAGAATCGATATCGATTCCATTATGCGTTCAGGCACTTGGACTATTGTCCATGCTTTTACTCCTGTCTCTGATCCCGGCTATTTCTTCTTCGACTCATCAACTGGTGATAACGTATTCAAGGATGTCTGGGGCGGTATCGCCGAGAAGGGAGAAGCGCCTCAAATAGCAAGATGGGCTAGAAGTCTCGGTGCCAACAAGGCTATCTCGGCATGTTTTGCCAGCACAGTTGCCGTGGTTGAGTGACAGTAAGAACAGATTTACTGGCATAAGCGATCAGTATCATGTCCGCTGGGACCGTGTTCTTCACTGGCTCGAAAACAGTCTGATGCTCGCGAATCAAAGGAGACTAAGCGTAAAAAGCTATGGACGGAGCTGCTTAGGGGTTACTCCCCAATATTTTCTCATAAGAGATGTCATATGGCTCTGGCTGGCGAAACCACAAAGTGCCGCGATAGTGCGTAGTTCAAGTTGATTGTCTTTGATCATTTGTCTCGCGTGCGCCAAACGCCGCTGCAATATAAATTGATGCGGGGGTATACCTTTTGTTTTCCGAAACGTTCGCACGAGGTGGCTCGGCGAGCAACCGGCAATAACTGCGAGCGTGTCTATGGCCAGAGAGCTACTGATATTGGTGTCGATGAACTCCTCAATTCTGCGCACAACTAGCGGGGGGAGACCACCCTGGTGGCGCATCGATCTTTGCTGCACAGTAATGGAGGAGCGGGCGCGCAACATCTGCAGCCAGAATAAGACGTTCAGGGGCTCCATCGCATTCGCACTCGGTCCTTCAGGACGGATAAACTCCTGATGCATAAGCTTAGCGATTGCTGACGAAACGGGATCTGTAGTTCCTGGCTGTGTTGGGATCAAGTCAATATCGTCGCAGCCAAACTCCAAACCTGCCAATTGCTTGAGTCTGCATGGAGTTATCGTAGTTAGAATGCACTCTTTTTGTGCGTGCCAGCGCGCAAACATGTCGGTACTAGCTGGAATGAGTTCGATCCCACCGGCAGGTGCATCGAAAACGGTCGTGCGGTTAGTGCCTACGGCTACCTCGCGTCGTGGCTGTGGTGTTGTGAGAATAAGTGCGAATGGTTCGGGTGTTGTGAATTTGATTTGGTTCGCGCCTGTCAAAGCACGCATAATCCCGCCATCTTCGACTTCATGTACTTCGCCCCAGCTAGGCAGTGTCTGCAACCAAGACATGTAGCCCCACACTTCAACTCTATTAGCGAGCTTCACGCATACGTGTCATTCCAGTCAGAATTGATTATAACGATCAATATTTTTTGAAAAAGGGAAAGGCACGGGTTATACACAGTTTGTGCCACTTGATTGCCC
This sequence comes from Ochrobactrum sp. PL_is501, assembly GCF_055816895.1. NCBI lineage: Bacteria > Pseudomonadati > Pseudomonadota > Alphaproteobacteria > Hyphomicrobiales > Brucellaceae > Ochrobactrum > Ochrobactrum sp. PL_is501. The sequence continues at coordinate 8,596 of NZ_JBVPGR010000036.1, read as the reverse complement.
ATGCGGCTGGCATGCTTCGACCACGGAAAGCGGCGGAATACGAGGTTTTGATGCGGGGAAGAAGATCAACGGCCGTAAGCGTCATGTTGTAGTTGATACTTTCGGCCTGATGGTTGGTCTCGTGATCCATTCTGCGGGCATTCAGGACAGAGACGGCGCGCCGGATGTCTTGAAAACCATTCTCAAACGATAGCCGTGGCAACGACATATCTTTGCTGACGGCGGATACGCAGGACCAAAGCTCAAAGGCAAGCTGGAAAAGGTCGGGAAGTTTACGCTGGAAATCGTTAAGCGGTCCGATCGCGCTGAAGGTTTCGAACTACTCCCGCGCCGATGGGTTGTCGAGCGCACATTTGCATGGCTGGGACGGTGTCGCAGACTGGCCAAAGACTTCGAGAAAACCATCGCTTCCTCTGAAGCGTGGATCTACATCGCAAATATCCGCTTCCTCACGCGAAGGATCGCAAAAGCCTGATATCGTTGCGTTCATTATGATTCAGGCTCTAAAGACTTGGCTCGATGGCATCAGGCCGAAGGTCGTACCGGATACCAAGCTCGGCGATGCTGTGTCCAACACCCTGAACCAATGGGATTACCTGACGCGTTACACAAGCGACGGCAGATGCCGATCGATAACAATATTCTGGAACGTGGCATCAGAGTTTTTGCGACCAGAAGAAATCATGGCTGTTCAGCGACACTGCTGACGGAGCCAGGGCCAGCGCAGTGATCTATAGTTTGATACTGACAGGCTATGCCTGTGACGTCGACCCTCTGATCTGGCTGCGGCACGTGCTCACAGCCCGTGCTCCGATAAGCCCTCAATAAATGTAACGAAATCCTCAATTATTAAAAAACAATCACAATCGAATGGTCATCAAATATCATCCCTTTCTGTCTGGCAATGACGAGTATAACACGCTCGATTAATCACCGCATCTGTATCGAAAATGGGGCTTGACCGTAGATGCAAATACCTTCGTTGTCTGTGATAATACCTGCATTTAACGTCAGCAAGACGATCATCGAAACGCTTAACTCGCTATATAGGAACATAAACTCTTCATTCGAAGTAATCATAGTTGACGATCAGTCTGAAGACGGCACAGTACAGAAAATCGAGAAATTCATAAAACAAAAATCCAAGAATAATATTCGAATACTTGTAAATGAGAATAATAGCGGCCCGGGGGTAAGTCGGGATAGAGGTCTCTCGCAGGCGCGTGGGAGCTTCATTCTTTTTTTTGACGGCGATGACATACTGAGACCAAATGCTGTTGATACAACAATTAGATTGCTCATTGATAGAAACGTCGATGTGGCAATTTTACCATACAATATAATCTATGGATCTCAGAAAACCGGAATTGGAATGTGGGATTCAGATAAAGCAATATTTGACGCGCTAGTTTTGGCACCTAAGGGTGAAGTGCGCCCGGTCGACTTTCCAAAGCTTCTAAGCCTCACTAACTATCCTTGGAACAAAATAACTCGTAAGTCTTTTCTAGAAGAAATAAGTCTTTCCTTCGGTAACCTTCGCCTTCACGAGGATATAATTGCTCATTGGAAAATATTATTGAATGCAGATAACGTTCTGATAAATAAGATTCCTATCTGTGATTATTATTCTAATCCAGATGGAAGTAGCGCTACAAATAATAAAACTACCTTACGTTTCCAGTCAATCGACGCACTGAGGGGGCTTTACATTTATATTTGTTCAAATCCCAACTATCATTTCGCGATTCCTACATATATAGAGTTTTCATTGAATCTCATATCTTGGGCCTACTCCAATATTGTGGCTGAGCACAAAGATGAGTTCAAACGAAAGGCGAGGGAGTTATTGATACAATATGATCTTCGTTATCTTCAGGTAATATTTCATCGAGATCGTCACCTGTATAGCAAAGTATACTCATTAATCGTAAGAAATGAGGTTAACTAGAATGAATCCACTGCTTTCCGTTATTGTTACATCATATAACATAAAAGATTACATAGGTGAATGCCTGGATGGTATTATCAATCAAACTCTAAGTGATATAGAGATCATAATAGTCGACGACGGATCCAATGATGGCACAACCAATATTATTAGAAGGTATGCTGCTGCGGACAGCAGAATTAGGCCGGTCTTATTGGATAACAACTCTCCTGGTGGGGTTGCCACGCCAGCGAACATCGGCCTCAAGATGGCCAAAGGTGAGTATATCGGGTTCGCAGATGGCGACGACGTTTATGATCCTACTATGTTTGAGAAACTATACTTATCTGCAAAGCGATATGATTCTGACATAGCCATTTGCAGTTTCATGGAGTTTGACACAGATACGAGAGCCAGAACGTCGGCTCATGACTATTCATGGCAAACTGTTTGTGCTTCTCGATCGATAGAATTGGAGTCTGCACATGACAAGGTTGATATCTTGCGATTGCTTCCTGTACCTTGGCGGAAAATATACCGTAGGCGTCTAATTGAGGACAATAGTATAGCGTTTCATGAATGTGCGCATTTTTTTGAAGATAATTATTTTCATTGGCTTGTCACCATAGCTGCAAGAAGAGTTAGTATTATCGATGAAGTTTTATGCTTCCATAGAAGAAATCGTGTTGGCCAGACTATGCTATCTGGAGGAGAGAAACTCCTTGGTGTCTTCTATCAGCACGAGTTAATAATGGCTTTTATAGCAGATCGCGACGATGGAAATCTATACAGCAAGGAAGCGGCTCGCTGGCTTGTAGGGCACGTCTCGTGGGTGAGTCAGACGTTGTCTAGGCAGTATGCAAGAGAGTTTTATAATTCCGCAAGGGCAGAGTTGTTAAGGCATAAAAAATCCAACATAAGACTGTTTTGTTCAGGGCAGGAATGTGACCGACAGACGGTAGAATTACTCGTATGGATGCTCGGTAGTCGGCCCGATCTATTTGAGGAGGCTCTGAACGGAAAATATGACAGGTCATTTCTTCGAAGAGCATATTTCAACAGTATTCGTCTTGGTTTTTGCGGTTTTTGTAAAGCAAGTCTGAAGTATATATTCAGTTTGCTGCGCAGGTCATTGCTCGAAAAAAAATCCCATCGGGATGAGCAATTAAATGCTATAATTCAACTTATCCAAGAATCTGACAGGAATATTCACAATCTTCATACGCGCTTGAACGATGTTGAGCGAGTAGTCGAGATTGGTCTCATTAATATTGCAGAGAATAACGCTGTCGCGTTAAAAAGGAATCAATAGTTTGATTATATACTTGGTTTCCGCCGCCGGCTATCCAAATTATGGAGATGAGCTCATTCTTAAGAATTGGGTGAATTATCTTCTCGAAAAGTTTCGGGATGCAGAAATCTGGATTGACGTTCCGTTCCCGACTAATGTTGCATTTTATTTCCCGTTAGGAAATATTAGAGTGACAAACGTATTGTGGAGATTAGTAACAGAGAGTAATTTTGATGACATTGAAGGATACCTCTCTAACGTCTGTCAGAAGATAAAGCATCTTGGATCGCCTAGATTTGACGAAGCTCTAATTAAACTACGCGATGTCAACGTAATCCACATTGTAGGTGGCGGGTACATTAATGGAATATGGCGAAGAAATATTGGCATTCTTTGTGCTGCGGGAGCGTTAAAAGAACTCATAAACTGCCGTATATACATGACAGGAGCAGGGTTGTATCCACCAGTAGCGCCGGTAGACTTTATAAACAGTATCGTAGGCAACTTCGATTACGTCGAGGTGAGAGATGAAAAGTCGGCAAACGGACTTAATGTAAATTTGGGCTATGACGACGCATACCTGAGTTTAAACACACCTCACACGGGTTTCGCAGGTCGGGAGATTCCATCTATAATGGTATGCATTCAGCGCGACCAAGTAGATGATGTTTTTTTTTACCGTGCAGTGAAAGCGGTTGAGGAACGCATCAAGCGTTATCGTACCAAGCATGTTTCTGTTGGGTATGTTGAGGCTATTCCGGGGGAAGATCGAGCAGCATATATGATGCTTGCCGATTACATCCCGGACAAGTTCTTTTTTAATGCTATGGATACTATTAATCATGGTCTGCCTTTAAAGCGTACCCAACGGTGGTACACTACTCGTTTTCATCATCACTTAGTTGCATCTATGAATGGTTGCGAAGGGGTAGCTTTAGTGGGCAATGGCGACTATTATGATGTGAAGCACTCGTCATTAATAAGTAACGGGACGGGCTGGTCATTGTGGAATGCGAATTGCGTTACCAAGCTGCCATTTCCCAGCCTGTCGTCAAGTTTCAGCGAATTGGCCAGCGATATTATTTTATCTAAACATTCGATCGCCGAGTCTTTGTACGAGGATGCTCTGTTGGAGTTAACGCTACGATAATTGAGGTGCCCCCAATAAATTAGGCCATTCAGAATTGGAATTTTCTACCTATTTGCACTGAGCCCCAAGATTGGACCGCCGGGAATTAGAATTTTCCGGCTCTTGCACTGCGCCCCAAGATTGGACCGCCGGGAATTAGAATTTTCCGGCTCTTATGCCAATGGCGGGCTGATGACGCCATCGGGATTATGCAAGGCAATCGGCACGTTATATCCGATTGCCGAGTGAGGACGATCCTCATTATAGTGTCGACGCCAATTCTCCAACTTTTCGCGCGCATCTTCAAGCGTTAAGAACCAGTGTGCGTTCAGGCACTCGGCGCGAAGCTTACTGTTGAAGGCTTCGATGAACCCGTTATCCGTCGGCTTTCCGGGTCGGGAGAAGTCCAGCGTGACCTTGTTGGCATAGGCCCACAGATCGAGGTCACGCGAAATAAACTCACTTCCATTATCAACCCTTATTGTCTTCGGATAGCCAGCACGACGACACACTTTCTCAAGTGTCTGAACGACATCCTCACCACGATAACTGAAGCGCGGATCGGTTGCCGGCGAGTAGCGTGAATGCGTATCGACAATAGTCAGAATCCGAAGTTTCTTTCCTGTTGCCAGCTGATCATGCACAAAGTCCATCGCCCAAACATCATTCGGCCCGATCGCTTGTTGACGATCCTCACGCAGCTTGGCCTTGACACGACGTTTCGGATGTTTATTCCTGAGTTGAAGTCCTAACTCATTGTATATTCGACGTGTTTTCTTCATGTTGATGGTCCAGCCCTCGCGACGAAGCAGGACGTGTACGCGACGGTAACCGTATCGCACACGGGTCTCACAAATCTCTTTGATCCGCGTCTCAACAGCGGCCTGCACGGTGCGGCGGGACTTGTAATTGATAGTCGATCTTTCGAAGCTTAGTGCTGCACAAGCCGTCGGATCGATATTCCCCAATCAGCAAGCATTCCCGCCACCAGATCACGTTTCCGCGCAGGCCTTAAAGTTTTCGGCGGATCACATCCTGCAACATCTCCCGATCAAGCGTGAGGTCTGCAACAATCCTCTTCAGCCGCGTATTTTCCTCTTCCAAGGCGCGCAGCCGCCGTATCTCATCAGGCAGCAGACCCGCATACTTTTTCTTCCAGTTGAAATAAGTTGCCTGGCTGATCCCGCTCTTGCGACAGATTTCCGCTACCGGAACGCCGTCATCTCCCTGCTTGAGAATAAACACCTTCTGAGCGTCCGAAAACTTCGATGCTTTCATGCCTTCCACTCCTTCTCCCAGCCAGGAAAATAGCGCGGAAAACTCTCATTATAAACGGTCCAGTTTTAAGGGAGCAGAGCACTATGATTCCTTTGTTGATAGCCACTGAGAATTGACCCGGCGTGGCCTGATTGGAGTTGCCCCTTAAAAACTGGACATTTTCAGGATTGAGCATTTCTGCTCAGGAACTCTCGTGGAGATTGATATCCTAAAGCCTTGTGCGGGTGAAGATTGTTATAGTGCTCGATGAACTGCCCCCATTTCGACCGGACACGTCGGCTAGATTGATTTAGCCCTGATGAACTGCCGAGGGGAAGCCATCTTGAGCGCGGAATGGGGATGAATTTCATTATAGTCTTCAATCCATCCATCGATGAGCCGGAGCGCCGTTTCGGCGTCCGGTAGTGCCGAGATACGGATGTAGTCCCGCTTCAGGGTTTTAACGAATGCCTCGGACATTCCGTTCGACTGCGGGCTGGCCACCGGCGTGAAGCAGGGCGTCAGATTGAGTGCTTGAGCAAACAGCCTCGTGTCCCGCGCGGTATAAGCCGAGCCATTGTCAGAGAGATGCTCGATAGCATGCGGGGCTCGTGTTGCATGGAAGCGTTTCTCGACCGCCTCCAACATCATGTCACGCACGTCTGAGCCGGAAATGCCTGCATTGGCAACCGCCGTCCAGGCGATGATCTCGCGGTCGAATGCGTCGATGATGAAGGCGAGACGAATGACCTCGCCATTCCAGCAGGTGAACTCCAAACCGTCCGAGCACCGACGCAGATTGGAGCGCATAACCATGACCTTGCCGTCATGGATGCTGCCCTTGCGAGCGGCGGTATACTTCTCCAGCAGCATGGCGTGGTTGCCCATGATGCGATGGACCCGTTTGGCGTTGACGACAGGCTTATCGGCGGCCCGCCTTTCGCGATTGAGGAGCGCGGCGATCCGCCGATAGCCATAGGTTGGCCTTTGGTCCACCAGCCTGCGGATGGTGGGCAGAAGCTCTGCATCCTCGACCTTGTGGTAAGGCCCACGCGGCTTTGATTCGCCTTTCAGCCGCTCGAGGAGGTTGAAACGGGAGACACCTGGCGTGTCTGCGACGGCCTTCATCGCGGACCGTCCTTCGGCAACAAGATCGGCCGGATATCCGTTTTTTTGAGTCCGCTTTGGAAGGTGCTTCGCGGAGGATTTCGACCTCCATCGTCTTACGGTCGAGCATGGGCTCCAGCTCGCGGACGCGATCTTCCAGTTTCTTCACTTCAGAATTGCCGACCACCGGCTCGTCAGAATCCACGGCTGCAGCACCTCCCTCACTCAAGAGCCTGCGCCACCGATAAAGCAGATTGGGCGCAACGCCGTGACGGCGAGCGGTCGAAGATACCGTCTCGCCTGGTTCGAAACTCTGCTCAATGATCGTCAGCTTTTGCTCGGTTGTCCACTGCCTGCGGCGGACATCACCTGTCAGCAATTCAACGTGTCGATACGCGTTAGACATAAGCCTATACCCAAGCCTGTGCTTGAGCCTTTCTGCTTATGCCGACATGTCCGGTCGAAATGGGGGGCAGTTCAGGCATGCAGATTTGGAACCTTTTACATTCTCTGGGATTTCACTGGGGTGATATGGACTGCTTTCAGTGGCTCGACACCGCAGATCAAACTGACTATTTAATTTGGGTGGAACCGGATGACGGTATAATTGGCTATGTGCTTCCTGAGCTCGTCGCGGCTGGTAAACAGAACTTTTATCAAGTTCGGTTCAGCCTAACCCCGCCGCGCACACCATCACCGCTGCATGTCTTCGATCAAATGGTGCGGGCTGCGGTTGCCTTCCAAGAGTAAACAGGGTGTAGGTTAACAGTAAAGATCGGTGATAAAATTGTCGATGACTTGGATGAACCGAGAAAGGTGATTGCTGGACTTATCGCGAGTATCGAAGAGATGAAACTGAAGCCTGGCTGCACCGAAATATGCAGAGTTCGCTGATAGCTCTAACCGCATATTTCTGGAAATCGAACAGATGATACTGGCGCTTTAGGCCTTAAGGATGTCGGGATACATCATTGGCTGTTCGCTGGCTTTATTTGCGGCTGTATCCAGCAGCGTAAGACCGAGACGCTCGTAAAACTTCACTGCTGACTACTTCGAATCAACGACAATGAAACGGCAGCCGACATTCGGCGCGGTGGCGTCTTTGACCATGCCGAATTTTTGCCCGCCTTTTCGCAGTTAAAGGTGGCTGGCGCGGTCGATGTTGGCAAGGGAGCCACCCGCAGCAAGGCCTGTTTTCCGCTGGAATCACGGGTGCAGCCGATGACGTTGTTCTTAGCGGAAGCACTACCGTGACCAACTCTCGTCGTCGATTCTGCATTGATTAGAGAAAACGTTCCGCGACAATATCCTCTGACCTTGCCCCGTTGAAATAATCCATTTTGAAGTAAGCCCCGGCCCATTGAGAGGGCTAGGGAATGAAGCGCACTCGTTTCACGCACGAACAGATCATCGGCATTTTGAAGGAGTACGAGGCTGACACGCCCCGGTCTCGGAGCTTTGCCGCAAGCACGGCGTCAGCGATGCCAGCATCTATAAATGAAGGGCCAACTGAAGGCTTTTTTCCAGTACTGTTCACAGGGCATCGGCATCACATACCAGCGGCACAGGTTACGGATACGCCAGGCGGGGATGCCAAGCCGCTCGGCCAGTTCTGCCAGTGGCAGCGACCAGACAAGATTGTGGAAATTCGCCCGTGAGAACAGACGCGCCATCGGCCTGCTCCTTCCCTGTTTGGTTCAAGGAGAGGCCCCGGCTGGAACCGGGGCTTTGCTTTTTGGAAGACGGGTTTGCGCCTTACCACTTGACCTTGAAGCCGACGGTGCCCTTGAGGGCGTAGCTGTCGGCGAAGTGGTTGAGCGCGGTGTTGATCGAGCCTTCGCCATAGACGGCATATTTGTTGTCGGCCCAGCCATAGGTGCCGCCA